>NZ_QKTH01000001.1:0-514505 GCF_003234485.1 Curtobacterium sp. MCLR17_034
CACCCGCACCCACCCACACGCAACACGGCGCCGGACGGAACGCACCCGTGTCCCGTCCGGCGCCGCGGTCTCTCCCCGACCGAACGCCGGGCCCGCTGCCTCAGGCCCGACGCACGCGCAGCGTCACGATCTCGAACGGCCGCACGGTCAGCACGACGGGCTCCCCGGCCGACCACGAGCGCTCCAGCGGCCGTTCGAGCAGGTCGACCTGCGCCACCGACGCAGCGTCGAACCCGAAGGTGACCCCGACGTCAGCAGCCCGGCCCCCGAGTCCTTCGTACAGGCGCACGACGACGTCTCCCGAGCGGTCCTCGGCGAGCTTGACTGCCTCGACGAACACCTGTGGCGACGACACCGTGACGAGCGGCGCGACCTCGGCCGACCCGGGCACGCTCCGCACCGGCAGGTTCAGCCGGTACCCGGAGTCGGCGGCGTCGAGCACCGAGGCCCCGATCCGCAGCACCGTCCGGAACACGTGGTGCCCCTGGTCGGCGTTCGGGTCCGGGAACGTCGGTCCGCGCAGCAGCGACTCCCGCACGAGCGTGGTGATCCCGCCGTCCGGCCGGGTCTCGCGCGTGATGTCGTGGCCGTAGGTCGAGTCGTTCGCCACGGCGACGCCGAACCCGGGCTCCGCGACGTGCACCCAGCGGTGTGCCGAGGTCTCGAAGCGTGCGTGGTCCCATGAGGTGTTCTGGTGCGTCGGCCGGTCGATGTGCCCGAACTGGATCTCGCTCGAGGCCGACGACGCGAGCACGTCGATCGGGAACGCGAGCTTCAGCAGCTTCTGGTGCTCGTGCCAGTCGACCTCGGTCTCGACGCTCAGCTCGGGTTCGCCCTGCACGGCCGAGTAGCGCGTGGTGAGCGTCGACGATCCGAAGGACCGTTCCACCACGAGCTCGTCGCCTGCGATCGCGACCGACGACGCCGACAGCACCGTGCCGTTGCGCTGGTACGCGCGGTCGATGTCCCAGGCCTCCCACTGGTTCGGGGTGTCCCGGAAGACCGTGTACTCCGCCGCCGCAGCGCCTGGTGCGATCGCGTCGCGTCCGGTGGCGTGGTCGACGAACGAGACGACGAGGCCTGCAGCGTCGATGGTCGCGGTGACGACGCCGGTGTCGAAGACGAAGCGGTCGCCGCTCCGGACGGGAGGCACGGGTCGCGGTGCGTGGACGACCGAACCTGCCAGGGCGGTCACGTCCCCTGCCGCGACCGGCGAGGCGTTGAAGCGCACGACCGACGCGGCGTCGGCGGCGGCGCCGGTGACGGCACCGGTTCCGCTCCCACCTGCGGCGAGCGCCGTCGTCGCACTGCCGATCAGCCCCTCGAGCACCTCGGCGACCCGGGCGTACTGCTCCTCGGCGTTCTCGTACACCCACGCGATCGAGGACCCGGGCAGGATGTCGTGGAACTGCTGCAGCAGGACGGTGTGCCAGGCGTCCTCGAGTTCGGCGTACGGGTACTCGCTGCCGAGCCGGACCGCCGCCGCCGCTGCCCAGAGCTCGGCTTCGCGGAGCAGGTGCTCGGAGCGGCGGTTGCCCTGCTTCGTGCGGATCTGCGACGTGTAGGTGCCGCGGTGGAACTCGAGGTACATCTCCCCCGACCAGACCCCGGGTGTCGGCAGCTCGGCTTCGAGCTGCTCGAACACCTGCGCCGGCGTGCCGAGTGTGACGTGGGGCGACCCGTCGAGGTCGTGCTGGCGGTGTGCGGCGCCGACCATCTCGCGGGTGGGACCGCCGCCGCCGTCGCCGAAGCCGTACAGGAGCATCGAGGTGTTCGCGGTGCCGCGTTCCTTGTTGTTCCGTTCGCCGCGGCGCAGGTCGGCGGGCGAGACGTCGGAGTTGTAGGTGTCGGCCGGGGGCAGGTGCGTCAGCACGCGCGAGCCGTCGATGCCCTCCCAGTGGAACGAGGTGTGCGGGATGACGTTCGTCTCGTTCCACGACGGCTTCTGGGTGACGAACCACTTCGAGCCGGCAGCGCGGACGATCTGCGGCAGGGCGCCCGAGTAGCCGAACGAGTCGGGGAGCCAGGCCTCGGGGGTGTCGATGCCGAACTCCTCGAGGAAGAAGCGCTTGCCGGCGACGAACTGGCGGGCCAGGGCCTCACCGCCGGGCAGGTTGGTGTCCGACTCGACCCACATGCCGCCGACCGGGATCCACCGCCCTTCGGCGACCCGCTGCTTGATGCGGGTCCAGATGGACGGGTACTCGTCGCGGATCCACGCGTACTGCTGCGCGGACGAGCAGGCGAAGGTGAAGTCGGGGTCGCGGTCCATCAGGTCGAGCACGTTCGAGAACGTCCGGGCGCACTTGCGCTTCGTCTCGCGCACGGGCCACAGCCAGGCGGAGTCGATGTGGGCGTGCCCGACTGCGATCGCGCGGTGGGCGGCGGGGCTGGCGGGGACGGCGAGCACGGGCGCCAGGACCTGCCGGGCGTCCGCAGCCGTGCCGGCGACGTCGTCCGGGTCGAGTGCATCGGCGGCGCGTTCGAGCGCCCGCAGGATGTCGGCGCCGCGGGTGCCGTCGGTGGGGAGCTCGGCCATCAGCCCGCGCAGCACCCAGAGGTCCTGCTGCAGTTCCCACACGGTGTCGTCGCGCTCGACGACCTCGAGGGCCTTCAGGCGGTAGATCGGGTCGTCACCGGCGGTGGAGCGCGAGCCGAGCGGCGTCGCCCCTTGGAACGAGTCGCCGCCGATGTCCGGGTTCGCCCCGGCCTCGATCCAGAGCTCGAAGGACTCCCCCGGGCCGACCTCGAGCGGCACGGTGTCGTTCCGCGGCTCGATCGCCTTGATCGTGGAGCCGTCGGCGCGGAACGCGAGTCCCTCGGCCTGGAACCCGGGCTGCCGCTTGGTGAACCCCAGGTCGACGAGGAGCTCGGCGGTGGTCCCCGGCGCGGTGCCGAAGTCCGCCGGCACGGTCCCGGTCACCCGGAACCACGTCGTGCCCCACGGGCGTCCGCCCCAGTGCGACCCCACCGTGAACGGTGTGTACGTCTCGCCCACGGCGGCGTCGAACGGCACCGGTTCGCCCGGCACCTCCCACGCCTCGATCGTCACCGGGGCCGAGCGACGGAGGACGGCGGGGTCGACACGGTCGCGCACGAGGCGGGCGATCCGGGCCTCGACGAGCGGTTCGTCCTGGTGCATGTGTTTCCTTTCGAGAGTGTGCCGGGGTGGACCGGCGGATCAGCCCTTGATGCCGCCGGCGAGGGCGTTGCCGCCGCCGAGGCCTCGGGACACGATCACGTAGAGGGCGATGACGGGCACGGAGTAGACGATCGAGAACGCGGCGAGCTGCCCGTACGCCACCGCCCCGTTCTGCCCGAAGAAGTTGAAGATGCTCACCGCGGCGGGCACCTTCTCGGGCGAGAGCAGCAGGACGAACGGGACGAAGAAGTTCCCCCACGCCTGGATGAACACGAAGATGAACACGACCGCGATGCCCGGACGCATGAGCGGGATCACGATGCGGGTCAGGGTGGTGAGCATCGAGGCGCCGTCGGTCCACGCCGCCTCTTCCAGCGAGATCGGCACCGAGTCCATGAAGTTCTTCGCCATCCAGATCGCCATCGGCAGCGACGTGGCGGCGAGGAAGAAGATGCAGCCCCACACGTTGTCGATCAGGTTGAGCGACACGAACAGCGCGTAGACGGGCACCATCATCGCGGTGATCGGCAGGCCGGTGCCGAACAGGATGCTGTACAGGAACGGCTTGTTGACCCGCATCTTGTACCGGGACAGCGGGTACGCGGCGAGCAGCGCGAACACCACGGTGACGACCGCGGTGCCGCCGGAGAGCAGCAGGCTGTTCGCGAGCGGGATGAACGACAGCTCGGGGGTGAGCACCTTCGCGAAGTTGTCCAGGGTGAACTGCGAGGGCAACTTCACCGACAGCGACGCCTGGGTGTCGAACGAGGCGAGCACGAGCCAGAGCAGCGGCACCGCGAAGCACACCGCGATGACGAGCAGCACGGTGTTCGACACCCACCGCATGGTGCGGCCGCGCGGTGACGTCATGTGCATCGACCCCGGTGCGGTCACCGAGCGGGTCGTGGTCTGGTCGAGGGACGGGGCTGTCATGGCCATCAGTCCACCTCCGGCTTGAGGGCCCGGATGTAGATGATCGAGAAGACCGCCCCCACCACGAGCAGGATGGTCGCGATCGCGGTCCCGAAGCCGAGCTGCGAGAACTTGAACGCCTCCTGGTACGCCAGGATCGGCAGGGTCGACGAGTTCGTGCCCGGACCGCCGCCGGTCATCACGAAGATCAGCGTGAAGACCGACAGGGTCTGCAGCGTCGTGAGCATGAGGTTCGTCGAGATGCTCCGGCGGATCACCGGGAGCGTGATGTAGACGAGCCGCTGCCAGCCGGTGGCTCCGTCGACCTCGGCGGACTCGGTGATCTCCTCGGGGACCTCCTGCACGGCGGCCGAGTAGACGAGCATCGAGAAGGCGGTGCCGCGCCAGATGTTCGCCAGGATCACGGCGAGCATCGGGTACGTGTAGAGCCAGTTCGCTCCGGTGATCCCGATCGAGGCGAGGAACGTGTTGAGCGTCCCCTCGTCGTTGAAGAACGCGTACGCCGCGAAGGACGCCACGATCTCCGGCAGGACCCACGCGGCGACCACGAAGGTGCCGACGATCGCCCGGACGGCCTTGTTGGCCGAGCGCATCAGCAGGGCCAACCCGAGGCCGAGCACGTTCTGTCCCACCACGGCCGAGGCCAGCAGGAAGACGACGGTCAGGATGACGGACTTCGGGAAGTCCGGGTCCTGGAACAGCTCGACGTAGTTCTGGAAGCCGACGAACTGCTGGTCGGCCGCGCTGGCACCGGTCAGGGCCGAGTTGGTGAACGACCCGTAGAACGACGAGATGACGGGGCCGAGCAGGAAGATGACGAGGAGGACCAGGGCGGGCAGGAGCGGGACCGCTCGTCCGACGTTCCGCAGTGGTCGCCGCTTGCGCGGCACGGGTGGATCGGTGCGCTTCGGCGCACCGGGCGCCGACAGCGTCGGCGCGAGGGGGGTGCTGGACACGATGGGTGCCTTCCGGGTGCGGAGGGGTTCCGAAGGTGGGGAAGGACGGCCGGGAGGCGCGGTGCGGGACCGCCCCGCGCCTCCCGGCCGTCAGTGGGTGACGTCCGTCAACCAGCGGAGACGGTGTTCTCCTTGCCGACCACCTGCGTGACGGCCTTGTCGTAGGCGGCAGCCGCGTCCTTCGGCGACTGCTGACCGGTCATGACCGCTTCCATCGCGACCTGGATCGCGTTGGACACCTGCGAGTAGTCACTCGTCGCCGGGCGGAAGTTGGTGTTCTCCACCAACCCCGAGAAGAACTTGAACGTCGGGTTCGCCGCCGTGTAGGCCGGGTCGTCCGCGACGTCCTTGCGCACCGCGATCTGGCTGTTCTCGGTGTCGTACTTCAGCGAACCGTCCTTGTCGAGGAAGCTCGTGATGAAGTCGAACGCCGCCTGCGGGTTCTTCGACTTCGCGCCCACCGCCAGGGTCCAGCCGCCGGACATCGAGTTGTAGCCGGGAGCCTGCCCGTTCTGGGTCGGCATGGGTGCCTGGCCCATCACGTCGTTCCACTCGGGCCACGGCGCGGTGCCGGACTTCAGCCACGTGCCGGACTGCCACGAACCGTCCAGGTCGATCGCGAGCTTGCCCTTCGGCAGCCACGTCTGGGCGATGGTCGTGCCGACGTTCGTGTCGAGCGCCTGCTGCGGTGTCGGGCCGAGGCCGCCCTGGTAGACGTCCTTCACGAACTTGAGCGAGTCCTCGAACTGCTTCGAGCCGGTGACCCACTTCTTGTCCTTGTACAGGGTGTTGCCGGAGCCGTCGGCGCCGTACAGGAGCATCTCGAAGCCCTGCATGGTCGAGGCCTCGCCCTGCGCCTTGCCCGAGTAGATGTTGAACGGGATGACGTCGGGCTGCTTGTCCTTGATGGTCTTCGCCGCCGCGAGCACGTCGTCCCAGGTCTTCGGCTTCCACGGGACCTCGAGCCCGGCCTTCTTGAAGATGTCCTTGTTGTACCAGAGGGCTCGGGTGTCGGTGCCCATCGGGACACCGTAGATCTTGCCGTCGTCACCCTGCCCGGCCTGCTTGGCGTTGTCGAAGAACTGGTCCCACTCGTCCCACTTGTCCGTGTACTTGTCGAGTGGCAGCAGGTAGCCCGCCTCGGCATCGGCCTTGACGAGGAACGTGTCCTCGTACATGACGTCCGGGGCGGTGGCCGGCGCCTTGTTCATGAGCGCGAGCTTGGTGTAGTAGTCGTTGCCCTGCGCCTGGATGGGCACGAGGGTGACCTTCTTGCCGGGGTTGTCCTTCTCGTACTGCTTCTTGACGACCTTCATCTGGGCGTCGAGCTGCTGGAAGGCACCGAACTTCTGGTACGCGATCTTGATCGTGTCGCTCGAGGCGGACCCCGAGCTCGAGCAGCCAGCCAGACCGACTGCGGCCACGGCCACAGCTGCGAGTCCGGCGATGATGCGGGTGCGTTTCATCGGTGCTCCTTTGCACGGGTGATGTCCGCGGGCACCATCGCCCGCGCGCAGGATTAGTCCACCGTATTGACTTAACCGTGTCAAGGAGTTTCTCGGGCCGATTCGGGCGTACCGGGCGGAATCGGGCGTACGGAGTCGAATCGGGCGTACCGGGCGGAATCGGGCGTACCGGGTCGGAAGTTTCGACCAGGTACGCCCGATTCCGCTTCCCATCGCGTGCGTTCTGGGAAGGAACGTCCGTCAGGAGATCGGCGTCGCGCTCCCCGTCACCGTGATCCCGCCGGCCTCGGGCACGTCCACGAGCAGCAGACTCGGACGCCCGACGTGCCGCCCCTGCCGGATAGTGACGCGGTCGCCCGGCTGCACTGCCCCGATCTGCCGCAGGTACGCCCCGGTGGACGCCGCTGCCGATCCCGTCGCCGGGTCCTCGGTGATGCGCCCGGCGGGGAACAGGTTGCGGGCCTCGTACTCCCGGTCGCCGGTGCGGTGCAGCACCGTGACGGTCCCCGCCCAGCCGGCCTCGCGCTTGAGCTCGGCGAGGGGCCCCGGCGCGAACCGGAACTGGTGGAACAGCTCGCCGTCGTGCAGCACGAGCACCGGGTGCCAGTTGCCGGCGAAGGACTCCAGCACCGGGAACCCCGGAGCGATGTCCGCCGCCGAGAGCCCGAGCAGGTCGAACAGCCGCGCCAGCAGACCCGGCTCGATGTCCCGTGTCGCCGGCTCGACGCTCGTCATCGCGACCTGCACCGAGCCGTCCGCACCGACGGTGGCGTCGAGCGCGACCTCGCCAGCCAGGGTCGTGAACACCCGGCGGCCCGGCCCCTCGCGCTCGGCCAGCGCGACGGCCAGTGCGACGGTGGCGTGCCCGCAGAACGGCACCTCGGCGCTCGGCGAGAAGTAGCGGACCCGCGGCCCGGTCGACGTCGCACCCACGACGAATGCGGTCTCGGGGTACCCGACCTGCCGGGCGATCGCGAGCATCTGGGCGTCGGACAGCCCGGCCGCGTCGAGCACGAGCCCGGCGGGGTTGCCACCGCCCGGCTCGGCGGCGAAGGCGGTGTACCGGAGGATCTCCTGCTGCATGCCCCGACGCTACTGCGGTGTCACGACCGGGTGCGCGGGCCGATCACCGACGGGTGGCCCGGACTGCTGCGGTGCCGCGGGTGGCTCCGAGGGCAGTGCGAGGAACACGGCGAGCGCGATGTTGCCGGCGGGCACGAGGTACAGCAGGACCCACCACCCGGAGCGGTTCGTGTCGTGGAGCCGCCGCACCGCGATGGTGATCCAGGGCAGCAGCGCCGCGAGTCCGACGACCACGAAGACCCCCAGTGCGATCTGGGCGAAGACCGGCATCGACGTGAGCAGGAACCACCAGACCGGGAACGGGTTGAAGGACTGCATCGCCTGGTCGAGGACGCGCGTCTCGTCCGGGCTCGGCATCGGTGGCGGCGTCATGAAGAGTCCGATGCCGTACACGATGTTGATCGCCGCGGAGATGATCGCCCACCACAGCGCCCACCACCAGAACTCGGCACGAGCGGCACGACCGCGGAACACGACGTACCCCCGCCAGAACCGCGAGAACGAGGCGGGGAAGGTGGCCTGGTGCCAGGGGACTCCGACCGGTGGCTGCTGCGTCTGGTGCACCGAACCTGCTTACCGGGGCGACCTGGGCACTCCTGAGTACTCCTCGGCAGGCCCGGCGCGGCGGGTGGGGGTAACCCCCGACCACTTCCGGGTGCGCACGTGATGTTTCAGCACCGCGTCCGTCGTGAGACTGGATCCATGAGCACCGACACGCGTCCCACCACCGCCCGCCGCACCCTCCGGATCGCCCTCGCCTCCACCGCCGCGGTGTCCGCCCTGCTGCTGACCGCCGGCTGCAGCGCGATCCAGGACATCGTGCCGAACAAGACCCCGCAGAAGCACTTCGACGCGTACTCCGACGCCCCGCGCTCCGGGGAGTCCGAGGACCTGGCCTTCTTCATGCCGAAGTGGGTGCCGAAGGACGCGAAGGACATCGACGTGCGCCTCCACGTCTCCCAGCCCGGGTACGTCATCGGGTTCGCCTCGAAGGACGGCGTCGACGTGGACGACTGCACCCCGCTCGACGAGTCGTACGGCGGCACGGCGATGACCGCCGACTTCCTGCCCGAGGAGCTCCCGACGAAGGGCCTGGTCACCTGCGGCGACGGCCGCGCGGTCACCGAGATCGACGGCCGCTGGTACGGCTGGACCACGAAGGACGCCATCCCCGGTCAGGACGACACCCAGACCATGCACGGGTCGGCGGACTGACCGCAGCCACCCACCGGCCTGGAGGCGCGGGGCGGCCCCGCACCGCGCCTCCCGTCCGTCACGCGGTCGCGCCCACCGCGCATGGTGAGCAGAAACGGTCGGGTCCCCACTGCGGACCCGACCATTCCTGCTCACGAAGTGCGCCCGTGGGGCGTGGGGACTACTCCGCAGCCACAGCCCGACGTCGGCGACGCACGACCAGCACACCCGCGCCCGCCGCGAGCAGCAGGAACGCCACCAACGCACCGGCACCGAGGCCCGCAGCACCCGTGAACGCGAGCTGCCCATCCACGGTGATCGTGATCGGGGTCCACCCGATCAGGCTCCCGTCAGCAGCCGTCACCGCGAGGCGGTGCACGCCGGCCATCGTGTCCGCCGGGATCGTCACCCGAACCGTCCCCTCGGATGCGACCACAGCCGTGCCGATCAGCGTCGGCTCCGAGAACAGCCACACGTTCACCGTGTCACCGGCCGACGCCGTGCCCACCGTCACCGAGATCGTCTCCCCCGCACGAGCCGACGCCGGAGCCGACACCCCACCACGGTTCGCCTCCGTCAACAGCGACCCCGACGGCGCCACCGGAGCAACCGGGGCAGCCGAGGGACCCGGGGTCGGGACCGCTGTGGGCGTCCCAATCGGGGTCGGGGCCGGCGTCGTGCCGCCGTCGCCCGGGGTCGGAGTCGGCGTGGGCTCCGTGCCCGGATCGGTGTCGCCGCCTTCGCACGGGTACGTCCCCGTCCGGAGCGAGAACCCGTCCGTGTCGTTGTCGTCGGCGTAGAAGGTCGCGCGCTCCCCGTCCGTGCAGACGCCCGAGATCGCGAAGCCCTCGTTGGCGAGCGTGCGGTCGGCGGCCGACGGCGCCTCGTACAGCGTCGAGGCGGCGAAGGCCCCGTCGGTCACCTCGTACAGCGCGGTCCGGCCGGAGCACACCTCGTCGCAGACCACCCAGAGCGCGTCGAGCGTCGGGTCGAACTGCACGTCGGCGACGACGGCGAGCGAGGTCGCGATCGTGGCGATGCGCGACGAGGACCCGTCGTCCATCAGGGCGTAGGCGTACACACTCGCGGTGCCCTCGACCCCGACGAAGAACAGCCCCTCGCCGTGTCCGGCGTAGCTCGACGGTGCGTAGGCGGCGCCGGTGCGCTCGTCGGCGAAGCCGTGCGCGGTGAGCCAGGTGTCCGGGATCCAGGTGACGCCCTCGAGCCCGGCGTTCGCGCCGAGCCCGGGGAAGTCCGCGGCGAGGTTCCACTCGTCTGTGGCCCGCAGGGTGGCCTCGGAGCCGTCGGTCGTGGTGTAGCGCAGGACCGACGGGCGGCTCGTGCTCGACACGTCGTTGTTCCGCTCGGTCGACACGTAGACGGCGCCGGGGTCGTCGCTCGTGACGGTCACGCCCTCGGCGTCCGGGGTGCCCGTGCCGTCGGCGTAGCGCAGGTCGATGCCAGCGGCGTTCGACGGCGCCCAGCCGCCCGCGCCGTCCGAGGTCAGGTGGTAGAGCAGGCCGTCGCCGTTCTGCACGGCCCAGAGCTGCCCGTCCCGCGAGCTCCCCGAGGTCGTCCAGTCGATGCCGCTCAGGTCACCGGTGAAGGTGTCCTCGTCGTCGAGCACGGTCTCGTCCGGGCCGCCGGGCCAGGCCTCGGCGGTGACGATGCCGGCGAACCGGTTCGCCGCACCCTTCGTGGGTGCTGCCGTCTCGGCGAAGTCGCCGGTGCCGTCGGGGTTGCGGCCGTACGTGGTGGCGGCGTGCGCCGTCCACGAGGTCGAGTCGACGACCGCACCGCGGGCGTCGAAGAGCCGCGCGGAGTCCGCCTTGCCGAGTCCGAAGCCGAACGCCGCCTCGTCGAGGACGGTGAAGCCCCCGGCCGCGACGGTCGTGCCCGCGGGGATCGTGTACGTGTGGTCGTCCTCGCTGTCGCGCAGCACGTACCCGCCCAGGTCGACGGTGGTGCTGCCGGTGTTGGTCAGCTCCACCCAGTCGCCGGGGGTGCCGTCCTGCGACTCGACCTCGTTGATGCGCACGGGCGAGGAGCAGTCGTTCGCCGTGCCCTTCGTCGAGGCCGTGGTGTCCACGAGCGGCCCGACACCGTCGGCGCAGCGGCCGTAGGTCACACCCGCGTGGGTCGTCCAGGCGTACCGGAGCACCAGGTCGCCGGCGGGGTCGTAGAGGCGCGCGGTGTCGGCACCGCCGAGTCCGAAGTCGAAGCCGGGGGCGGTCGCGGACAGCTGGTCGACGACGAAGTACCCGCCGGCGGCGATCGTCGAGCCGCCGGGCAGCACGTACGCGTCGTGCGAGTTGTCGGAGTCGAGGAACGCGTACCCGGTCAGGTCGATCGCGGTGCCCGAGGTGTTCTTGAGCTCGACCCAGTCGGTGTCGTCGCCGTTCGACTCGACCTCGTTGACGACGAGGCCGTTCGCCGCGACGGCGCCGACGGCCGGGTCGTCGTCACCGACGGCGGCGAGGGCCGGACTGGCGGTGACGACACCGGCGGCGACGACCAGGGCGGTCGCGACGGCGGCGCCGATGCGGAGTGTTGGCGGGCGCAGGGTGGGCGGGCGCAGAGCGGGAGCGCGCATGCAGGGTCCTTCTCGGGGGAGCGAGCGGGCGAAGACCTGCACGACTGTTCAGCATCCACGCGACCGGCCGGTGGCCGCGGGGTGAACGGGCGGTGTCCCGGGTCGCGCCCGGCGCCGTGGACCCGCGGCGTGCGGACGGGAGGCGCGGTGCGGGCCCGCACCGCGCCTCCAGTCCGCCCTGCGGTCGCGCTCACCGCATCCGGTGAACAGAAGACGTCGGGTCCGCACTGCGGACCCGACGTCTTCTGCACACTCGTTGCTCGAGGTGTCAGCGCTCGGTGACCTCCGAGAAGTCCGGCGTCCCGTCGGGCAGCGCGGGCAGGGGCGTGCCGTCGACGTAGCGGGGCCAGGCCAGGGCGCGGGAGGCCGACGGACGGGACGCGTAGCGACGCCCGTCGGACGCGACGACCGTCTCGGGCGCGGGGCCGGGGGTGGAGGCGCGAGCGGGAGCGGGCGCAGGAGCGGGCGGCAGCGGCACATCGGGTGCCGGTGCGGGAGCGGCGGGCGTCGGCGTCGCGCTCCACGCCGGCTGCTGCTCGGGCACCGGCCACGTCGCAGACGGCAGCGTGGCTCGCGGACGGAACAGGGCGTTGCTCAGGGGCACCACGACGGTCCCGAGCAGGTCGAGGATCACCACCACCCAGACGAGCCGCCAGTAGCCGCGGGCGTAGTCGACGTCCGGCGCGAGCAGCGGGATCGAGAGCAGCAGTGCGAGCAGGGCGATGACGCCGACGGTGGCCTTCGCGACGACCTGCAGGACGGGCGTCGGGTACCGCCGGTGGATCACGAGGAGCAGGTGGACGTGCAGGAGCGCCACCCGGGCGACGCCGACGAGCCAGATCCAGTGCCAGAAGTGCTCCAGGACGAACCAGATGCCGTCACCGGAGACGCCCGTCGGCACGATCCACACCTTGTACAGACCGGCGACGAGCAGGTACATCGACGTGGCGATGCTCGCGAACGCGAAGATCCCCGACCGCCTGGACGAGACATCGGCGTCGTACCAGGACAGCAGCGCGAACACGACGACCACGACGATCGTCAGGAGCAGCTGGACCGCGACCATGCCGAAGTCGCCGAGGAGCACCGCGGCGATGCCGACCAGGCCCGCGGCGACGACCGCGCCGATGATCGTCCGGAACACGAGTGGGCGCACCCTCGCCCACCGCGGGTCCATCGTGCCGTCCGTGTCGTTCGCGCTGTCCGTGGTGTCCGTGCTGTCCGTCATGTGTCCCCCGTCAATCCCGCACACCTGGCGGCTGCGTCGGATCGCAGCGTAGCGGGCCGGGGCGGAGTGCTCCGGCCGAGCAGGGCGCCGGGCGACGGCGCCGTGCCGTCAGCGCCGGATGAGCAGGGTGCTGGCCCGCGGCGAGAGCGCGGCGTCGAGCACCAGGCATGCTGCGCCCACGGCGGCGACGTCGGCACCGCGGTCGCTCTCCACCACCTGCACGGCGTGCTTCGGCACGAGCAGCGGCGACCCGACGATGGCGGTCCGCGCAGCCGGCAGGGCAGCACTCGCGATGCGTGACCAGAACGGGCCGCCGAACACCACGCGGTCGATGTCGAGCAGGTTCACGATGAGGACGACGGCGTTGCCCATGACGGTGCCGGCATCGGCCGCGAGCGTGACGGCGGTGTCGTCCCCGTCCGCGATGGCCGCGGCGAGCTCGTCCCACGCGGCGTTCACGGCGTCGACATCGGCGGCATCGGCGGCGTCCGTGGCATCGGCGGTGCCCCCGGCATCCGCACCAGCACCCGCCCCGGCCCCGGCACCGGCACCACAGCCGGACAACGCCAGCCCCCGCGACCGCGCGACCCGCACCAACCGGTCCGGCGCGACGGCTGCACCGACCTCGCCGCGCGTACCCGAGCCGTCCGGGGTGCCCGCGAGCGACCCCTGGTCGACCATGATGTGCCCGGCGTCACCCGCGTTCGACCCCACCCCGCGCACGGGTTCGTGGTCGACGACGAGCCCGACGCCGAACCCGGTGCCGAAGTACACGAACGCGAAGTTCCGGGCCGAGGACTCCCCCGCCAGGAACATCTCGCCGACCGCGGCTGCCGTGACGTCCTTCTCGAGCAGGACCGGGTAGCCGGTGGCCTCGGCGAGCGCATCGCGCAGCGGCACGTCCCGCCACCGGGGCAGGAACGGCGGGTCGACCACGATGCCGGCCTCGACGTCGATGGGTCCGGGGCTCGCGATCCCGACGCCGAGCACGCTGTCGACGGCCACCCCGGCGTCGGCGACGAGCCCGTCGACGGCCGAGGCGATGGTGCGCACCACCTCGGACGGGTCGTCGGCGGTGGGGGTCGAGGTCGTGGACGCGGCGACGACGGTGCCGGCGAGGTCGAGCAGCACGTAGGTGACGACGGCCGGGTCGACGTGCACGCCGACCGCGTACCGGCTGCCCGGTTCGAGCCGCAGGATGGTGCGGGGCTTGCCGCGGCCGGACACGACGGTGCCGGACTCGACGATCATGCCGGCCTCGATCAGGAACCGGGTGACGTTCGACACGGTCTGCGCGCTCAGGCCGGTGCGGGCGGCGAGTTCGACGCGGCTCAGGCCGTCGGGCGAGCGGCGGACGGCGTCCAGGACCACGGTGCGGTTGAACCCGCCGATCGACGGGAGGTTCGCTCCGCGTCGATGCTCTGCCATGCCGCGACCATACCGCGGCAACGGTGCGGTCTCGGTCTGCCGTCGTCACTGGCTTCCGCAGGGTCTGCACCGTTAGCCTGGCCGCATGTCCGACCTGCGCCTGGAAGAACTCTCCGCGAAGACCGCTGCCGCGGCCAACTCCCTGACGCTCAAGCCGGGCCAGGAACAGTTCGTGCAGCCGACCACCTACGGGGTCGCCGAGTCCGACGTCAAGCCGAGCTCCGCGTGGACCCGTGTCGTCCTCGACGACGACGAGGTCCTCGGCCTGATCATCGGTTCGTTCGACGCCGACAACGCGCAGGAAGAGCTGCGCAGCTGCATCTGGCGCGTCAACGTGGCGGCGAGCGCACAGGGCCGGGGCGTCGGTCGCTTCGCCGTGCACGGCCTGGCGGACGAGGCGCGCAGCCGTGGGTTCGAGCGGCTGACGGTCGTCTACGAGCCGGGCGGCGACGACAGCCCCGAGGCGTTCTTCCGCGCCGTGGGCTTCGAGGTCGTGCGCGAGACCCAGTACGGCGACCACTTCGCGGTCCTGACGCTCTAGCACGCCCGACGACGTGCCCTCCGACGACGTGGCATCCGACGACGTCCCCGTCGACTTCGGCGCCGCCGTCGCCGAAGTGGTGCGGATGATCCCGCCGGGTCACGTCATGACGTACGGCGACGTCGCCGCAGCCCTCGGGTCGCGGGCGTCGCGTGCCGTCGGCAAGGTGATGGCGCACGAGGGCGCCGACCTGCCGTGGTGGCGCGTGGTGCGCGCGGGTGGGCACCCGCCGCTGCACCACGAGGTCCGGGCGCTCGAGCACTACCGCGTCGAGGGGACGCCGCTCGTGCAGGGGACGACGGCCTGGAGGCTCGACATGCGTCGTGCGCGCTGGTCACCCGCCACGGACGCGGACGACCCGTTCTGATACCCGGCCGCGCAGGCCGGCCCGCCAGGGTGCACCGCCAGGGTCCACCGTCAGCGGTCGAAGCGCGCACCCTTCGGCTTCGCGGGCAGCAGGCACAGCACGTACACGATGAGCGAGCCGAGGCCCGGCAGCACGTGCAGGAACTGCCAGAAGCCGGACAGGTTGGCGTCGTGCAGCCGTCGGGCGCCGAGGGCGAGCGACCCGATGAGCGTCGCGAGCACCCACAGCATGAACAGGTACGAGCCGACCGGGTTCTCGAGCACCGGGGTGTCCGGCGTGAACACCTGCGGCACGAGCTGCAGCACGAGCCCGATCGCGAACGACGTCAGCCACCACCACCAGAACTCGGCGCGCGATGCCCGTCCGGTGAACACGGTGTACTTCCGCCAGAACCGTCGGACGGCCTCGGTGAAGGGGGCACCGTAGAAGGGGTCGTGCAGGGCGACGCCGCCGGGCTGCACCACGCTGTCGTTGCTCATGGAGCAAGCCAACCACGTGGTGCAGCCCGACCGGGGCCTAGACGAGCGAGTCGCGCCAGGCCGCGTGCAGCTGGGCGAACCGCCCGGTGCCGGCGATGAGGTCGGCGGGGGTGCCGTCCTCGACGATCCGGCCGTGTTCCATCACGAGCACCCGGTGGGCGATCGCGACGGTGGACAGTCGGTGCGCGATGATCACTGCGGTGCGGTCGGCGAGCAGGGTCTCCAGGCCCTCCTGCACGAGTCGCTCCGAGGGGATGTCGAGCGACGCCGTGGCCTCGTCGAGGATGAGCACCTTCGGGTCCGCGATGAACGCCCGCGCGAACGAGAGCAGCTGCCGCTGACCCGCCGAGACACGGCCACCGCGCTTGTTCACGTCGGTGTCGTACCCGTCGGGCAGCGCCATGATGAACTCGTGCGCGCCGACGGCCTTGGCGCTCGCCTCGATCTCCGCACGAGACGCACCGGGCTTGCCGAGCGCGATGTTGTCCGCGACGGTGCCGGAGAACAGGTAGGCCTCCTGCGTGACCATGACGATCGCGCGGCGCATGTCCTTCGTGTCGAGGTCGCGCAGGTCCACACCGTCGAGCTTGACCGAGCCCTGGGTCGGATCGTAGAAGCGCGCCATGAGCTTGGCGAGCGTCGACTTGCCGGCACCGGTCGACCCGACGAGGGCGATGGTCTGCCCCGACGGGATGTGCAGGTCGAACTGCGGCAGCACGACCTTGCCCTTGTTGTAGGCGAAGACGACGTCGTCGAAGTCCATCTTCCCGGTGGCGTCCGCCAGGCGGGTGGGCTTCACGGGGTCCGGCACGCTCGGCCGTTCCTCGAGGACACCGGAGATCTTCTCCATCGCCGCCGAGGCCGACTGGTACCCGTTGTAGAACATCGCCAGTTCCTGCGCCGGGTCGAAGAAGCGCTTGGCGTACAGCGCGACCGCGAGCAGCGCACCGACCTCGAGCGTCCCGCCGACGATCCGGAAGCCACCGACGATGACGACCGCGGCGAGCGTGGCGTTGCCGATGAGCACGAGCACCGGGTCGAAGGTCCCGAACAGGTTGAACACCTTCGTGTTCGCCACCCGGTAGTCCTCGACGTAGCCGCCGTACTCGTCACGGTTGCGGGACTCCTTGCGGAACGCCTGCACCGCCCGGATGCCCGTCATCGTCTCGACGAAGTGCACGATGACGCGCGCCGAGGTGACACGGGTGGAGCGGAACAGCGTCTGCGAGTTCGTCTGGAACCAGCGGATCAGGAACCAGAGCGGCACGAGCGACACCGCGAGCACGAGCCCGGACGTCGGGTCGAGCAGCACCAGGGCCACGGCGGTGAACGCCATGTACAGCACGCCCTGGATGAGCTGGTTCAACCCGGAGTCGAGCAGCTCGCGGATCGAGTCGAGGTCACTCGTCTGGCGCGAGATGATCCGGCCCGACGTGTAGGTCTCGTGGAACTCGAGCGAGAGCCGCTGCGTGTGCAGGAACACCCGCTTGCGCAGGTCGAACAGGATCGCCTGGCTGATCCGTGCCGCGAGCACCGTGTACCAGGCGGTGAGCACCGCGCCGAGGACGGCCACGACGATGTACGTCGCGACGACGCCGAACGCCGGCACCCAGTCGTTCTGGTCCATCACCGCGGGCAGGGCGTTGTCGATGCCCCACGCGATGAGCGCCGGACCCGCGACGGTGCCGGCTGTCGAGACCACGACCACGATGCCGAGCAGCACCAGCCGGAGCTTCAGCGGTGCGGCGAGAGACCCGAGCAGGACGAGGGACCGGCGCCGCAGGCGCTTGCTCTCGGCCTTCGTGAAGTCCTCACGCTCCTCACCGCGCACGCCCATGGTGGTGATCGAGGCGGTGACGGGCGCGGCAGACTGCGTGTCGGCGATGTCGTCGACGACGGGATCCGCGCTTCCCGGCCCGGCCGACGTGTCGAGCGGCAGGTTCTTCTCTTGCTGGCTCATGCCATCGCCTCCTGTCGTGCGGTCGCGTCGTCGTCGTCGAGCGACGAGATGACGTAGCGGTAGTGCTCGTTGTTGGCCATCAGGTCGTGGTGGGTCCCGACGGCCGTGACGACGCCGTTCTCCATCAGGGCGACCCGGTCGGCCAGCGTCACCGTCGACGGACGGTGCGCCACGATGAGCGACGTGGTGTCGGCGAGCACGCGTCGCAGGCCCGCCTCGACCCGTGCCTCGGTGTCGACGTCGAGCGCCGACAGCGGGTCGTCGAGCACGAGCACCGACGGCCGTGCGGCGATCGCGCGGGCGAGCGCCAGGCGCTGGCGCTGCCCACCGGACAGCGACAGCCCCTCTTCACCGACCCGGGTGTCGACGCCGTCGGGCAGGTCGTCCACGAAGGACGCCTGCGCGATGTCGAGCGCCTCGCGCATGAGCGCCTCGGCCTCGGCACCCTGCACGTCCGGTCGACCGAGCAGCACGTTCTCACGCACGGTCGACGAGAACAGGGTGGCGTCCTCGAAGGCGACGCCGACGTGCCGGCGCAGCTCTTCGCGGGTGAGGTCGCGGATGTCGACCCCGTCGATCGTCACCGAACCGCCGGTCACGTCGTACAGACGCGGCACGAGCGAGAGCAGCGTCGTCTTGCCGCAGCCGGTGAGCCCGACGAGCGCCATGGTCTCGCCCGGCTGCAGCTGCAGTTCGACGCCGTTGATCAGGTCCGGGTACTGCGGTGCGGAGTCCTGGTACCGGAAGTGCACGCCGTTGAACGACAGGGCACCGTGCGGCTCGGCGATCGTCTTCGGGTGCTCCGGGTCCGTGATGGTGTTCTCGGAGTCCATGACCTCGAAGAAGCGGTCGACCGCCGTGCGGGTGTCGAACGTCATCGAGAGCAGGAAGCCGATCGACTCGATCGGGAACCGCAGCACCGTCGCCGTCGCGAAGAACGCGAACAGCTGCCCGACGGTGAGCTGCCCCTGCGATGCCAGCCAGATGCCGGCGAGCAGGCACAGCGCGAACGCGACGTCCGGCACGAGCAGCAGCCACAGCCAGATGCCCGCGATGGCCTTCGCCTTCTTGATCTCGGTGCCGCGCAGGGCCTCGGCCTGCTCGCTGAACTCCTCGAGCTTCGCGCCGCCGCGACCGAACGCCTTGAGCACGCGGATGCCGTGCACCGACTGCTCGACGCTCGTGGCGAGGTCACCGACCTGGTCCTGGCTGCGTCGCGCGACGGCGGAGTACCGGCGCTCGAACAGCAGACCGTTGATCCACAGCGGGATCGAGGCGATCAGGAAGATCAGCCCGAGGATCCAGCCGAAGGTGAACAGCACGACGAAGCCGACGACGATCGTCACGATGTTCACGACGAGCAGGACGACCCCGAAGGCCAGCCATCGCCGGATCAGCGACAGGTCCGACACGGAACGGGACAGCAGCTGCCCGGACTCCCAGCGGTCGTGGAACGCGACCGGCAGGTCCTGCAGCTTCGCGTAGAGCGAGTTGCGCATGCTGGTCTCGATGCGGGTCGAGGGGCGCATCACCAGCCGGCGGCGCGAGGCGATGAAGAACGCCTCGAGCACACCGAGGGCGAGCACCCCGAGCCCGGCGGGCCAGATCTGTGCCGAGTCGCGCGACGACAGCGGACCGTCGACGAGCCACTGCAGCACGTAGGGGATTGCGAGCGCCACCAGGGAGGCTCCCATCGCTGCGGCCATGCCGCCGATGAGGCGCCCCTGGTAGGGCTTCACGTAGGGGTAGATCCGCGCGATCGCGCGGAAGGTGGACGGGCGCGCCGTGGTGGGCGACTTGGACATGCGTTGCGTCCTCATGCGTCTGCCGGGTCCCCGGGTCGCGCTGCGCGGTGCTTGCTCGCTGCTTGCTTGCTGCTTGCTTGCTTGCTTGCTTGCTGCTTGCTTGCTCGCGTCGCGCGGCGTCGGCCTGGAGGCTCGGTGTGGCGTTGCGTGGTGATCATCGGCCGGTCGCGTGGTCGCGTCTCCGCCGTCACTCGCGTGACGTCGGTCGGGCCGGAGGCACCGAGGGACAGTCGTCCCCCGGGTTCAGGCGGGTGGTTCGCGGACGCCGGTGGTGCTGCGTCGCGGGGCCGTGGGAACGGCCCGACTAGACGGCGGCCGCGGCGCGGGGCCGCGGTGCGATCAGGGATCGCCGTGCGGGAGTGGTCCCCACGACGGACACGAGACCTGCACGGGCGGCCGTCGCCACGGTTCCGGTCATGTTGTCCATCGTCACTCCAGTCGTCGTCTTCGTCACCGTTGTGTCCGCGGTGCCGCCGGTCCCGAGGGATCGTCGGCTGCCTGCCGCGGAGCCTTACAGACTATTCACAGTGACTCACGGCGCGCAATGGTTCGCCACCGATTGTTCACATCAGTGGAAGAAGTGGCGCTCGCTCGTGAAGTACATCGTGACGCCGGCGGCCTTCGCCGCGGCGATGACCTCGTCGTCGCGGACACTGCCACCGGGCTGCGCCACCGCACGGACACCGGCGTCGAGCAGCACCTGCAGGCCGTCGGCGAACGGGAAGAACGCGTCCGACGCCGCGACGCTGCCGGTCGCACGGTCACCCGCACGGTTCACCGCGAGGTGGCAGGAGTCGACCCGGTTGACCTGGCCCATGCCGACACCGACGCTCGCGCCCTGGTTCGCCAGCAGGATGGCGTTCGACTTCACCGAACGGCTCGCACGCCACGCGAAGGCCAGGTCGGCGAGGGTCTGCTCGTCGGCGGGCTCGCCGGCGACGAGGGTCCAGGTCGCCTGGTCGAAGCCGGTGAAACGGTCGGCGTCCTGCACGAGGAAGCCGCCGGAGATCTGCTTGACCTCGCGGTCGGCGAGCGTGAAGTCGGCCGGCAGCGTGAGCAGGCGGATGTTCTTCTTGCGCGACAGGATCTCGAGCGCCTCGGGGTCGAACCCGGGTGCGACGACGACCTCGGTGAAGATGTCCTTCACGGTCTCGGCCATGGCGACGGTCACGGGGCGGTTCGCGGCGATGACCCCGCCGAACGCCGAGAGCGGGTCGCAGGCGTGCGCGGCGGCGTGGGCCGAGGCGATCGGGTCGGCGGAGTCGGCCGGGGCGATCGCGATGCCGCACGGGTTGGCGTGCTTGATGATCGCGACGGCGGGCTCGTCGAAGTCGAAGGCCGCACGGACCGCTGCGTCGGCGTCGACGTAGTTGTTGTACGACATCTCCTTGCCGTGCAGCTGCGTCGCCTGTGCGATGCCGGTGCCGTCCGACGTCGTGTAGAGCGCCGCGGCCTGGTGGGCGTTCTCGCCGTAGCGCAGGGTCGCCGACAGCTCGGCCTCGACCGCCAGGTGCTCGTCGAACGCACCGGGGGTCCGGATGTCGCCGGCGGTCGTCGGGGCCGCAGCGGCGGTGACGACGTCGCTCGCGAAGTAGGACGCCACCGCGGTGTCGTAGGCGGCGGTGTGCGCGAAGGCCTGGGCGGCGAGGCGCTTCCGGAGCTCGAGCGTGGTTCCGCCGGCACGGACGGCCTCGACGACCTCGGGGTAGGACGCCGGGGAGACGACGATCGCCACGTTCGGGTGGTTCTTCGCCGAGGCACGGACCATCGCGGGGCCGCCGATGTCGACGTTCTCGACCACGGTCGCGGTGTCGGCACCCGACGCCACCGTCTCGACGAACGGGTAGAGGTTCACGACGACGAGCTCGAACGGCGCGATGTCGAGGTCGGCGAGCTGCTGCTCGTGCGACTCGAGCCGCAGGTCGGCGAGCAGGCCGGCGTGCACCGACGGGTGCAGCGTCTTCACGCGACCGTCGAGGGACTCCGGGAACCCGGTGACGCTCGCGACGTCGGTGACGGCGTAGCCCGCGTCACGGATGGTCTGGGCGGTGGAGCCGGTCGACACGATCTCGACCCCGGAGTCGGCCAGTGCGCCGGCGAGCTCGAGCAGGCCGGACTTGTCGCTCACCGAGATGAGTGCACGGCGGACCGGGACCACGTCACGGTCGCGGTAGAGGCTGGGGTCGGCTGCGTGCACGCTCATGCGCTCGGGGTGCCCTTCAGGTCGGTGGTGCCGTTGGCGATGTCGAGGATGGTCTGGATGAGCAGGCGGCGCTCGACCGGCTTGATGCGGTCATGCAGCGTCGACTCGGTGTCCCCCGGCAGCACCGGGATGCGCTCCTGCGCGAGGATCGGCCCCGTGTCGACGCCGTCGTCGACCGCGATGACGCTCGCACCGGTCTCGGTGACCCCGGCAGTCAGCGCGTCCCGCACGCCGTGGGCGCCGGGGAACTCCGGCAGGTAGGCCGGGTGGGTGTTGATGATCCCCGGGGCGAACTCGGACACCACGGCCGGGGGCAGCAGGCGCATCAGGCCGGAGAGGACGAGCAGGTCGGGCGACCACGGGCGGATCTGCTCCGCCAGGGCCTGGCCCCACTCGGCGCGGGAGTCGTAGCGGGTGAACGGGACCGTGAACGTCGGGATCGAGAACTCCTCGCCCAGGCCGAGCCCCTCGGCGTCACGGTCGGCACCGATGGCGACGACACGGGCGGGGTACTCGGCGTCGAAGGTCGCTTCGAGCAGGGCTCGGAGGTTCGACCCGGTACCGGAGATCAGGACGACCAGTTCGAGCACGGCACCAACCCTACCGGCAGGCACGCACGCGACGGGCGCTGTTACCGGTCGTCCTTCGGCTGCCGCCACCAGGGCAGCTCGTCCTCGGGGATCTGGTCGGTGACGTCCCACTTCGCCGGGCGGGACGGCTCCGCCGGCTTCGAGGCGGGCGCTCGGGTGTCGGGCGCGACGTCCACGCGGTCCGCCTCGGCCGTCTCGTCGACGTCGTCGCGGCCGGCCACGAACTCCTCGGTGCTCCACGGGAACGCGGGCTGGGCGCCGGTCGGCACCGGGGTGGGTGCGGGTGTGGACGCGGCTGCCTGGGCTGCGGGCCGCTCGGGGCTGGGCTGCTCCGGCTCGGCGTCGGAGCCGGTCACGCGGTCGCGGAGTGCACCGGCTCGTCCCCGGACCCCTTCGGCCGCACCGGCCAGGCGGTCGCGGAGGCCACCCAGCGCTGCTCGTCCGGCACTGCGGCGCTTCGGTTCGGGCTCAGCGGCCAGGCGGTCGGCGGCCACCGCGTCGGTCTTCGCCCAGTCGGGGAGCTCGACGTCGTGGTCGGTGTCGCCGGCACGCGGTGCGACGGGCGCGGGTGCGGAGGCGGGCCGTGCGGGTGCGGAGGCGGGCTCGCTGCTGACCGGCTCGGTCACGTGTTCGGTCGTCGCACGGGGCCGTGCAGCGGTCGACCCGTCGTGGGACTCCTCGACCACGAAGCGGTGTACATCGGTGGTGCGCCCGGCACCGGCCTGGTCGAGCGCGGCGAGCAGGGAACCCGCACCGACGTCGACCCCGGCGCGCGCCGTGTCGTGGGCATCGTCGGATTCGTCGGCCTCGGTCCAGCGCTCTCGCGTCCATCCGCGGTCCGGCAGCCGGACCAGGTCACTGCCCGCGGCGAGCGCGATGATCGCCGGCAGGCCGATCTCGAGTGCGGCGAACCCGCCGACCGCGAGGGCGTGCGGACCGACGTCGGCCAGGCGGCCGGGGCCGAACGAACCGGAGGACACCCAGGCGATGAGCCCCGTGAGCACCCCGGCCACGAGTCCCGCGACGACACCGCCGAGCGCACGGTGCAGCGCGGAGTCGGCGGCTCCCAGGGCCCGCACCAACCGCGGCCGCATCGAGCCGCCGATCGCGAACCCGGCGATGACCGGCACGAGGATCCAGACGAGCCCGAACGTGTGACCAGAGGTCGGCAGCGCGCCGAAGACCGGCAGGCCCGGGATCGGGCCCAGGGTCGTGGCGATCGGGGACACGCTCGACCCGGTGCCGATCGCGAACCCGGGGCCGATCAGCCACGAGGTGGCCCACCCGACGAAGTCCGGCAGGAACGCGAGCTGCCCGACGGTGAGTGCGACGCCGCCGATGACCCCGGCGTGCGACTGCTCGTACAGGGTGATGACCTCGGCGAACGAGGTGAAGAGGAGCAGGCCGACCAGCACCGCGGCAACCCCGACGACCACGGCGGTCGCGGCGGTCCCGGCGCGCAGGCCGAACCCGGTCACGGTCCGCCAGACGGCGGGGATGCGGTCGACCAGGTCGATGACCCGCTGGGTGCCGGCATCGGCGGGCAGGTCACGCCGACGACGACAGACCTCGGAGGCGGCGAGTGCGGGGATCCCGAACCAGAGCGCCGGCAGCACCACGGCCTGCCAGAGCGTGGGGCGGGTGGCAGCCGAGGTCGACGACAGTGCGACGGCCAGACCGAGGAGCGCGACGACTGCGGTCCCGACCAGCAGCCCGGTGGTGCGGTGTTCGGTCTCCGCGAACCGACGCCCGGCGCGTGCGCCGAGCCAGGCCGTCACGACCGCGAACCCGAGGGCTGCCAGGGTCACGTGGATGGGGTCGACTGCGCCGCTGACCCCGGTGCTCTTGGCGAGTGCGGACCCGAGCAGGAACGAGACGTCGACGCCGTGCCCGACGAGCCAGACGCTGCCGGTGGCCTTCCAGAACACGTCCCAGTCGACCTGCAGGCCGTACTCGAACCCCCAGAGCAGCGTCAGGGGCACGAGGGCGATCCCGATGCCGACGCCGACCGTCACGACCGCCTCGATCGCGGCGAGCAGAGCGGTTCCCAGGCGGTTCATCGCAGCGAGGATACGTGCCCCTCGCGCGGCCGCCCCGGAGCCGCGCGGCTGCCGACGCAAAACACCGGTGTTCGCAGGACGAACACGCGCAGGACGCGGTTCAACCGACGAACACCGGTGTTTTGCGGAACGGGCTGGCCGCTAGCGAGCGGCGACGACCTCGCGCAGCAGCGCGGCGGTCTCGGACGGTGTCTTGCCGACCTTGACGCCGGCGGCCTCGAGCGCCTGCTTCTTCGCCTCGGCGGTCCCGGCCGAACCGGACACGATCGCGCCGGCGTGGCCCATCGTCTTGCCCTCGGGAGCGGTGAAGCCCGCGACGTAGCCGACGACCGGCTTCGTGACGTGCGCCTTGATGAACTCGGCCGCACGCTCTTCGGCGTCGCCACCGATCTCACCGATCATCACGATGGCCTCGGTCTCGGGGTCGGCCTCGAACGCGGCGAGCGCGTCGATGTGCGTGGTGCCGATGACCGGGTCGCCGCCGATGCCGATGGCGGTCGAGAAGCCCAGGTCTCGGAGCTCGTACATCATCTGGTAGGTCAGGGTGCCGGACTTCGAGACGAGCCCGATCGGGCCCTTGCCGGTGATCGTCGCCGGGGTGATGCCGACGAGGGACTCCCCCGGGGTGATGATGCCGGGGCAGTTCGGCCCGATGATCCGGGTCGTGCCGCCCTTCGCCTTGGCGTGCGCCCAGAACTCGGCCGAGTCCTGTACGGGGATGCCCTCGGTGATGACGACGACGAGGGGGATCTCGGCGTCGATGGCCTCCATCACGGCGTCCTTCGCGAACGCCGGCGGGACGAAGACGATCGAGACGTCGGCACCGGTGGTGTCGATGGCCTCGCGCACCGAGCCGAAGACCGGCAGCGACACGTCGCCGTGGGTGACGGTGGTGCCGGCCTTGCGGGCGTTCACGCCGCCGACGACGTTCGTGCCGGCTTTGAGCATCAGGGCGGTGTGCTTCGTGCCCTCGCCACCGGTGATGCCCTGGACGATGACCTTGGAGTCCTTGTTGAGGAAGATCGACATGGTCAGTCCCTTCAGGCCGCTGCGGCGGCGAGTTCGGCGGCCTTCTCGGCCGCATCGTCCATGGTCGCGGCGACGGTGACGAGCGGGTGCGCTGCCTCCGCCAGGATCCGGCGACCCTCTTCCACGTTGTTGCCGTCGAGGCGCACGACGAGCGGCTTGGTGGCCGCGTCACCGAGGATGCCGAGCGCGGCGACGATGCCGTTCGCGACGGCGTCGCACGCGGTGATGCCGCCGAAGACGTTCACGAAGACGCTCTTCACCTGCGGGTCGCCGAGGATGACGTCGAGGCCGTTGGCCATGACCTCGGCCGAGGCGCCGCCGCCGATGTCGAGGAAGTTGGCGGGCTTCACGCCGCCGTGGCGCTCACCGGCGTAGGCGACGACGTCGAGCGTCGACATGACGAGCCCCGCGCCGTTGCCGATGACGCCGACCTGGCCGTCGAGCTTGACGTAGTTCAGGCCGTGGGCCTTCGCCTTGGCCTCGAGCGGGTCCTCGCTGGCGGTGTCCTCGAGGTCCTTGTGGCCCTCGTGGCGGAAGTCGGCGTTCTCGTCGAGCGAGACCTTGCCGTCGAGTGCCAGGATCTGGCCGTCGCTGGTGCGGACGAGGGGGTTCACCTCGACGAGGGTCGCGTCCTCGCCCTTGTAGACGTCGTAGAGCTTGACGAAGACGTCGGCGACGGCGTCCTGCAGCTCCGATGGGAAGTTCGCCTGCGCGGCGATCTCGAGCGCCGCGGCCTTGTCGATGCCCGTCAGCGGGTCGACCTCGACCCGGGCGAGTGCCTCGGGCTTCTCGACGGCGAGCTGCTCGATCTCCATGCCGCCCTCGACGCTGGTCAGCGACAGGTAGGAGCGGTTGGCCCGGTCGAGCAGCACGGAGAAGTAGAACTCCTCGGCGATGTCGGCACCCTGGGCGACCATGACGCGCTGGACGGTGTGGCCCTTGATGTCGAGGCCGAGGATGGCCTGCGCGTGCTCGAACGCCTCGTCCGGGGTCTTCGCGACCTTCACGCCGCCGGCCTTGCCGCGACCGCCGACCTTCACCTGCGCCTTGACGACCACGACGCCGCCGATCTTCTCGGCCGCCGCCTTCGCCTGCTCGGGGGTGTCGGCGATGATCCCCTGCAACACGGGGACGCCGTAGGACTCGAAGAGGTCCCTGGCCTGATACTCGAAAAGATCCACGCTGTTCTTCTTCCCGCACGGTTCGTGCGATCGGCATCGGTTTCCCGGTCGCGCACTCCACATCGAGGGTCGCTCGATGTCGAGACAACGGCCGCCACGCAGCCTAGCGCTGCTCGGTGGACGGCCGGTGCACGGATGCCAGGCCCGGGTCCGCTCCGACGCGCATGAGCCGCTGCGCGCACCGCTGGGACCGGCCCCAAGCTGGCGCTCGGCACTGTGGATCGGTGCAACCCGAACTCCGTACCCGCGCCACCGAGGTCTTCGGCTGGAAGCTCCGCCCCGACCAGGAGTCCGTCATCGACGCGGTGCTCGAACACCGCGACGCCCTGGCCGTCATGCCCACCGGTTCGGGGAAGTCCGCGATCTACCAGGTCGCCGGCCTCGGGCTGGAGGGCGTCGTCGTGGTCGTCTCCCCGCTCGTGGCGCTGCAGGAGGACCAGGTGGTCGGGCTCGAGCACCATCCCGACGCACCCCGAGCCGTCGCCCTGAACGCCACGAAGAAGGCACGGGACGTCGCCGATGCGTGGGACGCCGTCGCCGCGGGCGAGGTCGGCTACGTGTTCCTGGCCCCCGAGCAGCTGGTGAAGGACGACGTGCTCGAGCGCCTCCGCGACGCCGGGGTCGCACTGGTCGCCGTCGACGAGGCGCACTGCATCTCGTCGTGGGGTCATGACTTCCGACCCGACTACCTGGCGCTCGGCGAGGTCGCGGAGCGCCTGGGCCGCCCACCGGTGCTCGCCCTGACCGCGACGGGCTCCGCTCCGGTGCGGGACGACATCGTCGACCGGCTCGGCATGCGCGACCCGTTCGTGCTCGCCTCGGGGTTCGACCGTCCCGGTATCCGGCTCGAGGTGGTCCGGCACGCCGAAGACGCCGAGAAGCGCCAGGCCGTGGTCGACCAGGTCGCCGAGCTCGACGGACCCACGGTCGTCTACGTCGCCACCCGCGCCGCGACCACGGAGTACGCCGACGCGCTCGCCGCCCGCGGTCGCCGCGCGCAGCCGTACCACGCCGGCATGCGGGTGGCGGAGCGCGAGGCCGTGCACACCGGGTTCCTGGACGGCGACGTCGACGTGGTGGTCGCGACGAGTGCCTTCGGCATGGGCATCGACAAGCCCGACGTCCGGTTCGTCGTGCACGCCGACGTCCCCGAGTCGATCGACGCCTACTACCAGGAGATCGGGCGGGCCGGGCGGGATGCCGAACCGGCCGGCGCCACCCTGCACTACCGCGCCGAGGACTTCGGCCTGCGCACGTTCTTCGCGTCCGGCTCGCCGCGGCCCGCCTCGGTCCGGGCCGTGTTCGACGCCGTCCCGACGACCGGCTCGATCGCCCGCTCCGCGCTGGTGGAAGCCTCCGGCCTGTCGGCCCGCACCGCCGGTCGAGCACTCAACGCCCTGCTCGACGCCGGCGCCCTGCGCGACGACGTGGACGGTGTCTCCCGGGTGCCGGACGGCCCGCAGGACGCCGACCGTGCGGCACGTGCGACAGCCGACCGTGCCGCCGAACGGGAACGGGTCGAGGAGTCCCGTATCGCCATGATGCGCCAGCTCGCCGAGACGACCGGGTGCCGCCGGCAGTTCCTGCTCGGCTACTTCGGCGACGAGCTGCCGGAGCCGTGCGGGAACTGCGACACCTGCTCGTCCGGCACGGCACGCGAGGCCTCCGCCCACGTCGCCGACGGTGCGAACGACGCCGCGTGGCCGCCGGATGCCCGCGTCGAACACGCCGAGTGGGGCACGGGCGTGGTGATGAGCACGGAAGAGGACCGCATCACGGTGTTCTTCGAGTCCGCCGGCTACCGCACCCTCGCACTCGCCGACGTCGAGGAACGCGACCTGCTCGAACGCGTCTGACAGCGGCACGGACGAAGCGCACCGGCGGCCGGCGCACGGGCCCGCCCGGCCCGGCCGGCCCGGGCGGGGAAGGCGCGGTCGCTCGACCACCCGTCGGCGACCGCGCTCCACTCCCCCGAGCATCGGCGATGCTGCCGTGGCGGTGTGACCGGAAGGTGACGCCCGGGTGAACACGACACGAAACCGGACGGCCGCCAAGCGCCGGCGGGTAGGCAGGAAGCCCGCAACGGAAAGGAACCACACCATGAGCGACCCCGGCATCAGCCCCGTCGACGACTTCGAGTCCCAGCAGCGTCGCGACGACGACATCGACCGCGAGCACGTCGGCCCGTACGAGGTGGACGAGGCCGAGGAGTCCCTCGAGACGGTGACGAACGACGCGGTCGCCGGCGAGACGGTGGAGCCGCAGCCCGGTGACGGCTCCGACGACGGTCCGACCGGCGGGTCCCCGCGCGAGGGCTCGCCCGACCTGTGGGAGCACGAGAACGAGCAGGACGAGGACCGCGCCGACCTCGGCAACGACCTCGGCACGAAGCCGCTCTGAGCGCTGATCTCTGAGCTGATCAGGCTCCCCCGGAACACGGCTCGGTAGCATCGGGCCGTGTTCCGACGAGTCCGCTCCAGCGTCCGCAGCATGCCCTCGGCAGCGCGGCTGCTGGCGGTCGCGGCGATGCTGCTGGTCGCCGCCGCGGCACACCTCGCCGCCCGCTCGGAGTCCGGTGGCCGCTGGGTCCCGCTCCTCGTCGTCGGCGTCGTCGGTGCGGTCGTCACCGGATCACCGACCCGCCTCTGGCCGCTCCCCGCGATCTGGCTCGTCGCGACGCTCCTCGCCCTGACCGGTGACGCGCCCGTCGGCGCCTCGTCCGCACTGGTCGCCCTGGTCGTCGGCGGGGTCGCACTCCTGGCGGCGATCGCCGTGGACCTCCGGCCCGTCCTGCGGGCGCGACGCCGACGGGGTGCGGCGTGACCACCCCACGGCCTGGAGGCGCGGCACACGACCCGCACCGTGCCTCCCGTCCGACTGCTGGTCGCGTGCACGACCGTCACCTGCGGCGGTTCCTCGCCGACAGCACGCCCGTGGCCGCGGGCGGCCGCGCCATCCTGCTGCAGATCGCCGACCCGGTCGTCGCGGCCGGTGTCCGGCGGCACTCGGACTTCGCCCGGCGACCCCAGCAGCGGCTCGCCCACACCCTGATGTTCGTCTACGCCGTCGTCATCGGCACCGAGACCGACTCAGCGACCGCGGCGGGCTTCGTCAACCGTGCGCACCGGCCCGTCGCCGGCGCCGACGACGTCGACCGGCAGCTCTGGGTGGCCGCGACCCTGTTCGACTCCGCCCGCCGGGCACACGACCTGTTCGGCACACGCGTCTCCGCGGCCCGAGCCGAGCAGGTCCTCGCCGCCTACGCCCCGATCGCCACCGCGCTGCGGGTGCCGCCGGAGCGTTGGCCGACCTCGGTGGCGGCCTTCGACCGGTACTGGCAGCGGACGCTGGAGGGGCTCGAGGTCACCGACGACGCCCGCGGGGTCGTCCGTGACCTGCTGCACCCGCGGTTCGCGCCGCTGTGGGTGCGGGCGGCGATGCCCCTCGTCCGGATCGTGACCGTGGGGATGCTGCCGGAACGGGTGCGCTCGGCGTACGGCTTCGCCTGGGGGCCGCGGGAGGAACGGCGCTTCCGGCGCACCGTCCGGGTGGTGGCCGGGGTGCGGGCGCTGGTGCCGGGGGCGCTGCTGCGGCTGCCGGGGCCGCTGCTGCTGCGGGCGATGCGGCGGACCGCGGCGCGGTACGCGACGGCCGGTGCTGGTGCTGGTGCTGGTGCTGGTGCTGGTGCTGGTGCTGGTCAGCCTGCGAGTACCCGCACGGCGTAGTCCCCCACCATCACGACGTCACCGGGCCGGGCGATGACCTGTGCGCCGCCCACGCTGGGTTCCTGCGCACCGGACGCGCGGACGACCACCGTGCCGTTCGACGATCCGAGGTCCTCGACCACCAGGCCGCCGTCCCCGGTCGGCCGCATCGCGGCGTGCTCGCGTGACACCGACTTCCCCGGGTCGTCGAGCAGGACGGCTCGTCGCCCCGGCGCGGTCGGGACGCGCCGTCCCACGACGACCGGCTGATCGAGCGGCACGACGTTGCCCGGAGCCACCTCGAGTACGAGTCGCGGCACGACGCCGATCGTGGGCAGTGGCTGCTCGGTCCGGACGACGGCGTCTGGCTCGTCGTCCGACACCGGAGCCGCTGGGAGCACCCAGGCGCGGGACAGGTACCCGGCCTGCCGGTCGCGCTCGACGTCGGCACGCGTGACCGCCGGGCGCTTTGGAGTGTCGTCGTCCTTCCGGCGTCGAGCCACCGTGTACCCCTCGTTCTGGTGATTGTTCAGAAGTGGTGCGAGATGCAACGAGATCAAGTATGGTCGAAACGCGCCGGGGGGCTCCCGGTACTTCACATACGCATCGGGAGGGCATGCGCCATGGCCAATGTCAACGTCACCTACGACGATCTTCGCAACCAGGCTTCGCAGCTTCGCAACGGCCAGAAGGCCATCGAAGACCAGCTGAGCCAGCTCAAGAGCCAGATCGACAACCTCGTCTCGTCGGGCTACGTCACCGACAAGTCCTCGAAGGCCTTCGACTCGACGTACTCGGAGTTCAACTCCGGCGCGACGCAGACGATCCAGGCCATCGACGGCATGGCCGGGTTCCTCGAGAGCGCGGCGAACACGCTCGAGTCGACCGACGAGCAGCTCGCGTCCAGCATCGGCTGAGACCGGCTCGCAACGGTGGTGGCCGGCGTCCTCGGGCGTCGGCCACCGCTCTCGCTGCTCCGGCAGCACACACTTCGAACGACGACTTGACCAACGGGGGGACCGTGGGCGGCACACTCAAACTCGATCTCGACATGATCGGCGGCCTGGCAGCTGATCTCTCGAGGCTGCACGGCGACTTCGAACACGTCGCCTCGACTGCTGCTGACTACAAGTCCGGGGTCGGCTCGTCGACCATCGTCAGTGCGATCGACGAGTTCGCCAGCAACTGGGACATCCGCCGGGGGCGACTCCAGGAGTCGATCAAGGCGGTCGCCGAGATGGCTGAGAGCGCACACGACGGTTTCACGCAGACCGAGGTCGAACTCGCCAACAAGATCCTCGGGAAGGACAGCTGATGGCGCGTCCCACCGACTGGAGCGCCGTCGACCTGCCGATCGACCCGGTGCCCGGCGATCCCATGGAGATCCGCCAGTCCGCATCGGGCGCTCGTTCGATCGAACGGGCGATCACCGAGCAGGTCAACCGCCTCAATTCCCTCAAGGACGGCGACGGTTGGGAGAGCGAGTCGGGTACCAAGTTCCGCGACTCGGCCGGTGATCTCGCTGGCGCCATCGAGAAGGCGAAGGGGCGCTACACCCAGCTCGCCGCGGCGCTAGACGACTGGGCGAACGGGCTCGAGGGCATCCAGCAGGAAGCCGATGCTGCCCTCGCCCGTGCGCAAGAGGCTCAGGACGCGCACCGAGCCGCCGCCGGCCAGACCCTGACCGCCGCGCCGGACACGCCGGAGCACCAGGACCAGGTCGACGCGCAGGACCGCGCGCTGAGTGCGGCGCAGGGCGACATCGACGCGGCGAAGGCGATCATCCACCGGATCGCTGGCCCGTCCGGGCTGGCAGGCGAGTACGGGGACCTCTCCGACCGTGTTGCGAGCCGTATCCGGGACGGTGCGGACGACGGGATGAAGGACGGCTGGTTCGACCACGTGAAGCAGGCGATCCACGATGCCAAGGGGGTGCTCGAGGCGATCAAGAGCATCCTGAACGTGGTCGCCCTCGTCCTCGTGGTGGCCGCGGTCATCGTCGCCTTCGCGATCCCGGGCGTCAACCTCATCGCGTTCGCCGTCGCTGGTCTCGTCGTGGCGAGTCTGACGTTCGGTATCACTGCAGCGCAGGCCGCCGCCGGAGACGCCACAGCATCGGATGTGGCGTGGGCGGCCGTCGGCGTCGCGGCGTCCGCTGTAGGCCTCGGAGCCGCGAAGACTGCTGCGTCCGCGCTACCGGCCTTGACACGGTCGACCCTGCAGTCCGGCGCACGCGGAGCTGCGAACAGCGCGCGAGCGGCCGGCATCCCGGAGGGACCCGTCTTCTCTGCCAAGTACACCGAACTGCGAGCGAGCGCGGCAGCGGTCGGCGACAAGGCCTGGGTCAAGTTCTTCGACAACACGCTGACCAACGGTGCGATCGCGCCGGTGCTCATCAGCCGGCTTGCGAGCGGAGGGCCGATCGCTCAGGAGATGCTGCCGAAGATCCTGCTCCCAGCCGTGACCGCCTCGGTACTCGGGGCGAAGGGCATCTACGACGGCGTCGTCGACGCTGCTGACGACCTCGGCGACCTCCTCTCCGGCAACTACTGGAAGAACGCGACGTCGGTGCAGGTCGGCTCTCTGTGACCGGCTACCGCCTGCAACTCCCGGAAGGGTGGATCCGGACCCGTCTCTCCGGCGACCTCGACCACGTCGTCGACCAGATGGTTGAGCGGACGATCCCGCGCGGGCGCTTCGGAGACTCGGACGGTGCCATCGCCAGACGTCGGCTCAGAGACGACCTTCGCCAGTCCTTCGGCGCCGCCGCCGACGCAGGAGCGGTCGACATGTACTCCTTCGAGGGCGAGGTCAGCGGTGTCCGGCTGCCGATGAGCTTCTCGGTCTCCGTGGCGCACTTCGGCGCGACCGTCGGCGCCCTGCCGCTCGAGGTCTTCGCAGAGGCGCTCAGCGACTCGGGTGACGCGCGGGTCGTCGACTTCCCCGCGGGCAAGATGATCCGTGCTCGGAAGGAAGTCAGCGAGACTGCCGGAGCAGCACTCCGCGCCGCAGGGCCCCCTGCCACCGGGATCGGTCTCCTCTCCGCGCCGTCCCAGCGCTCGCTGGAGGCGTTGAACCGATTCGTCGCAGACAACGCCGACGTCGAGGTGTCAACGACAACGGTCGATTACCTCGCTCCCATCCCGGGTGAGCAGGGGACCTTCGTCCTCGTTTCGCTGACGGCTCCCGGCCCTACGGACGTCGAAGCACGTGTCGGGCACTTCGACGTGCTCATGGCAGGGTTCGGGTGGACACGATGACGACGCAGCTGGAGGTCCCTGTCACCACCGTGATGGCCCCGCTCGGGATCGTGTCGAACCGCGTCCAGACCAGCGAGGGCTTCGCCACGACGGATCGCGAGGACCTTTCCGAGCTCGGCCAGCTGCTGGCTGCGCGGGGAGCAGATGCCGCATGGGCTCTCCTCGACGAAGTCGACGATTCGATCGCGTCCTGGATCGCGCTCACGCTCCGACCCCTCGGAGGTGCTGCGCCGGGTGTCGTCCGTCGAGCCGCGCGCTACGACGATCCGATCGAGAGCGACGAGGCGATGCGCGACACGACGCTCGGCCGAGCGCTTCGACTTCGACAACGAGCCGCCATCACAGCGCCGAGCCGCGACGAACCGAATGCCACCATCGTGAGCGAGAGTCTCAATTGGTCGTGGGTCCTCCCCGCGGACATGATGTTGTGCGTGCACTCGAACACAACACAACTGGTCTATGCCGATTGGGTCGCCCGTCACGTCGATCTGGTGGCGAACGGCATCGACGTTGTCCACTGATCTCCCTGAACTCGTCGTCCGCAGCGCGGTCGTCAGTGATCGGGCAGCGGCGCGTGACCAGTTCATCGGTCTGACCGTCGTCGATGGCACGGTCTTCTCGGTCCGATCGGACGGCCGCATCGAGACGCTCTGCTCCGGCATCCGCCGCGCGGCATGGGCTCCCGCCACGGCATTGCCACGGGAGATCGGCGTCGTCACCGCCGTCGGGGCGGTTGTCCTGATCAGCGACGACAGCACCAACGTGTTCCCACTGGACGTGTGGTGGATCGAGCCTGCCGCTCCGGCGACGCCTCGCCAAGCAGTGTCATCAAGCGGGTTCGACGACCTCGCCGACCGACTCGGTCTCGAGATCGCGTTCGATCCGGACGCGATGACGGGCTTCCAGACAGCGAGCGCCGTCGTCCACGTCCCGCTTCCGGACACCGCAGCACGCCGCGCCCGACGGCGCACCTTCGTGGTCGCGCTCCTGCAGGCGATCGCGCTCGTTCCCGTCCCCATCGCGTTCGCGCTGCTCGGCCGAGGGTGGGGCGGCAGCGTCGCGGTGCTGGGTTGGCTGAGTGCGGCCGTCTCAGCAGCCGCTCTGGTGAACGTCGTGCTCAGTGTCCGAGGACGACGTCGAACGCGACTGCGGATCGGGACCACGGTGGTTCGTCCGAGATCCGGGCCCGGGTGGTTCCGAGAGCGAGCCGGCATCTCAGTCGCGAGCGGAATGGTCGTCATCGACGACGGACGCGGCCGATCCGTCCTGCTGTCCACACCGCAAGCGACCTCATCCGCGTCGGCTGTCGTTCGTGCGCGCACGGTCCGCGGGAAGCAGGCTCGCGCGGTACTGATCGACGGGACGGACGTCGTCCGCGCCGAGCTGCCGTTCGCGTTCTGGCCCGAGTCCGACATCGACGAACTGCTCCGAGAGCTCTCGGTGATCCGAGATGCAGGCAGCGACCGACGCAGTTCTGCGGACGTGCGCTTCGACCCGCACCGCGGTGCCGCCGTTCCTGGCACATCACTCATCGTGTGGACCTCGCTCGGGGTCGTCCCGCTCATCGCCGTGGGCGGTGCGACGATCCTGCAACTGATGGTCTCGGTCTTCGCGAAGATCGGAGGGCCGCTGACATGGGGGATCGCCCTCTCGTTCGGTTCCGCGTCCGTCGTGATCCTGCTCGCGGTCATCGGCACCGAGCTCGGCGGACGACTGCCCCCTGTCGAACCGCCACCTCGAGGTTTCCGGCCTTCTCGGACCTTCGGGTCTGTTGTCGGCTGGTTCGTCCTCCTCTCCGCCGTGGCAGTCGGTCTTCTCGCGGTCGGAGACCCGGGGACCGCCTGCTACGCGGAAGCGCTCGCCTTCGCGAGTGTGGCGTTGCACTGGTCGCTGTACCGTCGCCGTGCCATCCAGTCCCGTCGTGGAGTGACGAGCATCGGGCGCTGGCTCGCAACGGGGTGCAGGAATTGACCGGACAGCCGAGAAGGGAGACCTCCTGATGGGACTCGAATTCGATTACTTCAACGCCTGGACGAGGTTCATCGAGGGCGACCCGGCCACCGCCGGGCGCGCCGCAACAGCGAACGTGATCAGCCACATCCACCGGCCTGTGCCGAAGCGTGTCGCAGGATCGCTCGAGTCGGCGATGACCGAACTGGCACGATTGCGGAACGACGTCGATGCCCACGACTTCTTCGTCCTGACGACCGACGCCCCGACCATCGAGATACTCGCCTACACGGTCATCCAGTACTTCCCAGGACTCGATGCTGCAGCCCAGGCGGTCGACGACGCACTCCTCCCGCTCGCCGAACGGACAGCCGATGCCGATGTGTCCACCGTCACGACGGCACTCGGTCCCGCCACGAGGATCCTCGACCGGACGGAGACACCGGCTCGCTCACTCCTGCGCCGCGCGGTTCCGTCGACGACGATCCGATGGGTGCAGCCCATCGGACAGCTGCCCGATCCGCTGACCGCCGTCCTGACCACGTTCATCCCGAAGCGGGCTGACGAGTCGTTCGCTGCGCCCTTGGTCGACCAGTTCGCCCTCGGGCTGGTGCTCACTCCAGATGCCGAGTGAGAACGACCACGACAACTACCACGACCACGACCACGACCCGCGAAGGAAGCGATGACACGACGACTCCCCCGCACACCCGGACGCCGCTGGGCCGCATTCGCCCGCGACACGGTGATCGTGCTGGCCATCGGTGTCGGCGTCTCCCTCCTCCCAGGCGGCAAGTACGACACGGGTCCCTGGGACGGACCGACCGCGTGGCTCATCCGGTACGTCGTGTGGGCATTCGCGTTGGTCGTCGGCGTCGTCATCGGGAGTCGTCACCTGAAGGCATCCCGTCCATCGAGGGGCGGACGATGACGACGCCCGCTGGCGGCGGCGCACCGCCCGCGCACGTGCAGCGCATGACCTGGCCGTTCGTGTCCGACGCATTTACGGCGCGACGTGACCGATGGGGGCTGCACTGAGCCCGCGTCGAGGTGAACCGACCCGCTCCCCCACACCGCACCTCCAGGCCGAGCGCCCATCCACAAGCCGGACGCAACACGACCTGCCGGACCGGGGAACCTGCGAGAATCAGGCCATGAGCGGCAGCACGACGCTGCGGGGGGCCTCGTCCGACCACCGCGTTGCGACCACGACGACCACGAACTCCGGTGCGGGGCGCCTCCCGTGCGCCTGACGTTCACCGCGAGCCACCTTCCGTCGAGCGCCTCCGCCGACTTCGTGGTGGAGTGCGACGAGGACACCCTGCTCGGCGAGATCGTCGAGGTCGTCGCCAAGCGGCTCGGGCAAGGGGCTGCGTCGATCGTCGACGTCTCGGTCGACTCCGTCCCGACCACCCCGCACGCACGCATCGGTGACGGTGTGCTGCTCGAGGGCGCTCGGCTGACGTTCGGGGCACCGGCACCGGTGCTGCCCCTGCCGGGCGACCTGCCGAGCGTGCGGATCGTCGGCGGACCGGGTGCCGGCACCGTGGTGGTGCTCGATGCGGGCATCGCCCACGTCGGTTCGGCGCCCGACGCGACGGTGCCCCTGCCGGACCGGAGTGCACCGGAGTACGCCGCGATCCTGCGGCTCGACCTCAACCGTCGGTTCACGATCACGCCGACCGAAGGCTCCACGGTGCTGGTGGACCGCACCGAGGTCGACGACGAGACCCCGGTCGAGCCGGGCAGCATCGTCACGATCGGCGACACCCTGCTGTCGGTCGCCGTGCCGGACGCCGACCGAGCGGCGATCACCCTGACCGCCGGTGGCGGCTCGCTCGACTACACCCGGCCGCCGCGGCTCCTGCCCGAGGACCACCCGTCCGTGTTCAAGCTGCCGGCCGTGCCGGCGCAGCAGTCACGTCGGTCCATCCCGATCATCGCGGCGCTCGCGCCGCTCGGCATGGCCGCCGTGATGATCTCGATCTTCCACAACGTCGCGTACCTCGCGTTCGGTCTGATGTCACCGATCATCATGTTCGGCAACGCCTGGTGGGACCGCCGGAACGGCAAGAAGACCCACAAGCAGCGCGTTGCCGAGTACGAAGAGACCAGGAAGGCGGTCGAGGCGGACGCCCTGGAGGCGGTGGTCCGGTACCAGCGCGAGCTGCGGACGAGCGCACCAGACCCCGCAACCGTGCTCGACGTCGCGTTGCGGCGTCGCGCTCGCCTGTGGGAGCGCCGCCGGACCGATCCTGACTACCTGACGCTCCGCGTCGGGACCGCTGACGTCCCGTCCGGCGTCGTGCTCGAGGACCCGTCGGCGCTCGAGCACCGTCGCGCGGTCGACAAGCTGGCCGAGGACGTGCCGGTGATCGTCGACCTCGGCGTGCAGGGCGTCGTGGGCGTCGCGGGCCGAGACGAGCACACGCGGCACCTGACGTCGTGGTTCGTGGCGCAGCTCGCGGTGCTCCAGAGTCCGCGTGACACGCAGTTCGTCGTGCTGACGGACGCCCGGTCGGCCGATGAGTGGGCGTGGTTGCGGTGGATCCCGCAGGCCCGGCCGGGCTTCGGGCAGGACGCCGTGATCGCGATCGGCAACGACGCCGAGACGCTCGGTGCCCGGGTGGCCGAGGTCGGTCAGCTGATCGATGCGCGACAGCGGGCCATGCGTGAGTCCAACATGCGCGGGATCCCCGGTCCGGACATCGTCGTCGTGCTCGACGGTGCCCGGCGGCTCCGAGCACTGCCCGGTCTGATCCGCATCCTCAAGGAAGGGCCGGCGGTCGGCGTCCGGGCGATCTGCATCGAGGAAGAGGCACGGCTGCTGCCCGAGGAGTGCTCCGTCGTCGTCACCGTCGGGCCGGAACGCATCCGGGTCGCCGCGCAGCGCCAGGCGACGGTCACCGACGTGCGGCCCGACCGGATCCCGGACGGCTGGTTCGAGACGGTCGCCCGAGCGGTGGCGCCGATGGTCGACGCCGACGACGAGAGCGACGCCGGCGGACTGCCCACGTCGTCGCGGTTGCTGGACGTCATGCTGCTCGAACCGCCGACGGCCCGTGCGATCACCGGGAAGTGGTCGGTGCGGCCCCGCACGACCGAGGTCGTCGTGGGCGAGAGCCTGGACGGTCCGTTCGCGTTCGACCTGCGGAAGGACGGCCCCCACGGCCTGGTCGCCGGCACGACGGGTTCGGGCAAGTCCGAGCTCCTGCAGACGATCGTCGCGTCGCTCGCGGCGACCAACACTCCAGAGGGCATGAACTTCGTCCTCATCGACTACAAGGGTGGGGCTGCATTCCGCGACTTCGCGCCGCTGCCGCACACCGTCGGCATGGTGACCGACCTCGACACGCACCTGGTGGAGCGAGCGCTCGAGTCCCTGGGTGCCGAACTCCGTCGTCGCGAGCACCTGTTGGCCGATGCGGCAGCGAAGGACATCGAGGACTACCTCGACCGCCTCGGTCGTGGTGAACCGCTGCCGCCGATGCCACGGCTGCTCATCGTCATCGACGAGTTCGCGAGCCTGGTGCGGGAGCTGCCCGACTTCGTCACCGGCCTGGTGAACATCGCCCAGCGCGGTCGATCCCTCGGCATCCACCTGATCCTCGCCACGCAGCGTCCGACCGGTGTCGTCTCGAACGACATCCGCGCGAACACGAACCTGCGGATCGCGCTCCGGGTCACCGACTCGAGCGAGAGCACCGACGTGATCGACGCCGGCGATGCGGCCCAGATCCAGAAGAGCACCCCCGGCCGCGGTTACATCCGTCTGGGTGCCGGGGCCCTGCTGCCGTTCCAGTCGGGCCGCGTCGGTGGCCGTCGCCCCGGACAGTCGACCCAGCGCAAGCAGGTCTGGGCCGGTGCCGTCTCGTGGTCGGCGCTCGGCACTGCACCGCCCGCACCGCCGAAGTCCGAGGTGCAGCACACCGACGAGCGAACCGACCTGCAGGAGCTCGTCGGTGCTGTCACCGAGGCCGCAGCGGAACTCGACGGTCCGGCTCCCTACCGCCCCTGGCTCGATGCCCTGCCGGAGACGCTGCTCTTCACCGACCTGAACGACCGCGCGTGGGAACTCGACGACAGCACCGCCACGGATGCCCGGGTGGGGCCGCTGCCGTTCGCGCTCCAGGACTTCCCCGGCGAGCAGGCGCAGCGGGTACGCAGCCTCGACCTCGATTCCGACGGGCACCTCTACGTCGTCGGAGCCCCGCGGAGCGGCCGGTCCCAGGTGCTCCGGACCCTCGCGGCAGCCATCGCCCGGAACACCTCGGCGGCCGACGTCCACGTGTACGCGCTCGACTGCGGCAACGGCGCGCTGCTGCCGATCCAGGCGCTCCCGCACGCCGGTGCCGTCGTCCAGCGCGTCCAGACCGAACGAGCCCAGCGGCTGCTGACCAAGCTGACCCAGGAACTCGCCCGGCGCCAGCAGGTGCTGGCTGACGGCGGTTTCGCCAGCATCGTCGAGCAGCGAGCCGCGGCCGTCGTGCCGGCGGAACGTCTGCCGCACATCGTCTTCATGCTCGACCGCTGGGAGGGCTTCGTCGGCTCACTCGGCGAGCTCGACCACGGCGCTCCGACCGACCAGGTGATGACACTGCTGCGCGAAGGTGCCAGCGTCGGGATCCACCTGGTCGTCACCGGAGACCGACAGCTGCTCTCGAGTCGGATGGCCACCCTGGTGGAGGACAAGCTCGTCCTCCGGCTGTCGGACCGGGGCGACTACGGGCTGGCGTCACTCAACCCGCGGAAGCTCCCGGAGCAGGTCCCCGACGGACGCGCGTTCGCCTCCGAGTCCGCGACGGAGACACAGATCGCGCTGCTCGCCGCAGCCGGCACCGGGCAGTCGCAGGCCGCCGCCATCACGGCCCTCGCTACCTTCGCGACGGAACGCGACCGGGCCGTCGAACGCAGCCGACGTCCCTTCCGCGTCGACCAGCTGTCCGGCCCGGTGCCGTTCGAGCGTGCATGGGAGATGCGCGATGACGACGCCGGCCTGTTCGGTCTGGTCGGCATCGGCGGTGACGACCTCACCGCGATTGGGCCTGACCTGGCCGCGGCCGGTTCGTTCGTCGTCGGTGGACCCGCGAAGTCCGGACGCAGCGCCGTCCTGCTCTCGATGACCCGTTCGGTCCTGCGCGAGGGTGGCGAGGTCGTGCTCGTGACCCCGCGGCAGTCCCCGCTCCGTGCGCTGGCCGCGGAACCGGGCGTCCTGGCGGTGCACGAGGGTGTCGATCTGACCGAGGACGACCTCGCATCCCTGTTCGACGGGCAGCCCGGTCGACGCGTCCTGGTGATCGACGACGCCGAGCTCGTCAAGGACGCCCCGGCGAAGAGCTGGCTGCAGGGGTTCGTCAAGCGTGCGGCCGACAACGGTCAGGCGATCGTCGCAGCCGGATTGACCGCCGAGTTCGGTGTGGGGTTCACCGGCTGGCAGGTCGACATGAAGCGCAACCGCTCGGGAGCGCTGTTGAGCCCCCAGGCGATCACCGAGGGTGACCTGCTCGGCATGCGCCTGCCGCGGAGCAGCATCGTCGAGCGCGTGCAGGTCGGTTCCGCGATCGTGCACCTCGGAAACGGTGAGCTCGTGTCGGTGCAGGTCCCGACACCGTGACACGTGGTCACGGGACGCGCTCATGACGACGTACGACCGGATCGCGTACCGGAACGGCACCAGCACCCCGGCGAGCGTGACGGTGGAGATGGACCTGACGAACCCCGACCATCAGGTGCGCTACACCGTGACCGTGTTGCTGCTGGGCACAGAGCACACGGCCACGGCGTACGACGCCTTCGAGGCGCTGAGCCTGGTGCGCACGGCACTCGACCGCGAGGGGTGGCTCCTGGGTGTGCAGGGGGCCCGCATCGATGTCTGGGCGAGCAATATGGCGCGACAGCAGGGTGGTGGCATGCGTGCGTATCGACTCCGCCGCGGTCGTCGTCCCCGGTTCAAGGACCTCGTCGATGTGTTCGCCCCGGCCGACGAATGCCTCAGCACCGTGCAGGCGCAACGCGCGTTCGTCAAAGCGAAGTTCCCTGACGCCTGACCGGGTGCCGGCGACGACCGTCCTTGACTCCCTGAACACCGAGCCCCCGCGCACGGTTGGGTGGGTACATGTCCTCTGCCCCGCTCTCCGGTGACGACTCCCTCCACCTGCCCGAGTTCGACAACCCGCCAGCGTCTCCGCTCGACCTCGCTCGCGAGTGGCTGTCCGCGGCGAAGGACCGGGAGGTCTCCGAGCCGTTGTCGATGACCCTCGCCACGGCCGGCACCGACGGCCGCGTGTCCGCTCGCACCGTCGACGTGAAGCGCATCGAGGCGCGCGGACTGGTCTTCGGCACGTCGGAGGACAGCCCGAAGGGCCGGCAGCTCGCCGAGAACCCGCACGCAGCCCTGCAGTCCTACTGGCGCGAGACGATGCAGCAGCTCCGGTTCGAGGGTCACGTCGTCCGGCTGTCGGATGCCGAGTCCGACGCCCTGTTCGCCGACCGCTCCCCGAAGTCACGTGCCGCGACGGCCATCGCTGACCAGTCCGCCGTGCTCGAACCCCGCACCCTGCAGGACCTGATCGACGACGCGAACGACCTGCTCGACGACTCCGGCGACGACGTCCCCCGACCTGCACGGTGGGTTGCCTGGCGTCTCGAGCCCGACATCGTGGAGTTCTGGCACGGCAGCCGTGACCGGATGCACCGACGACTGCAGTACGCACTCGCCGAGGGCGCCTGGACGGCCACACGCCTCCAGCCCTGAGGCCGACGGTCGGCGTTCAGTCCCTGGACCACCACGCCGGCCGAGCGGGTTCGACTCGGACCGTGAACGATCGAGCATCGTTCGATCGTTCCGCGATGACGAAGCGGCTCTCCGCTGGGTCGACGGTACCGATTCTCCACACCGGCCACGAGTGCGGCCCGAGTTCGGGATCGAACCACGGTGCGGGCCCGTTGTCGTCCTCGCGCAACGCGCGCCGGACGTTCTTCGGATCGAGCTCCGGAAATCCCCCGGCGCGCACTGCCGCGATCATGCGCCGTGCTGCGGCATCGACGGCGGCGGACCGTTCCTCCCGTGGGTTCCGGGTGATCCAGTAGGCAGCGAGGTACCCGATCACCACGAGGCCGATCGCCGCAACGGTCACGATCCACAGTCCAGCGTCGGGATCGACCGTGGGGATGCGATCGATGCCGGAAACTCCGACGATGAACCCCAGGACGCCGAGCACCCATCCGATGCCCGCGACGCGTTTGGCACGGTGCGACGCTCGTGCGAGGACGCAGCGTGCGTCGGCGACGTCCTCGATCGCAACCGAGATCGCCCCCCACACCCGCGCCCGCACCGGTCTCCATCGGACCAGTCTCACTCACGGCGCACAACCGAAGTCGGCTCGAACCACGGAAGACCGCGGCGCGAGCCGACTTCGGTTGTGCGAACCGGAACGGAACCGGAGACCGCAGCGCGCCGCCCCTACCGCCCGATCGGGTTCGCCATCTCCCCCGCCCGGATCAGCGACGCCGACTGGTCCGCCAGGTCCACCATCGACAGGGTGTTCCGCAGCTGCAACCGGTTCAGGCACGAGTGCTCGAACGTCGGCACCCGCAGGTCCAGGGGACGACGGCGGTCCGGGTGCGCGGCGGCGTGGGCGTCGATGCACTCCCCCACGACCTGCCAGAAGCGGGACTCCGGCAGCACCCCGTCGTCGTCGAGGATCGCGGCGACGAACCGCAGCACCCCGTCGAACACGTCGGTGAACACCGCGAGCGCGGCCTCGTCGTCGGACACCGGGTGCACGATCCGGTCGATGTCGGCGGGGACCGGGCGGTCGTCGTGCCGACCGAGCACCGCGGCCTCCTCGCCGATGTCCTTCATCACGGCCCGGACCACGACGCCGTCGCGCACGACGAGCACCAGGTTCTCGCCGTGCGGCATGAACACCAGGTCGTGCACGGTCAGGCAGTGGACGACGGGCAGCAGGTAGGCGTCGAGCCAGCGCCGGACCCAGACGTCGGCGGGCAGACCGGAGGCCTCGATCAGCGCCGAGACCACTGCGTTCCCCGAGGCGTCGCGGTGCAGCAGCGCCGCCATCGTCAGCAGTCGCTCGCCGTCCGTCACCCGCGGCAGCGGGCTCTCCCGCCACAGGGCCGCGAGCATCTTGCGCTGCGGTGAGGACACGTCGACCCGGTGGTAGGCGTCCCCCGTGTAGCCGATGGCGGCGTGCTCCCGGAGCACCGAGAACCCGGCGGCGGCGAGCGTGGGATCGGCGGAGACGATCGACTCGACCCAGTCGTTCACGGCCGGGGTGTTCCGCATGTACGCGGGCGACATCCCCCGCAGGAACCCCATGTTCTGCACGGCGAGCGCCGTCTTCACGTACGAGCGTGCTGGCTCGGTGCGGTTGAACGCGGTGCGGATGGACTGCTGCGGCTGGTACTCGTCGGGTCCCTCGCCCAGGTCGACCAGGTCCTGTCGGCCCAGGTCGGGCGCGAAGGTCACGGCGATCCGGTGCTGCCACTGCCACGGGTGCACGGGCAGCCAGACGTAGTCGTCGGGGTCGAGCCCGCGACGCTCCAGCGTGGCACGGAACCCGGCCACGACCGCCGCCGACAGCTCCGACTCCCAGTGCGCCTGCTCGGTCCGGTCCGCGGCGAGCGCCAGGTGCGTGTGCTCGCGTCGGGCGGCGAGCCACCGGTACCGGAACCGGCCGCCGGACTCGGGCGCGAACGCCCGGTACTCGTCGAGCCCGAACCCGATCCGGCCGTTGGCGGCGACGAACGCCGGATGCCCCTCGGTCATCGCCGCCTCGACGTCCTGGAACGACGCGACGACGTCCTCGACGGAACCGGACGAACCGGTCGCACTGGACGCCTCGGCCGACCCGGCCGACGGTCCGCCCCGCCGGTGCTTCGCCGCGGCACTCGCCAGCGTCGACGCGATCTCCTCCAGGTACGTGCCGAGCAACTCGTCGGGGATCCCGAGCACCTCGTGCAGTTCGAGCACGAGCTCCTGCGCGCTGAGGGGCGCCGGCACCCCCGCGCGGGTCCGCGTCAGCGAGGCCTCGTCCATCGACCAGTGCTCGAGCACGTGCTGCCGCGCCCGGAACCGGTAGGTCGACTCCCCCGCGTCGAGCCGCCAGCCGTCGCCGTCCGACACGGGAGCGATCAGCCGTTCGTGGGTGAACTCCGCCATCGACTTCGCGACGAGGTGCCGTTCGGCGGGCTCCAGGTGCTCGGGCCGCAGGTGCGCGGCCGGCCCGTCGTCATCGGGGACGCCGATGCGATCGGTGTCGAGCACCGACAACAGGGCCCGCTTGCCGTCGACGTCCACCTGTCGCAGGGCGCGGAACCCGACCTCGGCGTTCTTCGCCTGCACGGCGGTGTTCCGCACGTCCGGTTCGACGACGACCCGGCGCGCGCCGAGGGCGTCCCGGCAGTGCTCGACGACGGCACGCATCACCGCGCTGGTCAGGCCGTGCACACGACGGTCAGCGGGCACCGGCGCGACGAGCAGGTGCATGCCGACGTCGCCGGGTTCGGCCGCCCACACGTCGGCGAGCAGGACGGCGGAGGGGTCGTAGGTCTCCGCCAGGAAGCACGGTTCACCGTTCCGGCGGCCGAGCCACGCTGCCTGCGCGGGGTCCGCCTGCACGCCGGCCAGGTAGGCACGCACGGCGTCCACGTCGAGGTCGCCCATCTCCCACCACGACGACGCCGGGTGGGCGAGCCACGACTGCACGACGGCGGCGTCGCGTTCCGGGTCCACGGGTTCGACGGTCAGGAGGCCCGGCTCGGCTCCCCCAGGCGCGGTCGCGTCCGGCGCCGTGGTGGTCACGGTCGTGCTCATGCGGACACCTCCGCGCGCTCGGTCGCGGGGCGGGCCGGCGCGCGCTCCGCGGCGCCGGGGCGGCCGGTGGACGGCGCTGCTGTTGACGGCTCCGAGGCGGGCAGGCCGAACTCCTGGAAGGCGATCCGGGCCTCCAGGCCGTACACGGGGCGACCCGTGACGGACCGGATGATCGACGCGTTCCGCCACGCACCCATGCCGAGGTCTGGCGCGGTCAGGCCGTGCGTGTGCTCCTCGGCGTTCTGCACCCAGATGCGCCCGCCCAGGGTGTCGACGTGGTGGTCGCGGGCGACGGCCAGGCGACCGCGGGAGTCGCGGGCGACGAGGTGCTCGACCGGGTCGAGGAACCGCGGGACCCGCGGGGTGTACCCGGTGGCGAGGACGAGCTGCTCGACCTCGTGCTCGTACGTCTGGTCGAGCTGCTCGTGGCGGAGCGTCAGCCGGTAGGTGCCACGGTCGGCGAGCCAGGCGGCGTCCACGACGCTCGTCTCGGTCCGGAGCGTCGTCGGGACGGGGCCGCGCGCACTGATCCGGTAGAGCTGGTCGTACAGGTCGTCGACCAGGTCGGCGCTGATGCCCTTGTACAGGCCGCGCTGTTCCCGCCCCAGGCGGTCGCGGACGGCCTCGGGCAGCCCGTGGAAGTGGTCCGTGTACTCCGGGCTCGTCATCTCGAGGGTGAGCTTGGTGTCCTCCATCGGGAAGAACCGGGGCGAGCGTGTGATCCAGTCGAGGCGGTAGCCGTCCTGCCGGATGTCCTCGAGCAGTTCGCGGTAGACCTCGGCGGCGGACTGCCCGCTGCCGACAACGGCGATCGATCCGGCGTCGCGCAGGGCATCGCGGTTCGGCAGGAACTCGGCGGAGTGGACGGCCGGTCCGCCGATCCCGCGCAGCGGGGCGGGGACGGACGGCTCGGTGCCGATGCCCACGACGACGTGGTGTGCGCGGTACGTCTCGGGACCCAGATCGGTCTCGGCGTGCACCGTGAACGTGTCGGTGACCGGGTCGTGCTCGACGGCGGTCACCCGGCGGCCCCACCGCAGGGTGTCGAGCCGGTCGGCGGCCCAGCGGCAGTAGGCGTCGTACTCGCTGCGCAGGGGGTGGAAGTCCTCGCGGATGTAGAACGGGTACAGGCGGCCGGTCTCCTTGAGCCACGCGAGGAACGAGAACGGCGAGGTCGGGTCGGCCATCGTCACCAGGTCGGCGAGGAACGGTACCTGGATCGTGGCGTCGTCGAGCATCATGCCGTGGTGCCAGGCGAAGCCGTCAGCCGCGTCGAGGAAGACCGCGTCGAGGTCGGCGATCGGGTCCGTCAGGCAGGCGAGGCCGAGGTTGAACGGGCCGATGCCGATGCCGACGACGTCGTGCACGGGCTGCTCATCGCGGTTCATCGGTTCGCTCCCTCGGTCTTGGTGGTGGCGGCGCGCACCCGGGCTGCTGTCGCGACGACGTGCTCCAGCGACGCGCGCATCTGCTCCGGCGTCGTCTCCGGGTTGAGCAGCGTGAGCTTGTTGCACGGCCGGCCGTCGATGACCGTCTTGGCGATGAGCACCCGGCCCTCGGCGAGCAGGGCCGAGCGGATCGGGGCGACCAGCGCGTCGGCGGCCTCGTCCGTCATGCCGGCGGGCTGCCAGCGGAACAGCACCGTGCTGAGCTGCGTCGGCGCGACGAGCACCAGGTCGGGGTGCTCCTCGACGATCCGGTGGGTGGCCGCGGCGAGGTCGATGACGGCGTCGAACGCCGCACCGATCGCGTCGGCACCCGTCGCCCGCAGCGTGGCCCAGAGCTTCAGGGCGTCGAACCGGCGGGTGGTCTGCAGCGACTTGTCGACCTGGTTCGGCTCGGCGGCGTCCTCGGGGTTCAGGTAGTCGGCGTACCAGGCCGTGCGGCGCAGGTCCTCCGGGCGCTGCACGAGCAGGGCGCTCGACGACACCGGCTGGAAGAACGACTTGTGCAGGTCGGCGGTCACGCTCCGGGCCCGTTCGACGCCGTCGAGCAGGTGCCGGCGGGTCGGGGACACGAGCAGACCGCAGCCGTACGCGGCGTCGACGTGCAGCCACACTCCCTCCAGATCACAGACGTCCGCGATCGGCTCGAGCGGGTCGATGACCCCGCGGTCGGTGGTGCCGGCGGTCGCGACGACGGCCATCGGCGTCTGCCCGGCTGCGCGGGCGGCGGCGATCGCCTCGGCGAGGGCGGCGGGCACCATCCGGCCGGCGTGGTCGGTGGCGACGGCGACCACGGCCTCGAGCCCGAGCAGTCGCGCCGACTTCGCGATGCTGAAGTGGGTCTCCGCGGTCGTGAACACGGTGCCGCTGCTGCCGAGGGCCTCGCGCGCCAGCAGCAGGGCCTGCAGGTTCGACTGCGAGCCGCCCGAGGTGAAGATGCCGTCCCCCGCGGCGAACCCGATCCGACCGGCGAGCCAGGCGACGACGTGCCGCTCGATCTCGGTGCCGATGCGGGACTGGTCCCAGGTGTCGACCGACGGGTTCACGGCGGCCAGGACCGATTCGGCGGCGACCGCGGGCAGCGCGACCGGGCAGTTCAGGTGCGCGAGGTACGCCGGGTCGTGGAACCAGACGGCTTCGCGGACGAACAGCTCGTCGAGTTCGGCGAGTGCACGGTCCGTCCCGAGGGGTTCGGCGTCGAGGTCGACGTCCTGCACCCGGGCCCGGAGGACCTCGGGAGCGGTGTCGGTCGTCGGACGGTCGGCGGCGGCGAAGCGGTCGGCCAGACGGTCCACCGTGGACGTCACGGCGGAGCGGTAGCGCTCGGCGGTGGCGGTGGTCAGGAGTTCGATGGGAGGTGTCACGTTAGGTAAGGCTAACCTCACTAACCGTCATCGTGCCACCCGAACGAGGGGCGCGTCGAACGGCCGGGCGTGTCAGACGCACGTCTGCCGGGCAGCCCGAGCCCCCACCCACCGCGCGGGTCAGGCGTCCGCCGCCGGGCGTCAGGCGTTCATGAACTCGCTCGGCTGCAGTGCCCGGCCGACGATGCGCACGTCGCCGATCGACCCGACGAACACGTTGTCGAGCTTGTCGCCGTAGCGGTACCCACCGAGCAGCCACGGCTTGCCGATCGTGCTGAGACCGCGGTTCGGTGTGGACGGGTTGCGCACGACCGGGCACCCGTCGACGTAGAGCACGGTGTGCGTCCCGTCGTTCACCACGGCCACGTGCCACCAGGCGCCGAGCGGCAACTCGTGCCCCCAGTTCGTCAGTGATCCGTCCTGGCTCGCCGGGTACACGCACCACTGCAGTTCGCGGTCCCCCGACAGGCTCAGCGTCATCGCGGGTTCGTCCGGGTCACCGTCGGCTCCGGTCGCCTTCCCCACCTGGCCGGCGCTCGAGTACTGCGACAGCAGGGCGCTGAACCCGTTCGCACTCGGGTCGAACGTGGTCGGCAGCACGAAGAACGCCTCGACCGTGTAGCCCCGGGGGAAGTGGGTCCGGTTGAGCGGTGCCGTGTCGACGGTCTGCAGGTGGTCGCCGCCGGTCTTGCCGCCCTGCAGCGCGAGGCTGCCGGCGCCCGGCTGGTCGGGGTGGTGCGCCGCCGTCCAGCGCAGCGCCCCTGCGACGGCACCGGTCCGCCGGGCGACCACCAGGTCGTTGCCCTTGCCGCTCTGGTCGCGCACCCGCGTCGTCGGCGCGAGCGCCGCCCCGTCCGGGTTGCCGTCGAACCGCCAGTACGCCAGCGTCCCCGGCACCAGCATGCGTGCCGCCGGCCGGGAGGCCCGTGGTGCGACCGGCGCGAACCCCGCGAAACGCGCGTCGAAGTCCACCGCCATGGTGAAGCGGTCAACGTCGCCACTGAGGTTGACCTCCTGGGCTGCGAGCTCGTTCGCGTCGCCGAGTCCGCCGGCGAGCAGGAAGGGCGACAGCGTCTCGACGTCGATGACGTTCCGCTCGAGGTCGACGTGGTACAGCCGGATCATGGCCGCGCCGCCGTAGTAGCGGTTCTGGTAGTTGGTCAGGTGGAGTGCGACGTCGTGCCCCACGGCGTTCTTCGCCGTCGTGCGGCCCGGACCCCAGTAGTGCCCGTTGAGCGTCAGGAACACCTGGTCGTGCTTCGAGATGAAGGAGTCCCAGAGCTGCTGGCCGTAGGGGTCGAACGCCGCCCCACCGCTGGCGTCCGAGTCGACGAGGGCGTGCGTCGTGAGGATGACCGGAGCGTGCGGCCGGGCGGCGAGCACGGAGCTGGCCCAGGCGAGCCCGCTCGCGCTCGTCCGCCAGTCGAGTGCCAGGACGACCCACTCTCGGCCGGCCGCGGTGAACCGGTGGGCGGTGTTGTAGCCGTCGGGGCTCGAACCGATCCAGCCCGGGGCCTTCCGGAACCGCTGCGGACCGAACACGTCGAGGTACGGGGTGCGGCCGCGCTGGTCGTCGGTCGAGGAGTCGACGTCGTGGTTGCCGGCGAGCACGCTGTAGGGCGCCCCGGCTCGGTCGAGCACGTCGAAGACCGCACCGGACGCGCGCATCTCGGACGCCGCACCGTTCTGCGTCAGGTCGCCGAGGTGCACGAGGAACACCGTGTTGTGCCGGGCCTGCTCGCGGACGACGTACTCGAGCGAGGCGCGCATCGGTGCCTGGTCGACCGCGGCGCCGTCGAACATGTACTGCGTGTCCGGCATCACCGCGACGGTGAAGCGCGGCGAGGTCGTGTCCGGGTGCCACCGTCCGGTGTGTCCGCGCGCCACCGCTGCCTGCGCGGCCGCGGCCGATCCGCCGAGCGCTGCCGGGGCCACGGCGGGTGCCGCGGTCAGCGCATCGGCGACGGCCGGGGCGCTGCCGAAGCCGTTCGACGCCACGAGTCCGGCGGCACCGGCGAGTCCGGATCCGACCAGGAAGCCCCGGCGGGAGACCGGGATGCGCTTGCTGCGGTCTCCGGCGTGGTCGTGGGCGTCGTCGCGGTCGTCAGGGCTGTTCTGCACAGCACCGCACCGTACGGATCGCGGGGGAACGCCCCGGGTCCGTTCCGTGAACTCCAGACCGGCCGCGGCTGCCGGTTCGGTGTGGACCGGTGAGGGCTCCTACAGCTTCTCGATCGGGGCGATCTTGATGAGGAGCTTCTTGCGGCCCGCGGAGTCGAACGCGATCTCAGCGATGCGCTTGGCGCCCTGCCCCGTCACCGCGGACACCGTTCCCTCGCCGAAGTCGACGTGCTTGATGCGGTCGCCGGCGACGAGTTCCATGTCGCCGTTGTCGCGCACCTGCCCGGACACCCGGTTCGCCCACTCGGTCTTCGGACGGGTCTTCGAGGCAGCCGCTGCACGGTCGTACGAGCCGCCGCCCCAGCCACCACCACCGCGGTAGCCACCACCACCACCGCCGCCGCCGAAGCCGCCGTCGCGCTTGGCGTTCAGGGCACGGGGCTGCGTGCCACCGCGGCTGTTCGCCATGCCCGGGGACTGCTTCCACTCGATGAGCCCCTCGGGGATCTCCTGCAGGAAGCGCGAGGGCATCGCCACGTTGACGTCACCGAACTGGGCACGGGTCATCGCGAGGGACAGGAACAGGACCTTCTTGGCGCGGGTGATGCCCACGTAGAACAGCCGGCGCTCTTCCGACGGACCGCCGGGCTCGTTGGCGGACATCCGGTGCGGGAGCAGGTCTTCCTCGACGCCGGTCAGGAACACCGCGTCGTACTCCAGGCCCTTCGCGGTGTGCAGGGTCATCAGCGACACCGTGCCCGAGGAGTCGTCGAGCTCGTCCGCCGCGGCGACCAGCGAGACCTCGGTCAGGAAGTCCGACAGCGTGCCCTCGGGGTTGTTCTTCTGGAACTCACGCGTCACGGCCACGAGCTCGTCGATGTTGTCGGCGCGTGCGGCGTCCTGCGCGTCGGGCGACTTCCGCAGGTTGTCGAGCAGCCCGGAACCGTCGAGCAGCTGCGTCAGGGTGTCGACCACCGGCTGTGTCGGGGCCTTCTCGGACACGGCGTCGAGCAGCGCCGCGAACTCCGTGATGGCGTTCCGCACCTTCGGCCCGAACCCGAGCTCGCCCGCGTGTCGCAGGGCGTCACGCATGGTGGTCTCGTGCTCGTCGGCGTAGCGCTGGAGCGTGGTCTCGGTGACCGAGCCGATGCCGCGCTTGGGCACGTTGAGGATGCGGCGCAGCGCCATCGGGTCGGCCGGGTTGGCGACCGTGATCAGGTACGCCATGGCGTCCTTGATCTCGGCACGCTCGTAGAACTTCGTGCCGCCGAGCACCCGGTACGGGATCGCCGCACGGATGAAGATCTCCTCCAGTGCACGGGTCTGCGAGTTGGTCCGGTAGAACACCGCCATGTCGCGGTAGTCCATGCCGTCTTCACGCAGGCGCTGGATCTCGTCGGCGACGAACTGCGCCTCGTCGTGGCCGGTGTACCCGGTGAAGCCGACGATCTTCTCGCCGGCGCCGACGTCGGTGAACAGGCTCTTCGCCTGGCGGTCGAAGTTGTTCGCGATGACGGCGTTCGCCGCGTCGAGGATGTTCTGCGTCGAGCGGTAGTTCTGCTCGAGCAGGATCGTCTTGGAGTTCGGGAAGTCCCGCTCGAACTCGACGATGTTGCGGATGTCCGCCCCGCGGAAGGCGTAGATGGACTGGTCGGAGTCACCGACCACCGTCAGGGACGCGGGGGCGATCGAGCCGTCGGTCTCGCGCATCCGGGCGACGTGCTGGCCGGAGTCCTCGAGCTTGTCGACCTGTTCGACCGGCACCGGGCGGGTGAGCTCGCGGATCAGGGCGTACTGGGCGTGGTTCGTGTCCTGGTACTCGTCGACCAGGATGTACCGGAAGCGGCGCTGGTACAGGGCGGCGACGTCCGGGAATGCCCGGAACAGGAACACCGTCTGGCCGATGAGGTCGTCGAAGTCGAACGCGTTCGCCCGGCGGAGTTCGTTCGTGTAGCGCCGGAACACCTCGGTGAACATGACTTCTTGCGGGTCGTTCACGTTGATGTTGCGCGCGTAGGTGTCGATGTCCTGCAGCTCGTTCTTGAGCTTCGAGATCTTCGACGCCGCGGCGCCGACGGTCAACCCGAGGGAGTCGGCCTCGAGTTCCTTGATGATCCGCTTCAGCAGCGCCTTGGAGTCGGCGGAGTCGTAGATCGTGAACGACTGCGGGAACCCGAACCGCTCGGCTTCGCGCCGCAGGATGCGCACGCACGCCGAGTGGAACGTGGAGATCCACATCCCCTCGGCCTCGCCACCGACCAGGGCCCGGACGCGCTCGCGCATCTCGGCGGCGGCCTTGTTGGTGAACGTGATCGCCAGGATCTGCGACGGCCACGCTTCGCGGTTGGCGAGCAGCAGCGCGATGCGGCGGGTGAGCACGCTCGTCTTGCCGGAACCGGCGCCGGCAACGATCAGCAGGGACTCGCCGCGGTACTCGACGGCTTCCTTCTGCTGGGGGTTCAGACCCGCGGTGAACGGGTCTTCGTACGCGCGGGCACCGGCGCCCGGCTCGGGCGTCGATTCGAAGGGGTCGAGCACGATCGTCATGTTCGGGACATTCTAGGCGAGACCCCCGACAGCGACCTCGTGCGGCAGGATGGCGCCGTGGCGATCACACCGGACCGACCTGACGTCTTCGTGCTCCCTGCGATGTCGGCCGCGGTCCCCACCACCCAGGACGTCCTCTGCATCCTGCCTCCGGACGGGCGCGACGACCCCGCCGCGATCGTCGAGAGCCACCGTCGGGCCCGTGCTCAGCGGTCTCGACAGGACACGGCGGGGTGCCTGGTCCCGCTGTCGGTCGGCCTGGTCACCGCTGGGCTGTGCCTGGCCGTACTCGGGGCCCTCGCTGCGTCGACGTTCCCGAGGAGTGCCCGGCTCCTCGTCGCCATCGTGGTGTTCCTCGTCGTCTCGTCCGCCGTCGCGGTCCTCGTCGATCGACGGCGGCGCCGACAGCCACCGGTGCAGGCCCTCCCGGTGACACCGATCGACCCTCGGGTCGCCCGTCTCGCGCCCGGGGACCTGCCCGCGGCCGAGGTCATCCGTGCCTCGGCAGTCCTGCAGGCGCTCGACCGTGCGCGTGCCGACCTCCGGAAGGGCGAACACGACGCCGACCTGACGGACGCGCAACGGACGGTCTCGCCCGGCGACCGGAGCTCGTGGTTCTACCGGCCCGAGGACCTGGCCGGGCTCCGCGCCGCTGCCACGTCCGCACGCGAGGAGGCCCTCGAGGCCCTCCGGTCAGCCGGCATCCCGCTCGAGGCGCTCGAGGACTGACCGGGCACGCACCGCCAGGTCGGGGTGGTCGGCGAACACCCCGTCGAGTCCGGTGCGGATCACGGACGTGAACCACCGCTCCCAGTCGCCGAAGGCCGCGACGTCGCCGCCACGACGCAACGGCGACGGCAGGAACCGGTTCTCCGGCCGGAGAGTCCACGTGTACACCGCGAGCCCGGCGGCATGGGCGCGGTCGACGATCGCGCTGCGCACCGGCGTCGGGTCGTCGAGCGCGACGCTGTCGACGCCGGCCATCAGGGTGCCGAGGTCGACGCTGATGCCGTGGAACTCGGTCGCGAACGACGCGAGCGCGTCCTCGGAGCGCTCGGCGGCGTAGGTGGGGGCGAGCGATCCGTGGGACGCGACCTCGTCCGCGGCGCTGCCACGGGCCTCCTGGAGGTACACGAGCCGACCACCGGTCCCCCGTTCGCGCAGGTCGCGCAGCACGCCCTTCTCGAAGCTCTCCACCGTGAGCCGCTCGTCCTGCCGCCACCCGGCCTCGCCGAGCGCGGCGTCGACGAGTGCACCCATCGGGAACCCGGCGCGGTCGAAGGACGCGGCGTGCTTCACCTCGGCGACGAGCCCGACCGGGCGGGGCGCCGCGTCGAGGATCGCGAGCAGGTCGACGAGCCGCAGGATCGGTTGCGCACCGTCGTGCTCGGCGGATCCCGGACGCAGCACCGGCAGGCGCTCGCGGGTGCGGAGCGTCTGCAGCTCGGCCCACGTGAAGTCCTCGGTGAACCAGCCGGTCAGGGTCTGGCCGTCGACGGTCTTCGTCGTGCGCAGGTGCCGGAACTCGGGGTGGTCGGCGACGTCCGTGGTGCCCGAGACCTCGTTCTCGTGCCGGAGCACCAGCACGCCGTCCTTCGTGGGCACCAGGTCCGGTTCGATCGCGTCGGCGCCGAGTTCGATCGCGAGCTCGTACGCGCTCCGCGAGTGCTCGGGACGGTAGCCGGACGCACCGCGGTGGGCGATCACGAGGGTCATGGCGCGACCCTACTGGCCGCGGGTGACCAGCGGGGCGCCTGTGTCGCGGGACACACCCGGCGCTCCGAGGCCCGTCGTTCCCAGCGACGACGCCGACCATCGCCGCATGACCGTCCGTTCGCTCTCCACCGCCGTTGAGGCCCGGATCGACCGCGCCGCTCGCCGCCTGCTCGACGCCGGGCATCAACCGCACCGGCCCGTCCGGGTGTTCGTCACCGAGTTCCTGGTGTTCGGCGCGAAGCAGGCCTGGGCGTGCGCGTTCGGGGCGCTGCTGCTCGCGACCATGGCGGTGGTGCACCTGACCGTGCCCGCGGCGATGCGGAACGACGTCCTGACGATCGCGGCTGTGCTGCTGCAGGTCGGGATGCTCGTGTTCGGGCTCGAGACCGTGCGGGAGCTCCGGGTCGTCCTGCTGTTCCACGTCGTCGGGACCGCGATGGAGGTGTTCAAGACCCACATGAACTCGTGGACCTACGAGTCAAGTGGGCTGTTCGTCGTCGCCGGGGTGCCGCTGTTCTCGGGGTTCATGTACGGCGCCGTCGGGTCGTACATGGTGCGGGTCTACCGGCTGTTCGACCTGCGGTTCGGCCGGTACCCGCGGCAGTGGCTGCTGGCGGTCGTGGCGGGCGGGATCTACCTGAACTTCTTCGGCCACCACTTCGTCGCCGACGCCCGGTACGTGCTGCTCGCGCTCGTGCTGCTGCTCTTCGCCCGCACGACCATGCACGTGCGGATCCACCGGGCGACGCTGCGGATGCCCGTGCTCGTGGCGATGGCCCTCGTCGCGGTGTTCATCTGGGCGGCGGAGAACGTCGCGACCTGGGCCGGAGCGTGGAGCTACCCGGCGCAGCTCGCGGTGTGGCAGCCGGTGGCGCCGACGAAGATCGTGGCGTGGTTCCTGCTCATGACCATCTCGGTCGCGCTCGTCACGTGGCTCTACCCGGCGCTGCCGTCGGGACGGGCGCGCTCGACGGGCTCGACGGGCTCGACGGGCTCGACGGCGGACTCTCGACGTCCTCGGGGCGCGCGTGCAGCGGGCGACCCTAGGCTTCCCTCGACGGGGCCCGCCGGGCCCGCGTCCGCTCGCCGCGAATCCTCAGCCTTCCGCGACCGAGCGCCCCTAGGCTGAGAGGACTCGAATCTCCTAGGAAGAGGACACCATGGCCTTCAAGCCCGGTTTCGACCAGTCCCCCGCCTTCAACGCACAGGGGGCAAACACCTGGGGCGGGCGCGGTGCTGGTCAGCAGCAGGCCGGCTGGGGACAGACCCCGCAGCAGGCCCAGGGCGGCATGACCCCCGAGCAGCTGCAGTACATGTACGACCGCCCGACTGCGTCCCCGGTGGACACCGACCGCATGTCGTACGAAGACACCATCGTCAAGACGCTGCTCGCGTTCGGCGTGCTCGTCGTCGGCGCGGTGGCCGGTTGGAACCTGCCCCCGGCCGTCTGGGTCGTCGGCGCGCTCGTCGGGTTCGTCCTGGCGCTCGTCAACACCTTCAAGAAGAAGCCGTCGCCGGGTCTGATCCTGACGTACGCGTTCTTCGAGGGGCTGTTCGTCGGTGGTATCTCGAACTACTTCCAGACCGCGTTCCCCGACGCCGACGGCATCGTCGCGCAGGCCGTGTTCGGCACCCTGGGTGTGTTCTTCGTCACCCTGCTCCTGTTCCGCTCGGGCAAGGTCCGCGCGACTCCGAAGGCCACGCGTTTCTTCCTGATCGCGATGGTCGGGTACATGGCGTTCTCCCTGGTGAACCTGGTCCTGATGTGGACCGGCGTGACGCAGAGCGCGTTCGGCCTGATGGGCGTGACGCTCTTCGGCATCCCGCTCGGTGTCCTCATCGGCGTGTTCGTCGTGCTGATGGCCGCCTACTCACTGATCCTCGACTTCGACCAGATCAAGACCGGTGTCGAGCGCGGGGCGCCTCGCATCTACGCCTGGACCGCGGCGTTCGGCCTGATCGTGACGCTCGTCTGGCTGTACCTCGAGATCCTGCGCATCCTCGCCATCATCGCGAGCAGCTCGCGCAACTAGTACCACCGCACACACGAAGGGCCCCGGCGCTGCCGGGGCCCTTCGTCGTTCCCGGGCCGGTGGACGCGCGAGCGGCGGCGGTCCCGGCGGCGGTCCCAGCGGTCACAACACCCCGCCGAACGCCCGCCGAGTGGTCACGAAGTGTCGTCCGGGCCGGAGCCAGCCGACAGTTCGTGACCCCTCGGCACCGGGCCCGCGGGGTGTCGTGACCACTCGACGGCCCCGGCAGCGCCCACGCCCACAACTCCAGCCGCCCGAGGTCGCACAACACGCCGCACGCGCAGCGCCCGGGTCGCGCGGACTGCCGTCACACGTCCCGGCAGACGGCAGTTCGTGCGACTCCGGCACCGACCCCGGCGCCGCCCACGGACGCACGAAAGCCCGGCACGCGTGACGCGTACCGGGCCTTCCGTTGCTCAGGGGAGCCCTACTCCCACTCGATCGTCCCCGGCGGCTTCGACGTGACGTCGAGCACGACCCGGTTGACGTCGGGCACCTCGTTCGTGATGCGGTTCGAGATCTTCGCGAGGGTGTCGTACGGCAGACGCGTCCAGTCGGCGGTCATGGCGTCCTCGGACGAGACCGGACGGAGCACGATCGGGTGTCCGTAGGTCCGGCCGTCGCCCTGCACGCCCACGGAGCGGACGTCGGCGAGCAGCACGACCGGGCACTGCCAGATCTCCTGGTCGAGACCGGCCGCGGTGAGCTCTTCGCGGGCGATCTTGTCGGCCGCGCGGAGCAGTTCGAGCCGCTCCTTCGTGACCTCGCCGACGATGCGGATGCCCAGGCCCGGGCCGGGGAACGGCTGACGACCGACGATGACCTCGGGCAGCCCGAGCTCGCGGCCGACCGCGCGGACCTCGTCCTTGAACAGGGTGCGCAGCGGTTCGACGAGCTCGAACGTCATGTCCTCGGGCAGGCCGCCGACGTTGTGGTGCGACTTGATGTTCGCGGTGCCTGCTCCGCCGCCGGACTCGACGACGTCGGGGTAGAGCGTGCCCTGCACGAGGAACTTGACCTCGGCATCAGAGTCGGAAGCCTGGGCCTCGAGCACGAGTGCCTCGGCTGCGCCCTCGAACGTGCGGATGAACTCCCGCCCGATGATCTTGCGCTTCTGCTCGGGGTCGCTCACGCCGGCGAGGGCGTCGAGGAACTGCTGCTCGGCGTCGATCGTGATGAGCCGGACACCGGTGGAGGCGACGTAGTCCTCTTCCACCTGCTTCCGCTCGTCGGCACGCAGGAGCCCGTGGTCGACGAAGACGCAGGTCAGCTGGTCGCCGACGGCCTTGTGCACCAGGGCTGCGGCGACGGCTGAGTCGACACCACCGGAGAGCCCGGCGATGACCCGCGCGGAGCCGACCTGCTCGCGGATGCGGGCGACCTGCTCCTCGATGACGTTGCTGGAGTTCCAGTCGCCGGGCAGACCCGCGGCTCGGTGCAGGAAGTTCTCGAGCACGGCCTGGCCGTACACGGAGTGCTTCACCTCGGGGTGCCACTGCACGCCGTAGAGCTTGCGCTCGTCGGACGCGAACGCCGCGACGGGCGTCGATGCGCTCGAGGCGAGCACCTCGAAGCCGGCCGGTGCCTTGGCCACCGAGTCGCCGTGCGACATCCAGGTCACCTGGTCCGCCGGCTGGTCGCCGAGCAGGGTGCTGGTGCCGGGGGCGAGGGTCACGTCGGTGGCGCCGTACTCGCGCAGACCGGTGTTCGCGACCTCGCCACCGAGGGCGGTCGCCATGGCCTGGAAGCCGTAGCAGATGCCGAGCACGGGGACGCCGAGGTCGAGGATGTCACCGTCGAGGGACGGCGCGCCTTCTTCGTACACGGACGACGGGCCACCGGACAGCACGATGGCCGCCGGGTCCTTGGCGCGGACCTCGTCCGCGGTGATGGAGTGCGGCACGATCTCGCTGTAGACGTTCGCTTCACGGACCCGACGCGCGATGAGCTGCGCGTACTGGGCCCCGAAGTCGACGACGAGGACGGGACGCTGTTCGGTCTCGCTCACCGAGCGGCCTCCTTCTCACGCTGCTGGGCAGCGATCAGCTCGTGGTAGGTGTCCATGGCCCGCTGCTGCATGCGGTGTTCGACCACGAAGGACATGAACGGGATGATGCCCCCGAGGGCGATGAGCAGGAAGCGCGACGGCCTCCAGCGCATGATGCTCCACAGACGGAAGTCCGTGAAGAGGTAGAGCACGTACAGCCAGCCGTGGGCGATGAGGATCGCGATCGACAGGTTGAACGTGCCCGGGGTCTCGCCCGCCGTGCCGTTGGGCACGAAGAACGGACCGTTGCCGAGCTGCATCTCGAGCTGCAGCGGCGTGTACTTGATGATGACCTCGACCACCAGGGCGAGCAGCAGCACACCGGTGATGTACGCCGAGACGCGGTACCACTTCACCGCCCCCGGGATCTTGGGGATGTCACGGGTTCGGACGGTCAGGGCCATGCCGGCAATCCTACCGTCGGAGCGCGTCGGCTTCGGTGGCGAGCGCTGCCTCGCGCTCCTCTTCCTGCTCGCGCTCCCAGGCGTCCTTCACGAACCGGTACCAGAGGAACACGGCGAAGCCGGCGAAGACGACCCACTCGATCGCGTAGAACAGGTTGAGCCAGTCGAACTGGACCTCGCGCGACGGTGCGCGGTCGGCGATGGTGCCGAGGTCGGCGGCCTTCGCGGTGGTGCCGTCGGCGACGACGTACCCGAGGTACATGCGGTCGTCGAAGGCCTGCCAGGTGTTCACGAACCGGGCGGGGGCGACGGCGGAGTACTCGCCCTTCTTGTAGGCGTCCTGGTCGGGCGACTCCGCCGGGTAGTAGCGACCCTGGATCGTGAGCGTCTGGCCGTCCGCCAGGCGCTCGCCCCCGGCGACGGCGGCCGACCGCTGGTCGGACCACCCGATGACGACCGGGAGGCTCGCCCCACCGTCCGAGTCCACCAGGTGTCCGACGGTCTGGTACTTCCCACCCCCGGTGCGGCCGGTCAGGACGGTGGTGTCGTCGGCGACGAAGGTCCCCGTGACGGTGACCTTCTGCCCGGCGAGACTCTCGCTGACGGGGCGCTCGGGGGTGGTGACCGCCTCGAGCGTGCGGCGGGTCTCGGTGGTCGCCGGCAGGGGCTTGCCGTTGGCGATCGACCGCTCCAGCTGCCACTTGCCCAGCCCGGCGAACACCGCCGCCAGCACGAGCGCCAGCAGCAGCAGCGCGATCCACCTCGGTCGTCGGGCAACGGCCCACATCTGTATCAGTACTCCGGATCGCGCTGTCGGACCGGGCGCTCGGGGCGCTCGGCGGGGATCTCGACCGGCGACGTCACGGGGGTGGACGTCGGCTCGGACCCCTCATTGTCTCGCTCGTCCCTGCCAGCCGCCTCGACGAGCGCGAACTCCTCGGCGAACTGGCGGTCCCGCTCGGCCTTCCGCGCCGCGGCGGTGGCGTCCGCCTCGGCCTCGGCCGCTTCGGCGCTCTCGGCGGCGGCTGCGGCGGCGACGGCACGTCGGCCGCCCAGGCGTCCGCGCAGGCGGATGAGCCGGCCCGGGCGCACCACGAGGCGGCCGATCCGGTCCGAGTTCACCGCGAGCAGCGGCCCGAGGACGGCCATGCAGAGGACGTAGAGGCCCGCGAAGGCGGTGATCCGCGCCTCCAGCCCGGCGGCAGCCGACAGCGTCGCGAGGATCAGCGCGAACTCGCCACGGTTCACCAGGATGACGGCGGTGTTGATGCCCTGCTGGACGTTGAAGCCGTTCATCCGCGCGACGATCTGGCCGGCGACCGCGTTGAGCACGACCGTCATGCCGATCGCGCCGAGGACGGGCCAAAGCACCTCGCCGAAGGTGGACAGGTCGAGGCCGAGGCCGAAGTTCACGAAGAAGAACGCGGCGAAGACGTCGCGCATCGGCAGGGCGAGCTGTTCGATGCGGTCGCGGTACCGGGTCGCTCCGCAGAGCAGGCCGATGACGAAGGCACCGATGGCGTCGGTCACGCCGAGCAGGTCGCCGATGCCACCGAACATGACCGCGAGTCCGAAGAACAGCACCGTGAACAGCTCGTCGTCACGGGTGGCGAAGATCTTCGAGACCCACTTGCCCGCGAAGCGCGCGAGCGTGAACATCACGATGAGGAACCCGAACGCCAGTGCCAGCTTGCCGACGACGGCCCAGACGTTGGTGTCGCCGGAGAGCACGACGGAGACGATCGCCAGGTAGACGGCGATGAAGACGTCCTCGATCACGGTGACGCCGAGGATCATCGGGGTCTCGTCGTTCGCCAGGCGCCGGAGCTCGATGAGGAGCTTCGTCACGATGGCGCTCGAGGACGTCGCCGTCATGCCCGCGATGATCAGGGCTTCTCGGGTGCCCCAGCCGAGCGAGAACCCGAAGGCGAACCCCACGCCCATGTTGATGACGACGTAGGTGCCGCCCGACACCAGGAGCTTGCCGGCGTTGCCGTAGAACTCCTCTTGGTCGAACTCGAGCCCGAGGTTGAACAACAGCAGGATGAGCCCGAACGTCGCGATGAGCTCGATGGTGTGGGATTCGACGCTCAGCCCGAACCACGGGGTGTTCGGACTCGCGACGAGTCCGACCACCATGTAGATCGGGATGGCCGGCAGACCGATGGTCTTGCCGAGCCGGCCCAGGACGTAGGCGATGACGAAGAGCACACCGATGGTGAGAAGCTCACCACCCAGGTGCATGCGCTAGCTCTTCCGCGGGGCCTCGGCCGAGGCGGCCGCAAGCTCTCCGCTGCGGTAGAAGGAGAACGCCTTGGCGACCTTCTCGGGGGATCCGGCGACGACGATCGTGTCTCCGGGGAAGACGACGAAGTCCGACGAGGGCGCCGGGTTGGCGCTGTCGCCACGGACCACGGCGACGACGGTCAGGCCGATGAAGCCCGAGTCGTGCAGGTCGCCGAGGGGCTTGCCCGCGATGGCGTCGTCGTAGTCGACGGAGAACCAGTCGATGGACAATCCAGGGATCTCGTCGAGCTTGTCGAGGCCCTCGGTGATCCGGGTGCCGCCGAGGAGTTCGGCGAGCGTGTGCGCTTCGTCCTCGCTGAGACGCAGCGAGACCTTCTCGGACTTGTCCGCGCCGTCGGAGACGTCGGCGAACGAGATGAGGTCGGAGTGCCCCGACCGGTGCGTGATGACACCGCACTTGCCACCGTCGTCGGTGTAGAAGCTGTGCAGCACGCCGACTCCGGGGAGTTTGACGCGATGGACGTCGACCATGATGGCTCCCTCTTCGAGTACCCCCATGCTAACCACCCGGTGACCCCGCGCATTCCTCCCGCTACTGTTCTGTGGATGGGGAGAACACGGATCGTCGTGGCCGTCGTCGGGGTGCTGGTCGTCGCGCTGTACGCAGCACTGCTGGCGGTGGACGCACTGGTGCTGGACCCGCTCGCCGCGGTCCCCGGAGCGAGCCTCGCCGAGATCCACGGGCGCCTCGACGCACAGGGGTTCCACGTGCAGACCGACATCGTGGTCGTGATCGCGCTGGCCTCGGTCGGTGTCGTGCTCGCCGCCGGGCTGTCGGTGCTGCTGCTCGTCACCCGGGCACCGACCCACGTCATCGCCGCAGTGCTGCTGGCCGTGGTCGTGCTGGGTGGTCCGGCGTCGTTCTGGGGTGGGTTCGCCCTCGGTATGGACGTCGCGGACGGCTTCGGCACCGACGGTGGTGACCACACGATCTGGGCCGGCGTGCTGTACGTGACGAGCCTCGTCGCGCTGATCGCGATCCCGGTGGTGCTCGTGGCGGGCGAGCGGCGCCGTGGCCGCGCCGCCCTGCGGCCGCACGCCGCCTGACCGACGCACCACGGGCCTCCAGTCCGGTCTTCCGGTCTGGAGGCGCGGGTGGCCTCCGCAAGACGCCGTCGTCTTGTCGAGACGCCTCGTCGACACCGAGACGCCGCCGGATCCGGCGGCGTCTCGATGACCAGACGGCGTCAACACGACACGACGGCGTCCTGTTCAACCCGCAGACGCCGGCGTCTCGGCGACACGACGGCGTCTGCTGGCCTCGCTACTCCGGCTCGCTACTCCGGCTCGCTCGTCTTCTCGCCGACGACCTGCTCGTCGGACGCCTTCGCGCCCTCGGCGCCGTCCGAACGGCCGCCGCCCACGACCACGTCGTCCTCGTCGAAGCCGAACGCGATGTCCGGGGCCTCGAGCCGCACGCGGTCCGCGCTCTCGTCGTCGGGCTGCAGCTGCGACTCCCGTTCGGCGGCGACGCGCTTCAGGTAGTTCGCGACCTCGTGCTCGGTCGTCTCCTGGTCCCAGCCGAGCACGTCCGCCATGAGCTTCGCGGCGACGGGCGCCGCTGACTCGCCGCGGTCCCACGCCTCGATGGAGATGCGGGTGCGACGGGCGAGGACGTCCTCCAGGTGCAGGGCGCCCTCGTGCGAGGCGGCGTAGACGACCTCGGCGCCGATGTAGTCATCGGCCCCCGGCAGCGGCTCGGCGAGTGCCGGGTCCTGCTCGACGAGCTGCAGCACCTCGGTCGCGAGGGTGCCGTACCGGTTGAGCAGGTGCTCGATGCGGACCTTGTGCACGTTGAAGCTCCGTGCGGTGCGGGCGCGTCGGTTCCACGCGGCCGGGTAGCCCTCGGCGCCGAGGAGCGGGATGTCCTCGGTCGTCGACTCCGGGATCCTGCCGTCCATGGCCGCGACGGCCTCGTCGATGGCGTCCTTGCCCATCACCCGGTAGGTGGTCCACTTGCCGCCGGCGACCACGACGAGCCCGGGCACGGTGTGCGCGACGACGTGCTCGCGGCTGAGCTGCGAGGTCTGGTCGGACTCCCCCGCCAGCAGCGGGCGGAGCCCGGCGTAGACGCCCTCGACGTCCTCGCGGGTGAGCGGGACGGCGAGCACCTTGTTGACGTGCTCGAGGATGTAGTCGATGTCCGCCGCGGTCGCTGCGGGGTGCGCCTTGTCGAGGTACCAGTCGGTGTCGGTCGTGCCGACGAGCCAGTGCCGACCCCACGGGATGACGAAGAGCACGCTCTTCTCGGTGCGCAGGATCATGCCCGTGTTCGACTGGAACCGGTCACGGGGGATGACGAGGTGGACGCCCTTCGACGCCCGCACCTTGAACTGGCCGCGGGTGCCGATCATCGCCTGGGTGTCGTCGGTCCAGACACCGGTGGCGTTGACGACCTGCTTCGCGCGGATCTCGAACCGCTCGCCGGTCTGGATGTCGTGGGCCTGCGCGCCGACCACGCGCTCCCCGACCTTGATGAACCCCTCGATGCGGACGCGACTCGCTGCCTCGGCACCGTACGAGGCCGCGGTGCGCACGAGCGACGCGACGTAGCGCGCGTCGTCGACCTGGGCGTCGTAGTACGTCATGCCGCCGACGAAGGCGTCCTTCTTGAGGCCGGGCATGTTCCTGAGCACCTGCTTCCGGCTGAGGTGCCGGTGGTGCGGGACGCCGGGCGGACGGCCGCCGGACCAGCTGAACACGTCGTACATCGCCATGCCGATGCCGATGTAGAAGCGCTCCCAGACCCGGTGGTTGAGCGGGTAGAGGAAGCGCACGGGCTTCACCAGGTGCGGGGCGATGCGCTGCAGCAGCAGGCCGCGTTCGATGAGGGCCTCGCGGACGAGTGCGAAGTTGAGCTGCTCCAGGTAGCGGATGCCGCCGTGCACGAGCTTGGACGAACGGCTCGACGTCCCCGAGCCCCAGTCACGGGCCTCGACGATGCCGACGCTCAGGCCGCGGGTCACGGCGTCGAGCGCGCTGCCCGCACCGACGATCCCGCCGCCGACGACCAGGACGTCGAGCTCCTTGGTCTTCAGCGTCTCGATCGCGGCCGCACGTTCGTCCGGCCCGAGCTTCGCCGCGGGGTCGAACCCCACGCCGGGCGTGACGTCACGCGGACGTCCGGCCGTGCTGGTCTGCTTCGTCGTGCTGGACTTGGCCATCGTCGCCTCCGGGTCACGGTCGGCGCCGTGGCGTCACCCGGGTTCGTGCCCGGGTGCCACCGTCACTGGTGGTACGGCGCCACGACCACTTCTACTCGCTGGAACTCCTTGGCGTCGGAGTATCCGGTCGTCGCCATCGAGCGACGCAGGGCACCGACCAGGTTGGCGCGGCCGTCGTGGGTCGGCGTCGGACCGTTCAGGACGTTCTCGAGCGGGGCGATCGTGCCCACCTCGACCCGGCGGCCGCGGGGCAGCTCGGGGTGGTGCGCCTCGGCACCCCAGTGGTAGCCGCCACCCGGGGCCTCGGTCGCACGGGCGAGCGCGGTGCCGAGCATGACGGCGTCGGCACCCACGGCGATGGCCTTGACGATGTCGCCCGCGGTGTCGAGCCCGCCGTCGGCGATGACGTGCACGTACCGGCCGCCCGACTCGTCGAGGTAGTCACGACGGGCACCGGCGACGTCCGCGACGGCGGTGGCCATCGGGGCGTGGATGCCGAGCGCGGCGCGGGTGGTCGACGCTGCGCCGCCACCGAAGCCGACGAGCACGCCGGCGGCACCGGTGCGCATGAGGTGCAGCGCCGACGTGTACGTCGAGGCACCGCCCACGATCACCGGGACGTCGAGCTCGTAGATGAACTTCTTGAGGTTGAGGGGTTCCTCGGTCTGGGAGACGTGCTCCGCCGAGACCGTGGTGCCGCGGATGACGAACAGGTCGACACCGGCGTCGACGACCGTCTTCGAGAACTCCTGGGTACGCTGCGGGCTGAGCGAGCCGGCGACCGGCACTCCGGCTGCGCGGATCTCGGCCAGGCGTGCGGTGATCAGCTCGGCCTTGATCGGCTCGGAGTAGATCTCCTGCATGCGCTTCGTGACGTTGCCGTCGGTGAGCGACTTGATCTCGTCGTAGTACGGGGTCGGGTCCTCGTAGCGGGTCCACAGACCCTCGAGGTCGAGCACACCGAGGATGCCGAGCTTGCCCATCTGGATGACCGTCGCCGGCGAGGACACGGAGTCCATCGGCGCCGACAGGATCGGCGACGCGAACGTGAACGCGTCGATCGACCACTGCACGCTGACGTCGCGCGGGTCACGCGTCCGCCTGGAGGGGACCACCGCGATGTCGTCGAACGCGTACGCCCGACGTCCGCGCTTGCCTGCACCGATCTCGACTTCGCTCACTCGGACAGCCTACCGGGCGGGCTCTGCGGCGTGCACGGGCCGGACGGTGCGGGCGGAGACGTCACGGCGGAGCCGTCAGCGCGGACGCCGCGGGGCCCGTCGGCGCTTCCGGAGCGCCCGCAGCACGAAGCCGAGCAGGAGCGCGAGCACCACGAGGACGACGAGCAGCACGGCCGCGACCTTGACGAGCAGCGCCGCCCCGACGAAGAGCGCGATGAACACGAGCCAGACGAGGGCGTCGAGCACGAGGGGTCCGGAGGTGCGCACCCGCGGAACGATACCGACCCGCGCGGGGCGAGCCGCGCCTCCTGGCCGGGTGCGACGGACGACGCCGTCGTCAACGGAAGACGCCGTCGTCAGCGGAAGACGCCGTCGTCAGCGCAGGACACCGCCACGCCGTCGAGACGCCGCCGAATTCCGAGGCGTCTCGACGGGACCGCGGCGTTGACGGAACACAACGGCGTCATGCGACCACAGCCATGCAACCAGGGGCGAGCCGCGCCTCCTGGCCGGGTACAGGAGCGGGGCCGTGCGGCGCGAAGCGACCACGCACGGCCCCACCCGTCACGGATACCACCCCCACAGCGGTACCCGTAGCCGACGACAGCGCTAGCGCTGTGCGTCGACGTCCTTGGCGAGCGTCCCCAGGTAGAGCTCGATGACCTTGGGGTCGTCAGCGAGTTCCTTCCCGGTGCCCGAGTACGCGTTCTTCCCCTGGTCGAGCACGTACCCACGATCGCAGATCTGCAGACAGCGTCGCGCGTTCTGCTCCACCATGATGATCGACACACCGGCCTTGTTGATCCGGCGGGTCCGCAGGAACGTCTCGTCCTGGCGCACGGGGGACAGTCCGGCGCTCGGCTCGTCGAGCAGCAGCACCTTCGGGTCCATCATCAGCGCACGGGCCATCGCGACGGACTGCCGCTCACCACCCGAGAGCGATCCGGCCCGCTGGTTCCGCCGCTGCGCGAGGACCGGGAACAGGTCGTAGATGACCTCAAGGCGCTCGGCGAACTTCCGGGGCCGCAGGTACAGCCCCATCTGCAGGTTCTCCTCGATGGACAGCGAGGGGAACACGTTGTTCGTCTGCGGCACGAAGCCGACACCGGCCTGCACGAGCTTGTTCGCCTTGAGGTTCGTGATGTCGTCACCCTGCAGGGTCACCGAACCCTCGCGGATGGACACGAGCCCGAACAGCGCCTTCAGGAGCGTCGACTTGCCCGCACCGTTCGGCCCGATGATGCCGATGAGCTCGCCCGGGTAGCAGTCCAGGTCGCAGCCGTTCAGGATGTTCACGCCCGGCAGGTAGCCGGCGACGAGGTTCTTCGCGCTGAGCACCGGCTCGCGTTCCAGCGTGGCCGCCGGGGACGGACTGGAGGCACTGCTCGCGTTCGTGGGGTCCGTTGCGTCCGTCATCGGGTCGTCTCCTCTGCTGCGTCCTCTTCGGCGACTTCCTCCGCCAGTTCCTCGAAGGTCTCCTCGGTGAGGAGCGAGTCGTCACCCAGGTCGGTGTCGTGGTGCGCACCGAGGTAGGCGTCGATCACGGCCTGGTCGTCCATCACCGTGTCCGCCGGGCCCTCGGCCACGACCTTGCCCTCGGCCATCACGACCACCCAATCCGAGATGTGCCGGACCATGTGCATGTCGTGCTCGACGAAGAGCACGGTCATGCCGTCGTCGCGCAGGGACTGGATGTGGCCGAGGAGCGACTGGGTGAGCGCGGGGTTCACGCCGGCCATCGGCTCGTCGAGCATGATCATCGTCGGGTCGGACATCAGCGCCCGGGCCATCTCGAGCAGCTTCCGCTGCCCGCCGGACAGCGAACCGGCGTAGTCGTCGGCCTTGGTGTCGAGCTTGAACCGGGCGAGGAGGTCCTCGGCCTTGGCCGTGATCTCGCGCTCCCGCTTCGCCCACACCGGCTTGACCAGGGCGGCGAAGAAGTTCTCGCCGGGCTGGTCGCGGGCACCGAGGAGCATGTTCTGCATCACGGTGAGCCGCGACAGCGCCTTGGTCAGCTGGAAGGTGCGGACCATGCCCTTGTTCGCGATGTGCGTCGCGCTCGTCTTCTGCAGCGTGGCGCCGTTGAACTGCGTCTTCGCACCCGGGCTCGGCTTGTCGAACCCGGTGAGCAGGTTGAAGAACGTGGTCTTGCCGGCGCCGTTCGGGCCGATGAGGGCCGTGATGGAGCCGCGCTGGACCTCGAGGTGGTCGACGTCCACGGCGGTCATGCCCCCGAACCGGCGGGTGACGTCGTCGACGGTGAGGATCGGGTCGGCCTTGGGGTGGCCGTAGGTCTCAGACACTGAACGTCAGCTCCTTCTTGTTGCCGAGCAACCCCTGTGGACGGAACACGATGAGCAGCATGAGCGCGACGCCGACGAGCACGTACGAGAACTGCTCGGCCTGCTGCGCGTTCATGATCGAGTCGGGGATGAAGTCGCCGGCCAGCGTGCGGATGAAGAGCCGGACGACGAAGAAGAGCACGGCTCCGAGCACCGGTCCGAACACCGTCGCCGCACCACCGAGGATGAGCGCCGTCCAGATGAAGAACGTCATCGAGCGGCCCATGGCGTCCGGTTGCACCGAACTCGGCAGCACGTAGATGATGCCCGCGATCGCACCGAGCGCCCCACCGAACACGAGCGCCTGCATCTTGTACGAGTAGACGTTCTTGCCGAGCGAGCGGACGGCGTCCTCGTCCTCGCGGATCGCCTTCACCACGCGGCCCCACGGGCTGCGCATCAGCAGGAAGAGCACCAGGGTGAACAGGGCGACCATGGCCCACGCCGCGATGCGGATCCACCAGCCGTTGACGCCGTTGTTCGCGTACGTGAACCACAGGATCGTGGTGGTGCCGTCGGGCAGCGGGCTGAGGGCGGTGAACGGGTCGCGGTAGCTCGACCCGGTGATGCCGTTCGAGCCACCCGTGGTCGAGGTGAGCAGGCTCGAGCGGCCCACCATGCGGATGATCTCGGCGCCGGAGATCGTGACGATCGCCAGGTAGTCGCCGCGCAACCGCAGGGTCGGGATGCCGAGGATGATCGCGAACACGATCGCGACGAGCAGGGCGATGAGCACCGCCATCACGAACGGCAGTCCGTTGGTGATCGAGATCGCGAAGCCGTAGGCGCCGAGCAGCAGGAACGCCGCCTGGCCCATGTTCACGAGGCCGGTGAGCCCGAAGTGCACGTTCAGGCCGATCGCGGCCAGCGCGAACGCCGCCGTGGTCGGGGCGAGTGCCTCCTGGGTGAGCGAGGACAGCAGGTTGAGGATGTAGTCCATGCGCGTGCTCCCTTAGCCGATCCGCTCGGCGCGGCCGAAGATGCCCTGCGGCCGGAACAGCAGGATGAGGATGAGGATGACGAGGGCGGTGGCGTACTTGAAGTCACCGGGGAGCACCAGGTTCGTGAGCTCCACGACGACGCCGATGATCATCGAGCCGACCAGGGCGCCGTACGCGGTGCCGAGGCCACCGAGCGTGACCGAGGCGAACATCAGCAGGAGCAGCTGGAGCCCGGTCTGCCAGTTCACGCCGTTCAGGACGAGTCCGAGCATCACACCGGAGAGCCCCGCGAGGCCGGCGGCGAGCGTCCACACGAAGCGGATCACCCGGTCGACGTCGATGCCGGAGGCCGCGGCGAGCGCCGGGTTGTCCGACACGGCGCGGGTCGCCCGGCCGAAGCGCGTCTTCGCCAGGAAGAGCCCGGTCGCGATCAGGACCACGAGCGCGATGCCCATGGCGACGTACGACTGCACCGTCAGGGTGACTCCGGCGAACCGCACGGTCTCCGGGTTGCCCTGCTGGATGCGGACCGTCGAGGCTCCGAAGAAGTACTGGAACGCGTATTGGGCGGCGATCGACAGACCGATCGTCACGATCATGAGCTGCGTCAGGCTGATGCGCCGGCGCCGGAGCGGCCGCCAGATCGCGGCGTCCTGCAGGTACCCGGTCGCGGCGCACAACAGCGTGACGACGATGCCGGTGACCCAGATGTTCCAGCCGAGCTGGTTGGCGAACACGTACGCCAGCAGACCGCCGAGGGTGACCTGCTCACCGTGCGAGAAGCTCGACAGCCCGGTCGTGCCGTAGATGAGCGAGAGCCCGATCGACGCCAGGGCGATGAGCAGCCCGAGCCGGAGCCCGGAGGCGAACTGCTGCCAGGCCCGCTGGATGCTCACGCCCGACGAGTCCGTCGAGGTCGTGGCGCCCTTCTGGTCGGACAGCTGGAAGATCTGCCCGACGTTGGCGTTCAGGGTGGCCTGCACCTTGCGCTCGGCGTCGGCGGCGTTCGTCAGGTACTGGCCCTTCGGCAGGGTGCCCTGGTCGACGCTCACGGTGTACTCGCCGGCCGTGTCGACGCTGACGGACCAGCGGCCGTCGCCGTTCGTCGTGGCCGTCTCGTCGAAGCCGCTCGGGCCGGTCACGTCGACGTCGACGCCCTCGGCCGGTTCACGCTCGGAGTCGGTGATCGTGCCCTGGATGCACCCGTTGTCGGGGCTGACGGTGCACGCCTGGCTGGTGGCCGGTGCCGAGGTGGCACTGAAGGCCGGCAGGGTGACCGCCCAGTCGATCAGGAAGGTCGCCAGGAACGCGGCGACGAGCACGGCCGCCAGGACCGGTCGTCGTCGTGCGTGGCGGAGGCGGAACAGGCGCGGCTGCGCCCGTCCCGGAGGAGTGATGGATCCCACGGAAGAGCCTCTCGTTCGGATGACGAGGAACCTATGGGGATTTTGTGACACCCGTGTTTCCAACACGTTCCCTGTGTGATTCGTACCCGAACTGTGACGTTGTGGAGGAACGCTGCGAGGCGGGCGCGATCCGTGCCTCCAGGCGGAATGCGGCGACAGCCGCTCGCGTTACCATGTCCTATCCGGAACCCGTCGTCGTGTTCCCGGTGTCTCGACACTTCACTCGCCCACGAAGGGGACCCATGGACCAGCCGGATCCGTTCGGATTCATCGGACTCACGTACGACGACGTCATGCTGCTGCCCGGGCACACCGACGTCATCCCGAGCGAGGCGTCCACGGCGTCCCGGCTCACCAAGCGGATCTCCGTCAACGTCCCGCTGCTCTCCGCCGCGATGGACACCGTCACCGAAGCCCGCATGGCCATCGCCATGGCGCGTCAGGGCGGCATCGGGATCCTGCACCGCAACCTGTCCATCGAGGACCAGGCTGCCTACGTCGACAAGGTCAAGCGCTCCGAGTCGGGCATGATCACCAACCCGGTGACCACCACCCCGGACGCCACCGTGGCCGAGGTGGACGCGCTCTGCGGCCAGTTCCGCGTCTCCGGCCTGCCGGTCGTCGAGCAGGACGGCACCCTCGTCGGCATCATCACGAACCGCGACATGCGCTTCGTAGCCTCGTTCGAGCAGGCCACCACGTACGTGCGTGACGTGATGACCAAGGCGCCGCTGATCACCGCGATGGAGGGCATCGACCCCGAAGAGGCGATCGCCATCTTCGCGCAGCACAAGATCGAGAAGCTGCCGCTGGTCGACGCCGAGGGCAAGCTCCGCGGCCTCATCACCGTCAAGGACTTCGACAAGAGCGAGCAGTACCCGGACGCCACGAAGGACGACGAGGGCCGGCTCCGCGTCGGTGCCGCGATCGGCTTCTTCGGGGACGCCTGGCAGCGCGCCGAGGCCCTGCGCGACGCCGGCGTCGACGTGCTCGTCGTCGACACCGCCAACGGCGAGAGCGAGGGCGTGCTCGACATGGTCCGTCGGCTCAAGGCCGACCCGACGTTCGACGCGATCGACGTCATCGGCGGCAACGTCGCCACCCGCGCGGGCGCCCAGGCGCTCATCGACGCCGGCGTGGACGCCGTCAAGGTCGGCGTCGGTCCGGGCTCCATCTGCACCACGCGCGTCGTCGCCGGTGTGGGTGTGCCCCAGGTGACCGCCGTGTACGAGGCCTCCCTCGCCGCACGCGAAGCCGGTGTGCCGATCATCGCCGACGGTGGCCTGCAGTACTCGGGCGACATCGCGAAGGCCCTGGTGGCCGGTGCCGACACCGTCATGCTCGGCTCGCTGCTGGCCGGCACCGACGAGTCCCCCGGTGACCTGGTGTTCGTGAACGGCAAGCAGTTCAAGGCCTACCGCGGCATGGGGTCCCTCGGCGCGCTGCAGACCCGTGGCAAGAAGACCTCGTACTCGAAGGACCGCTACTTCCAGGCGGACGTGCCGAACGACGACAAGCTCATCCCCGAGGGCATCGAGGGCCAGGTGCCGTACCGCGGTTCGGTCGGCAACGTCGTCTACCAGCTCACCGGTGGGCTGCGGCAGTCGATGTTCTACGTCGGCGGTCGCACGATCCCCGAGCTGAAGGCCCGTGGCAAGTTCGTCCGCATCACGGCGGCGGGGCTCAAGGAGTCCCACCCGCACGACGTCCAGATGGTCGTCGAGGCGCCGAACTACCGCAGCTAGCGTTCCCGTCCGGGCCGGTTCTGGTCCGCAAGACGCCGTCGTGTCGTTGAGACGCCGCCGAATTCGGCGGCGTCTCAACGCTTTCCGGGCGTGATCCGGAGACGACGGCGTCTTGCGACTCCTCCACAAGCGGCAACGGCCTGGAGGCTCTCCACCGGTCCGGCGCGCGAGTCACCTCGCAGCGTGGTCGCGATCCAGGCTGCGGGCATGCACACGCTCCCCCACACCGTCCTGGTCCGTGTCCCGTCGGCCCTGCACGAACCGGTGCGCCTGTTCCACGGCGCCGCCGTCGAACGTCCGGAGTGGGAGGCGCTCTCACTCCTGGAACGCCGGCGCCTGTTCGTCCGCGCACGGTACGGGTCCTTGGCGTCCGCGTGCGTCGTCTCGGGGACATCAGCCGCGGCACTGTGGGGGCTGCCCGACTTCGACGCTGCCGACTGGCGGTTGCACGTGGTCGACGTCCGGCTCGACAAGACGCACACCGGTCGGGGCGTCGTCCGTCACACTGGGCGGATCCGGAACGGCGAGCGCGTCGTGATCGACGGGATCCCGACGACGTCACTCGAGCGGACGGTCCTCGACATCGCACGTCGGCAATCGTTCACCCACGCCGTCGTCGTCCTCGACCACGTGCTCCGGTTCGACATGCTCCGCCGTGAAAGACTCGCCGGCGCACTCGAAGCCCTCGGACGCGTGCGCGGATGCCGACAGGCCGCCGCGGCGATCGCCTTCGCCGACGCGCGAGCCGAATCCCCCGGGGAGTCGATCAGCCGCGTCACCGCCCATCTCATCGGGATTCCTGCTCCGGAGTTGCAGCACGAGTTCGAGACGCCGCGCGGCAGGTTCAGAACGGACTTCTGGTGGCCCGACGCCGGCGTGATCGGAGAGTTCGACGGTCGCCTGAAGTACGACGACCCCCGAGCCCTCTGGGACGAGAAGAACCGTGAGGACGCGCTCCGTCGGCTGCCAGAGGTACGCGGGTTCGCGCGGTGGACGATGCGGGAGGCCGCGGATGCACGAGCGCTGGCTGCGGTGCTGTCGGCTGCCGGGCTCCCGGTGCTCCGTGCAGCGCCGATCAGCGCACGTCGCCAGCCGAGCTCGTGAGCAGCGGCTGGCGAAGAGCACAAGACGCCGTCGTGTGCGTTGGACGCCGCCGAGTCCCCGAAACGCCGCCGAATACAGCGGCGTCTCGCGAGCACCGCGGCGTCGAAGGAACACGACGGCGTCTTTCCCCCCCCCACCCCCGCTGCTGCTGCATTCCGCGGCGGTAGTGTCGCCGCATGGTCAGCGCCGTCTCACACACCACGATCGACTCCCGCGACGCCTACGCCCAGTCCGAGTGGTGGAAGCAGGTGCTCGGGTACGTCGACCTGCCCGACGACCCGAACGCCCCCGGGCACGAGGAGTGCGAGATCACCGCACCGGACCGGTCGCACACGGTGCTCTTCATCCAGGTGCCCGAGGCGAAGACCGTGAAGAACCGGATCCACTTCGACCTGCGCCCCACCGACCGCACCCGCGACGAAGAGGTCGAGCGGCTCCGCGGCATCGGTGCCGTGGAGCTCGCCGACCTGCGCCACCCGGACGGCGGATGGGTGGTCTTCGCCGACCCGGAGGGCAACGAGTTCTGCGTCCTGCGGTCCCAGGCCGAACTCGACGAAGAAGCCGTCCAGCAGAGCTGACGAGCAGGCCGGCCGCCAGAGCTGACCAGCGCGCCGACCGGCAGAGCTGACCGGCCCGGCGTCCGGCCTGCAGGCCGGACCGCCGGCCGAGCTCCTACGCCGAACGCCAGTCGTTCGACGTGATGTGCGAGCCGCCGTGCGGGCCCATCTGCAGCATCCCGCCGTCCACCGGCAGGGAGACCCCGGTGATGTAGGACGACGCCCGCGAGGCCAGGAACGCCACGGCTGCCGCGATCTCCCACGCGTTGCCCGGGCGGCCGAGCGGCACACCGGGGCGGTCGATGGTGTGCGGGTCCTCGTCCTCGGCGCCGGTCATCCGGGTGGCGATCTCGCCGGGGGCGACGGCGTTCACGGTGATGCCGTGTTCGGCGAGCTCGATCGCCATGGTCTTCAGCAGGCCGCCGAGCCCGTGCTTCGCGGCGTCGTAGGCGCTCGAGCCGTAGCGGGGCTGGTGCTCGTGCACGCTCGTGATGCCGATGATCCGGCCGCCGGTGCCGGCCTGCACCATGTGCTTCGCAGCGGCCTGCATCGTGACGAAGGCCCCGTCGAGGTCGGTCGACACCGTGTGGCGCCACTGGTCGAGGGTCATCTCGAGGAACGGGGCGTTGTCGCCGGTGCCGGCGTCGGCCACGAAGACGTCGACGCCGCCCAGCTGCGAGACGAGGCGGTCGACGACGGCGGCCGCCCCGGCGAGGTCGGAGACGTCGATCTGCTCGACGAAGGCCCGACGGCCGGTCTTCCGGACCTCCTCCGCGGTCTCCTCTGCACGGTCGGGTTCGGACAGGTAGGTGATGCCGACGTCCATGCCGGCTTCGGCGAGCGCGACGGCGGTCGCGCGGCCGATCCCGGATTCGGAACCGGTGACGATGGCTGTGGTGGGCTGGAAGTCGCTCATGCGGCGGAACGTACGCCGGGCCTCCCGGGCGCCCTGCCGGACCATCCGCCTGACGCAGGTCGGGTCGCCACGCCGGCACCGTCGCTGCTGCACCGATCCCTGTCCCTGCGCACAGGAACGTCACGGCTCGGTAACGAAACACCTTTGCGTACCGCCCCGTCACACGGGCGAAACACATGGACCCTACGTTTCTCGACATCCAGTGGAGGCGTCGCATTCACCCGAAGCGGCACAGCCTCCGCGCAGAGAAAGGGCTCCACGGATGATCAGAACCACCCGTGCCACCGCGGCACTGGCGTTGGCGGGCGCAGCAGCCGTCCTCCTCGCCGCGTGTTCCACCACCGGCAGTGCTTCCCCCTCGAGCTCGGCGTCGAGCGATGCGAAGAAGGATCCCGCCGCCAGCTGCAAGGCCCCGGACACCCCCGGTACGGACGCGCTGAAGATCGGCACGATCCTGCCCCTGACCGGTTCGCTGGCCTACCTCAACCCGCCGGCGGAGTCCGGTGTCGGCCTGGCCGTCAAGGACATCAACGCCGCGGGCGGCGTCCTCGACAAGGACGTCACGATCGACCCGGCGACCGACTCCGGTGACAGCAACGACATGACTGTGTCGAGCTCCGCGGCGACGAAGCTCGTCAACGCGAAGGTGCCGGTCGCGATCGGCGCCGAGTCCTCGTCGGTCACGCTGAACGTCATCGACCAGCTGACGAGCAACTGCATCGTCGAGATCTCGCCCGCGAACACCGCGACCGACCTCTCCGGCTACTCGTCGTACTACTACCGGACCGCACCGCCGGACTCGGTGCAGGGTTCCGCGCTCGGTCAGCTCGTGACCGGTGACGGCAACGCGAAGGTCGCCTTCCTGGTCTTCAACGACACGTACGGCACCGGCCTCCGCAACTCGGTGCAGGCTGCGGTCGAGGCATCGGGCGGCCAGGTCGTCTACGGCGGCAAGGGTGAGGGCCAGGAGTTCCCGCCCGGCCAGACCACGTTCTCGTCCGAGGTGACCGCGGCCCTGGCCGCAAAGCCCGACGCGATCGTCGTCCTCGCCTTCGACGAGACGAAGTCGATCATCCCGGAGCTCGTCTCGCAGGGCAACGAGGCGAAGATCTACATGTCCGACGGCAACACGGCGGACTACTCGAAGGACTTCGACAAGGGCACCCTGACCGGCGCCCAGGGCACCATCCCCGGTGCCTCGCCGAAGGACGACTTCAAGAAGCAGCTCGCCGCGTTCTACAAGGACTCGTCGGGCAAGACGCTCGCCGACTACTCGTACGCGGCGGAGTCCTACGACGCCACGATCCTCGCCGCCCTCGCCGCGGTGAAGGGCAAGGGCACCGACTCCGGCACCATCCAGGCCAACATGGCTGCGGTGTCGGGTGCTGACGGCGGCACCGAGTGCGCGACGTTCAAGGAGTGCAAGACGCTCTTGGACGACGGCAAGGACATCCACTACACCGGCCCGTCCGGCATCGGTCCGTTCGACGAGAACAACGACCCGTCGGCCGCCTACATCGGCATCTACAAGTTCGACGGCGACAACAAGCCCGTCTACCAGAGCGCCATCCAGGGTGCGGTGAAGAAGTAGGGCTCAGCCCAGCACCGCTCGCGAAAGCGACAGTCCCCCACGGAACTTCCGTGGGGGACTGTCGCTTTCGCGTCGGTGGCCGGGAGGCCCGTCAGGGTCCGTCGCCGCAGCAGGACGGATCGACGGCGGCCTGGAGGCCCGTGGTGCGTCCGTCAGACCGGCTCGGCCGGGGTGGGTGCGAGCGCCCGGCGACGGGACGCACGCGCGGCGGCGAACGAGTCCGCTGTCAGCACCACGAGCGCGAGCCACACGATGCCGAAGCCGAACCAGCGCCCGGCCGACATCTCCTCGTGCTGCACCAGCACCCCGACGAGCAGCTGCATCACGGGCGCCAAGTACTGGGTCAGCCCAAGCGTCGACAGGCTCACCCGGCGTGCCGACGACGCGAAGAGCAGCAGCGGCACCGCGGTCGCCGGCCCGGTCAGCACCGTGATCACCGCGTGTCCCCAGCCCTCGCTCGTGAACGTCACGCCACCACCGAGCCCGGTCACACCGAGCACCACCAGCGCCACGACCGCGATCGGCAGCAGCCACACGGTCTCGATCGTCAGGCCGCTCAGGGCGTCCACGGTGCCGCCGACGCGCTTCTTCACCAGGCCGTACAGCCCGAACGAGAACGCCAGGGCCAGCGAGATCCACGGCATCTGCCCGTAGCCGATCGCGATGACGACGACCGCCACGACGCTCAGCCCGACAGCTGCCCACTGCGCCGGACGCAGGCGTTCGCGCAGGACCACCACGCCGAGCGCGATGGTGACGAGCGGGTTGATGAAGTAGCCGAGCGCGGCCTCGACGGTGTGGCCGGTGGTCGTCGCGAGGACGTAGACGGTCCAGTTGACCAGGATCAGCACGGCGGCGAGTCCCATCACGAGCATCACGCGGCGCTGGGCCATCAGGGTGCGGGTGCGGAGCCACGACCGGGTGACGGCGATCGCCACCGCGCAGAAGACCAGGCCGAAGACGATCCGCCACGACACGATCTCGAACGCCGCGGCGGGGGCCATGGCCGCGAAGAGCAGGGGCATCAGCCCCCAGAGCCCGTAGGCCACGATTGCCTGCACCACGCCGACGGATGCCTCGCTGCGGACGGGTCGCGCCGGACTCGGTTCACTCACGGAACCATCCTAGGAACGACCACCGACCCGTGGGACGCGCACCGGGCCTCCAGGCGGGGTGAGCGGACTGACCAGGACCGGCGCACCCGGGTGACCGGCCCCGGACGCACGAACGCCCCGTCGGCCCGAAGGCCGGACGGGGCGTCGGTGGTGAGTACTCGACTCAGTGAACGATGACCGCGAGGACATCGCGGGCCGACAGGACCAGCAGGTCCTCGCCCGAGTACTTGACCTCGGTTCCGCCGTACTTGGAGTAGATGACCTTGTCACCCACGGCGACGTCGAGCGGGACGCGGTTGCCGTTGTCGTCGATGCGACCCGGACCCACGGCGACGACCTCGCCCTCCTGGGGCTTCTCCTTCGCGGTGTCGGGGATGACCAGACCGGAAGCGGTGGTCTGCTCCGCCTCGACCTGGCGGATGACGATGCGATCCTCGAGCGGCTTGATGCTGACGGCCACGGTGACCTCTTCTTTCTCGGTACGGACTCGGTACAGATGAAAACCGGGTTGGCACTTCGCACAGGAGAGTGCCAACGCCAACTCTAGGGGGCCTCTGGCACTCGGTCAATCCGAGTGCCAGCACATCCGGAGAACACGCAGCACCTGCGAGGATCGACGCATGGACGCCGCCGAACTCACCGCACTGCTGACCCCCGACGGGATGGCCCTGCTCGACCGTACCCCGGGCGTCTCCGACGGCGGCGAGATCGTCCGTGTGGTGTCCCGGCTGCGCGCCGAGGGCCACGATCCCCGGTTGGTCGCCGCGGTGCTGACCCAGGCGAAGCTGCGGCTGAAGGCCCGCGGCAAGTTCGGCGACTTCGCCTCCCGCATGCTCTTCACCGAGGCCGGGCTCGAGCAGGCCACACGGCTGCAGGTCGCGGCCCAGCACGCCGGACGCTTCGCCGCGGCCGGGCTGACCCGCGTCGCCGACCTCGGCTGCGGCATCGGCGGGGACGCCATGGCGATGGCGGCGCTCGACCTCGACGTCACCGCCGTCGATCGCGACGAGGTGACCGCGGCCGTCGCGACCCACAACCTGGCGGTCTGGCCGAACGCGCGGGTGGAACTCGGTGATGCCGCGTCCTTCGACCTGTCCTCGGTGGACGGCGTGTGGATGGACCCCGCACGCCGCACCTCCGGGCACTCGGACACCCGCCGGCTCGCCGACCCGGACGACTGGTCCCCCTCGCTCGACACCGTGTTCGCCGCGGCGACGACGACGCCGACCGGTGTGAAGCTCGGACCGGGCATCGACCGCGACCTGATCCCGGACACGGCCGAGGCGCAGTGGACCTCCGTCGACCGCGAGGTCGTCGAGCTCGCCCTGTGGTTCGGCCCCCTCGCCCGCCCCGGGATCCGCCGCGCTGCGACCGTCATCGGCGCGCACGGCATCGCCGAGATGACCGGAGCGGCCGACGCCGACGACGCCGAGGTCGGACCGCTCGGTGCCTACCTGTACGAGCCCGACGGCGCCGTGATCCGCGCACGGCTGATCGGCGACCTGGCACGAGGCCTCGACGGGCACATGCTGTCCGAGGGCATCGCCTACGTCACGTCCGACCGCGCCGTCACGACCCCCTTCGCGCAGGGCTTCCGGGTGCTCGACACGATGCCGCTCGACGTCAAGCGACTGGCCGCACGGCTCGCCGCCGATGGCATCGGCACCGTCGAGATCAAGAAGCGCGGCGTCGACGTCGACCCGGCGCAGTTCCGCAAGCGGCTGCGGTTGCGCGGTTCGGGTCGTGTCACGCTCGTGCTCACCCGCCTGGAGGGACGCCACACGGCGATCCTGTGCGAGCGGCTCACCGACACGGTCGGCTGACGGCCGGGGGCCGCGTGCGGTGCTGCGTGCGCGTCGGCGGCAGCGTCCGCGTCAGCGGCTGCGTCAGCTGACGAAGGCGCCGGAGTTCGAGCTGTAGTCGGAGTAGTCCGAGTAGTCCGACGCGTTCGCGATCGAGATCCACACCAGGGCGACGATCAGGATGAACAGGCCCGTCAGGATCCAGCCGCCGATGATGCCGGCGAGCGCCAGGCCGCGGCCACCCTCGCCGGTCTGCTTGATCTTGCCGAGGGCGATGTGGCCCATGATCGCGCCGGCCGGGCTCGTCAGGATGATGATCGGCCAGATGATGATGCCGCCGAACGCGAAGACGATCGACAGGATCGACAGGACGTTCGTCTTCGGGCGCTGCGCGTAGGGCTGGTACGTGTACGGGTTCGACGCGTAGGGCTGCTGCTGCTGCGCGTACGGGTTCTGCTGCTGCGCGTACGGGTTCTGCTGCTGGCCGTACGGGTTCTGCGGGGCGCCGTACGCGTTCTGCTGCTGCTGCTGCTGCGGAGCCGCGTACGGGTTCTGCTGCTGCGGCTGCCCGTACGGGTTCGACGAGGCCTGCGGTGCCGCGTAGGGGTTCTGCGGCTGGCCGTACGGGTTCGCCTGCTGCTGCGGCTGACCGTACGGGTTCTGCGGCTGCTGCGGAGCACCGTACGGGTTCTGCTGCTGCGGGGCCGCGTACGGGTCCTGCTGCTGGCCGGACGGGTTCTGGGGCGCTTCCGGGGCCGACGGCGCCTGCGGTGCGTCAGGAGCCTGCGGGGCGTCCGGGGCGGGCGTGCCGTCGGGCTGTCCGTTCGCCGGGCCGTTCGGCGTCTCGCCCGGCTTCGGCCACTCGTTCTGATCGGACACCGTCCACCCCTCTCGGGCGTCCGGTCTCTCCGACGCCCGTGTGAATCCTCCCACAGGCTCCCGAAGAAGGACCGGGGCCGAACTGGTCAGACCTGGACGGTCGTCACCGGCAGGGTCGAGTCCGCGGCGATGCCGAGGTCGCTCGGTGCGTGCCCCTCGGCCAGGAGTCGGGCACCGACGGCGGCGATCATCGCGCCGTTGTCGGTGCACAGGTCGAACGGTGGGATCCGGAGCCGCACGCCCGCGGCCGCGCAGCGCTCCTCGGCGACCTGTCGCAGTCGGGCGTTCGCGACGACCCCGCCACCGAGCAGCAGCCGGTCGACGCCGGTGTCGCGGCACGCGTTCAGGGCCTTGGTCAGCAGGACGTCGACGACGGCCTCGCGGAAGCTCGCGGCGACGTCGGCCACCGGCACCTCGCGGCCCTCGTCGCGGCAGCGCTCGACCCACCGTGCGACGGCGGTCTTGAGCCCTGAGAACGAGAAGTCGTACCGGTGCGCGGCCATGTCCTTCGGCAGCGTCAGTCCCCGGGGGAACCGGATCGCCGTCGGGTCGCCCTCGGCCGCGGCACGGTCGATCTGCGGGCCGCCGGGGTAGGGCAGTCCGAGCAGCCGCGCGACCTTGTCGAACGCCTCGCCCGCCGCGTCGTCGATCGTCTCGCCGAGCAGTTCGACGTCGCCGACCAGGTCCCGCACCAGCAGCAGCGACGTGTGGCCGCCGGAGACCAGCAGCGCGATCGTCGGCAGCTCGATCTCGCTGCCGTCCTCGCGCAGCACGTCGGCGCCGACGTGCCCGACCAGGTGGTTCACGCCGTACAGGGGCTTGCCGGTGGCCACGGCGAGCGCCTTCGCTGCCCCCACCCCGACCATGAGTGCCCCGGCCAGGCCGGGCCCGGCGGTCACCGCGACGGCGTCGAGTTCGTCGAGGGTGACGCCGGCACGGTCGAGCGCCTCGTGCAGCGTCGGGGTCATCGCCTCGAGGTGGGCCCGTGCGGCGACCTCGGGCACGACCCCGCCGTAGCGCGCGTGCTCGTCCATGCTCGAGGCGATCACGTTCGCCAGCAGGGTGCTCCCCCGCACGATGCCGACGCCCGTCTCGTCGCAGCTCGTCTCGATGCCGAGCACCAGTGGTTCAGTCGCGCTCACCGAGGGCCTCCTGTCCGATGGGTCCGACGTCGGACGACCGCTCGGCGTCCGGGCCGAGCAGTTCCGCCCGCATCACCCACGCGTCGACGCCGTCCGGTTGGTAGTAGCGCGGTCGAGTCGCGATGTGCTCGAACCCGAACGCCGTGTACATCGCCTGCGCCACGGGGTTGTCCGCGCGCACCTCGAGGAACACCTCGCGCACGCCGCGGCGCCACGCCTCGTCGAGCAGCTCCGTGAACAGGACCCGCCCGAGCCCCTTGCCGCGCTGGTCCGCGGCGACGGCGATGGTCTGCACGTCGGCGACCGGGTTGCCCGCGAGCGACGAGAGCCCGGCGTACCCGACGACCAGCGGCGCGGACGTGTCGTCGGCCGTCTCGATCACGACGTAGTACCCGTGCGGTGAGTACAGCTCGCCGGACATCTGCGACGCCGACCAGGCGTCCGTCGGGAACGAGACGTGCTCGAGCCACATGATGTCGTCGAGGTCCTGCGGGTGTGCTCGCCGCAGGCGGAGCCCGTCCGGCAGGGTCACTGCTTCACCCGCTTGGGCGCACCCGGCACCGTGACGTCGGGCTCACGCAGGTACAGGGGCGTGTCCTGGTCGAACGCCGCACCGGACGCGAGCCGGTCCGCGGCGAGCGAGCCGAGCCTCCAGGCCGGGATGGACGCGACCGTCACGCGGTCCCAGCCCACCGCTGCGGGCCGGGAGGCGCGGATCGCGTCGTCGAGATCGGCGGGCTTGGCGAGTCCGGGGCCGGCCACGCGGACGCCGTCGGCGTCGTAGGCGCTCCAGTAGACCTCGCGGCGGCGGGCGTCCGTGAGGACGACGAACGGACCGGCGATCCCCGAGTCGCGCTGGTCGAGGGCCACGGCGTCGTGGCTGACGAGGGGCAGGACGGGGACGCCGCGAGCGGCGGCGAAGGTGCGGGCGGCGGCGATGCCGACGCGCAGGCCGGTGAAGGGGCCCGGGCCCATGCCGGCGACGATGCCGGTGACGTCGGCGCCGGTGATGCCGGCCTCGGCGAGGGCCTCGGCGAGGAACGGGCCGATCACCTCGGCATGCCGGCGGCTGTCCTCGGTGTCGCGGGTCGCGAGGGCCTGGCCGGTGGCCGGGTCGACGACGGCGACGGAGGTCCCGGCGGAGGTGTCGATCGCGAGCAGCACCCGTCCATCGTAGGCGGCGGTCAGCTATCAGGACCCCGCACGTTCAAGTTCACGCCCTCTTCGTCGGCCCAGGCGCGCCGTCTTTGAGTCACGGACGGTTAGCCGAGACGAGCGGCGACAGCTAGGAAACAGGCGCCGTACTCTCGCACCTTCGCGTCACGGCGAAGACTTTCGGCCATAGCCGCCTTTTGTTGTGCAGTAAGCCCGTGTCGCTTAGCCTCTCGCGCGGATATTTGTCGCTTCAGGGCTACAAGAACGACCTTTCGCGCGGCAATTAGATGCTCAGCGTTCAGGTTGAGGACATCATCGATGACCGCGTCGGCACCAACCGGCAATCCTGGCATTGCAACGACGCGGCCATCCCGTTCGACGTTCACCAGTTGATCGACCGCCCAATCTCTGGGATTTCGGAAGGTGATACAGATGTCGATATTAGCCTTGGCTTTATCGCACGTGAAATTTTGCCCCGCCCGCTCATTTCCATCACAGCACAGAAGGAAATTGCCCCAAGCCACCGGCGCATCACCATTCGAGGCGGCGTGGCTCGCGCGCTCGCATTCCGATGCCCAGTCATGACTCCCCTGCGGATGGAAGTGCTCGATCCGCGTGTTATGCACCGGCGAGGACGGGTCTGCGAGGACCCGCTCGCAGTAAGCACACCTCTTGCCTTGTTGCTCCCAAAGCGAACGACGTATCGACGGCTCGGATGCTAATTCGGCGTATCGAGCCCCCTGTTGCCGTAGGGTCAGCATCGATACCGGTTCGGCGGCGGCGTTGATCTTCTGCATCAGTCGTCGAGGTCATCGAAGGCAATGCTGGCGTCAGCGTCGGCCAACTTAGGCACGTTTGCGACTCCACCGAGCTTCTGATCTAACTCATCGCGTAGACTCGCCGCTGCGGGAGATCGCCCTTGCCCCTGGTCCACCAGTTGAATGTATCGGTCAAGAGACTCGTTGATGGGCAAATTAGGCTCTGGATCAGTTCCGAGCACTTTGCTCATGACGATGTCGCTGCGCAACCCCGCCGCGAAGTCGACCCCGCGTACGGAATTCCCGTCGATGATCCTGATCTCGGCAGCATCAACCGTCGACAATACCTGCGGACTGTGCGTCGTGACGATGAACTGGATGTTCGGAAACACCGCTCTGAGCTGCGGCAAGATGCGCTGCTGCCAAGTCGGGTGGAGATGCAGATCAACTTCGTCGATCAATACAATACCGGGAGCTCGACGCAAGAGTTCCTCAGCACCTACACGGGGATTTGCGCGAGCAATTCGACTCACGAGATCGATAACAAGACCTACCGCAATCTTGATCCCACTCGAAAGCGACGACAGCGGGAGCGTCCCTCGCTTGTCATGCGTAATCGCGATTTCCTCCACGATTGGGCTCCACTCGGGATCATGCCACCCTGTGTGCCCAAGCACTTCGTTCGCCGCAAGAGAAATAGCGCGGAGCTGCTGACTTGCCGCCTCGCCGCCCGACCCGCGCCTATCGGCCGCGAATTCAGCGAGTGTTAGTCCCTTGATATACGCCGATAGTCTGACGAGGTCTGATTTTCCGTCGAGAGCGGAGTCGTAGGCACCGGACCGGGAGCGCGAAATCGCGCCCGCGGCGCGCCGCACACCGAGTAAGCGCTCGACACCGTAGAGCCCGATGACCGGCAGCATCGGCGCTTCAGCGCCGGGGATGTCCGACTCACGCCAGATCCTTGCCGCGATATGGCCGACGTCTGTGTTCCGATCGGCCCATGATGTGCGTCCCGAAGCGGTCTGCCGCACACGACGCCACCAGGCGCGCTCTCCTGCAAGCGTCCCTTCGACGTGGGCCGAAACCGGGTAGGTCGGCTCCATGCGCGCGACGCCGGTACCTGATTCGAGATCATGCGGAACCTCACGCGCGTCGCCTAGCTTGAATCCGAGCGTCGAACCTTCAAATTGTCGAAGAACTGTCGAAAGCATGACCGCAAGCCCGTCGAGAACAGCTGTCTTGCCGGTTCCGTTGACACCGACTAGCACCGTCAACGATGGGTTGAATTCAATCTCCAAGCGCTCAAAGCACCTGAAGTTCTCCAGGATCATTTTGTCGATGTGCCAGTCGCCGGTCGCCGCCATGCCGGCCAGCTTATGGCACTTCGCCGTACTTGCCGTTTAGACGCCCGCAAGCCTCAATATTGCGCACCTTGATCAAACGACAGTCGTCGCCAGCACGATTCGCAGCGTGGTCGGGTCAGAGGACCACGCCTTGCCAGCGCGGGCCGGTGGCGGTGACGACGACGCGGCGGGGTTCGTCGGGCACGTCGTCCGGCTCCGTGTCGTCGGCAGGTGCGGTTCCCGCGTCGGCACCGGTGGCACGGGTGATCTCGACGTCGAGCACGCTGTCGCTGATGCCGTCGACCATGCCGCGACCCCACTCGACGACGACGATCGCGGCGTCCCAGTCGAGGTCGAGGTCGTCGAGCTCGACCGGGTCGGACAGGCGGTAGGCGTCGACGTGCACCAGGTCGGGGCCGGCGGTCGTCGGGTGCGTCCGGGCGAGGACGAAGGTCGGGCTGGACACCTGGCCGCGCGCGCCGAGTGCGGCCCCGAGCCCGCGCGTCAGGGTCGTCTTGCCGGCACCGAGCGGTCCGGTCAGCACGACGAGGTCCCCCGCGCGCAGCACCGCGGCCAACCGGGCGCCGAGCTCCCCCATCGCCTCGGTGCCGTCGACGGTGGTGTCGAGCAGGACGTCCGACTCGGTCACGGCCGCTCGCCCCGCAGGTACTCCCCGACCCGTCCCTCGATGTCGTGGCCCTCGTAGGACCGGGGCACGCGGCTGCCGATGCGGCAGACGATCTCCTCGCCGATGGTCTCGAGCGCCGCGCCCCACTCGAGCACGGTCATCTCGTCGTGCTCGCCGGTGCCGAACAGCACGACGGTGTCGCCGGTCTGCACGTCGTCCTCGCCGACGTCCACCAGGAACTGGTCCATCGCGACGCGGCCGGCGATCGGGTAGCGCTTGCCGCGGATCGCGACCTCGATGCGGCCCTGCGCCAGACGCGGGACCCCGTCGGCGTACCCGACGGGCACGAGGGCCAGGGTCGTCTCGGTCGCCGTGCGGTACGTGTAGTCGTAGGAGACGCCCGTGTCGACGGGGACGCGCTTCGTCTTCGCGACCGACGCGGTCAGGGTCATCACCGGCTCGAGTCCGAGGTCGGCCGCCGAGACGCCGTCGGCTCCGGGGATGCCGAACAGGTTCGCACCCATCCGGACCATGTCCTTGCGGAACTCCTTGCGCTCCAGCCCCGCGAGCGACGCGGCGACGTGCTCCATCGGGACGTCGAGCCCCAGGTCCTCGGCGATCTCGATCGCGGCGTCGAACACGGCGACCGCGGCACTGTCCTCGTGGTCGGACGCTTCGGCCAGGTGCGTGTACGCGGCGACGACCTCGATGCGGCCGTTCCGCTGGGCGTCCCGGGCGAGCTCGACGAGCGCCGGCCAGTCCGCCGGGGTCGCGCCGTCGCGGTGCAGGCCCGAGTCGACACCGAGGTGCACCCGGGCCGGTCGCTGGTCGACGGCGTCGATGATGCGCTGCAGCTCGGCGACGTTCGAGACGCCGAGGTCGACGGCCGAGTCGATGGCGTCACGGAAGTCCAGGTCGGGGTCGTGCTGCCAGGTGAACAGGTGGACGTCCTCGCCGACGCCGATCGAGCGCAGCCGCAGGGCCGCGGGCACCGTCAGCACGCCGATCCAGCGGATGCCGGCGTCGACGGCGGCGAGCGCGATCGGCTCGAGGCCGTGCCCGTACGCGTCGGCCTTCATGATCGCCATCACGGCGACCGGGTCCATCCACTCGCGGACACGGTCGAGGTTGGCCCGGTACGCGTCGAGGTCGATGCGCGCCTGACGCAGCGGTGCAGAGCTCACGTCGTCCTCCGTTCCACGCTGCGGCCGATCCGGGCGACCACCTCGTAGTTGATCGTGCCGATGGCGTCGGCCCAGTCCTCGACGGCGGGGTCGCCGTTCGCGGGGTCGCCCCACAGCACCGCCTCGTCACCGACCTGCACGTCGGCGTCGCCGATGTCGACGTGCATGGCGTTCATCGCGACGCGGCCGACCACCGGGAACCTCCGGTCGCCGATCCGCACCGAGACCCGGTTGCCGAAGTCGCGGTCGAAGCCGTCCGCGTAGCCGAGGCCGATCACGGCGAGACGGGTGTCCGTCTCGGCGCGCCAGGTGTAGCCGTAGGAGACGCCGTCGCCCGCGGCGACCGGCACGGTGCGGAGCACGGCGGCGGTGACCCGCATCGCCGGGCGCAGCCCCAGGTCGGCCGAGGTGCGACCGTCGAAGGGGCTCAGCCCGTACAGGGCGAGTCCGACGCGGGACAGGTCGTGGCGGGTCTCCGGCACGGCGATGCTCGCGGCACTCGCGGCGAGGTGCACCACGTCCGGCACGATGCCGTTCGCGGCGAGGCCGTCCAGCGCCCGCTGCAGTGCGGCGTCCTGGTCGAGGTCGTCGGTGCGCGACGCGTTCGACAGGTGGGACATGAGCCCCTCGACCCGGGTGCGGTTGCCGCCGCGGGCCAGGGCGCCGGCGGTCGCGAAGAGCTCGGCCCACTCGGACTCGACCGCACCGTTGCGGCTGAGGCCGGTGTCGACGCACAGGTGCACGGCGCGGACGTCGGAGTCGGCTGCTGCGGAGAGCTGCTCGACGCTCGACACCGCGGGGGTGACGTCGAACTGCGCGGCGCGACGGAAGTCCTCGTCGGGGGCGTGCAGCCACGCGAGGATCCGGACCCCCTCGTCGATGCCGCCCTGACGGAGCGCGACGGCCTCGTCGATGTCGGCGACCCCGAGCCACTCGGCACCGGCGTCCACGAAGGCCTGCGCGGCGTCGAGGGCGCCGTGGCCGTAGGCATTCGCCTTGACCACCGCGATGACCCCGGCCGGGGCGACCCGGTCGGCGATCGTCGCGTAGTTCTCGATCAGGGCCCCACGGTCGACCGTGATCCCGGTGAACGCACTCACTGAACCGTCCCCTCCAGGACCACGTCTGTTCCTTCCAGGACCACGAACGCGGTCGCGATCCCTCCATCATGCGAGAGCGACAGGTGCACGCTCGTCACGCCACGCGCGTCCGCCACCTGCCGGGCCCCCTGGTGCAGGGTGAGCGACGGGTTCCGCTGGTCGTCGGACACGACCTCGAGGTCCTGCCAGCTGAGGCCGGCACTCGAGCCAAAGGCCTTGATCAGGGCTTCCTTCGCCGCGAACCGTGCGGCGAGGGACGCGATCGGCCGGGGTTCGCCGTCACGGACCTGCTCGGACGGCGTGAACAGCCGCGTCCGCATCGCCGGCGTGCGCTCCAGCACCCGTTCGAACCGCTCCAGGTCGACCACGTCGACCCCGATCCCGATGATCACCGTCGCGACTACTCGACGGTGACCGACTTCGCGAGGTTGCGTGGCTGGTCGACGTCGAGGCCCTTGGCCGCGGCGAGCTCCATGCCGAACATGTGCAGCGGTGCCACGGCGAGCAGCGGCTCGAACAGCGGGGTCGCCAGCGGGATCCGCAGGACCTCGTCGGCGAAGGGCAGGACCGCGGCGTCGCCCTCTTCGGCGATCGCGATCACCCGGGCACCGCGGGCGCGGATCTCCTGGATGTTCGAGACGACCTTCGGGTGCAGCGATCGGGGGTCGCGTGGCGACGGCACGATGACGAAGACGATCTGACCCGGCTCGATCAGGGCGATCGGGCCGTGCTTGAGCTCACCGGCGGCGAAGCCCTCGGCGTGGATGTACGCGAGCTCCTTGAGCTTGAGGGCACCCTCGAGCGCGATCGGGTAGCCGACGTGGCGACCGAGGAACAGCACGCTCCGGGTGTCCGCCATCCAGCGGGCCAGGTCCTTGATGCCGGCGGCGTCCTCGATGGTCTGCTGCAGCTTCGGGGCGAGCCCCTCGAGCTCGGCCACCTGCTCGGCGATCTGCTCGGTGGTGAGCGTGCCGCGCAGCGTCGCCAGGTGCAGCCCGAGCAGGTAGAGCGCGACGCCCTGGGCGATGAAGGCCTTGGTCGACGCGACGGCGACCTCGGGCCCGGCGTGCGTGTAGATCACGGCGTCGGACTCACGCGGGATCGTGGCGCCCTGGGTGTTGCAGATCGACAGGACCTGCGCACCCTGCTCGCGGGCGTACTTGACGGCCATGAGCGTGTCCATGGTCTCGCCGGACTGGCTGATCGAGACGACCAGGGTGCGCTCGTTCAGCACCGGGTCGCGGTAGCGGAACTCGTGCGCGAGCTCGACCTCGACCGGGATGCGGGCCCACTGCTCGATGGCGTACTTGCCGAGGATGCCGGCGTAGGCGGCGGTGCCGCAGGCGATCACGATGACGCGGTCGACGGTCGCCAGGCGCTCGGCGATCGGGTCGAGGTCGGTCAGCGTGACGGCGCCGTCGTGGACGCGACCGAGGATCGTCTTCGCGACGGCCTCGGGCTCCTCGCTGATCTCCTTCGCCATGAACGAGCTCCAGCCGCCCTTGTCGGCGGCGGAGGCGTCCCAGTTGACCTCGAACTCGGTCGGCGTGGCCGGGGTGCCGTCGAAGTGGATGACGTCCACGCCGTCGGGGCGGATCGTGGCGATCTCGTCCTGCCCGATCGACAGCGCGCGCTGCGTGTAGGCGACGAACGCGGCGACGTCCGAGCCCATGAAGTTCTCACCGTCGCCGAGCCCGACCACCAGGGGCGAGTTGCGACGGGCACCGACGACGACGCCTGGCTGGTCGGCGTGCACCACGAGGAGCGTGAAGGCCCCTTCGAGCCGCTGCACGGCCTGCTGCATGGCGGCGGTCAGGTCACCGGTGTCGCGGAAGGCGCGTCCGACCAGGTGCGCGGCGACCTCGGAGTCGGTCTCGCTGCGGAACTCGATGCCCTCGGCCTGCAGTTCGGCGCGGAGCTCGGAGAAGTTCTCGATGATGCCGTTGTGGATGAGGGCGAGCTTGTCGCCGTCGGCCAGGTGCGGGTGGGCGTTGCCGTCGGTCGGGCCACCGTGGGTCGCCCAGCGGGTGTGCCCGATGCCCGTCGTGCCGTCCGGGATCGGCGACGACTCGAGCTCGTCGACCAGGGCCTGGAGCTTGCCGGCCTTCTTGGCCGACACGAGGTCTCCGGCTGGGTCGACGACGGCGATGCCCGCCGAGTCGTAGCCGCGGTACTCGAGGCGACGGAGGCCACCGAGGAGGACGTCCTGGCTGCTGTTGCTGCCGACGTAGCCGACGATTCCACACATGGAAGCGATCCTACGGTCTGCCTGGACGCCGACCCTGCGAAGCGACCGATGGGAACGAGTCGAGCACAATCGGGAGCATTCTACGAGATGCGCTAGACAAGCGTAGAATCTGCTCGATGCACGCCGCCTTGAACCCGTACTCGCCCGGCGCCGGCCTGCGCCCCCCGGAGCTGGTCGGTCGTGACACCGAGATCGATGCGTTCGACCTCGTCGTGGCACGGTCACGGCGCGCGCTCGGAACGCGCAGCATGATCCTCCACGGGCTGCGTGGGGTCGGGAAGACCGTCCTCCTGAACCAGTTCCGCATGCAGGCTGACGCCGCGGAGTGGTTGGTCGTTGACGTCGAAGGACAGACGAGCGTGTCCGGCCGCGAGGGTGCTCGACGGAGGCTCGCGCGAGAGATCGCGCTGGCAGCACGTCGCCTCGCCCGCGGCCGCTCGGTCAGCGCAGCCGTGCAGCGCGCGCTCGGCACCGTCACGTCGTTCGGTGTGCACTTCGGGAACATCGGCTTCGACCTGGGGTTCTCCGCCGTTGAGGGTCGCGCGGACTCCGGCGTCATAGAGATCGACCTCGAGGAACTCGTCGAGGACCTCGCCCCCGCGCTGCGGGAGCAGAACCGGGCGCTCGCACTCTTCATCGACGAGGTCCAGGACCTCGACCTCGAGTTGCTCTCCGCGCTGTTGTCCGTCCAGCACCGGGCCGGACAACGGGGCTGGCCGTTCGTGATGGTCGGGGCCGGTCTGCCGAACGTACCGGGCAAGCTCACGGCGGCCCGGTCCTACGCCGAGCGCCTCTTCGACTACCGAGAGATGGGGTCGCTCCCGTCGGGAGCAGCCGCTGACGCGCTCACGGTTCCGGCCGCCCGCTCCGGGGTGGCTTTCGACGCCGCCGCGCTCGATCTCCTCATCGATGCCTCGGGCGGGTACCCGTACTACCTCCAGACCTACGGGGCGGCGGCGTGGGACCTCGCGGCCGACCGACGGATCACCCGCGATGACGCAGCAGCTGCCGTCGACCGCGGCAACGCAGAACTCGACAGCGGTTTCTTCCCGGCCCGCTGGGACCGTGCCACACCCGCGGAGCGGCAGTACCTCGTGGCGATGTCGGACGACCCGGCCGGCGTCTCCGGGACCGCCGTCGTGGCATCGCGCCTCGGTGCGGAACCGAAGGGGACCAGCCCGGCACGACAGGGACTGATCGAGAAGGGCATCATCTACGCGCCCGAGCGCGGCAAGGTGGCGTTCACGGTGCCGAACATGGGCGAGTTCGTCCGCCGTCAGGCCGATCTCGACATCGTGGACTAGCGTCCGGGCCATGGGACGCTTCGACGACATCGCCATCACCACGCTGCACGGCGAGGACACCACGTTCGGCGCCTACGCCGACAAGGCCGTACTGGTCGTGAACGTCGCCTCCCGGTGCGGCCTCGCCCCGCAGTACGAGCAGCTCGAGGCCCTGCAGAAGCAGTACGGCCCCCGCGGGTTCACGGTGCTGGGCTTCCCGAGCAACCAGTTCCTGCAGGAGCTCGGCTCGTCCGCGGCGATCGACGAGTACTGCTCCACCACCTGGGGCGTGACGTTCCCGATGTCCGAGAAGGTCAAGGTCAACGGCAAGAGCGCCCACCCGCTCTACCAGGCCCTCAAGGAGACCCCGGACGCCGACGGCAAGGCCGGCCGCGTCGCGTGGAACTTCGAGAAGTTCCTCGTCGCCCCCGACGGCACCGTCACGCGCTTCCGTCCCACCACGAAGCCGGACGCCCCCGAGGTCGTCGCCGCCATCGAGGCGGCCCTCCCCGCCTGACGCGTCGCGTCCTGCGGACGCGCACCGGGCACTGGACGGGAGGCCCGGGGCACGTGAGCCGGTCGGCTCACGTGCCCCGGGCCTCCCGTCTGTACGCTCGATCCCATGCCGTTCTCGGAGACCGCCGTCGCGCACCCGACCCCGTTCGTGGAGATCCCGCGTGACGAGTGGTCCCAGCTCGCCCCGAAGGAGCACCTGTCGCTCACCGAGACCGAGATCGTGCAGCTGCGCGGTCTCGGCGACCGGTTGGACATGCAGGAGGTGCAGGAGGTCTACCTGCCCCTGTCCCGCCTGCTCACGCTCTACGCCGCCGGTGCGCGCAACCTGCACGCCGAGACGAGCCGGTTCCTCGGTGAGCGCGCCGGACGCACGCCGTTCGTCATCGGCGTCGCGGGCTCCGTCGCGGTCGGCAAGTCCACCGTCGCCCGTCTGCTGCGCGAGCTGACGAAGCGCTGGCCGGACACCCCTCGTGTGGAGCTGGTGACGACCGACGGCTTCCTGTACCCGAACGCCGAGCTGGAGCGCCGCGGGATCATGGACCGGAAGGGCTTCCCGGAGTCGTACGACCGCCGCTCCCTGCTGCGCTTCGTGAGCCAGGTGAAGAGCGGGGCGACCGAGGTCCGCGCGCCGTACTACTCGCACCTGGTCTACGACATCGTGCCCGATGCCGAGATCGTCGTCCGGCAGCCCGACGTGCTCATCGTCGAGGGCCTCAACGTGCTGGCACCCCCGGTGCACGGGCGGCTCGCGCTGTCCGACCTGTTCGACTTCACGATCTACGTGGACGCGAAGACGAAGGACATCGAGTCCTGGTACGTCGACCGGTTCCTCGCCCTGCAGGAAGAGGCGTTCTCGAGCCCCGACTCGTTCTTCCACCGGTTCGCCTCGCTCTCGCGTGAGGACGCGGTGCGAACGGCGACCGACGTCTGGCGGGCGATCAACGAGCCGAACCTGATCGAGAACGTGCTGCCCACGCGCTCCCGCGCCACCCTGGTGCTCAAGAAGGGCGCGAACCACAAGGTGAACTCGGTCCTCCTCCGCAAGATCTGAGCTGCGGGCGACAGCAGAACACCGGTGTTCGCGAGCTGAACCGCGGCATGCACGCGTTCAACCGGCGAACACCGGTGTCTTGCGGAGGGAACCCCTACGCGGCGTCGAGCGCCAGGCGGTCCTGCACGACGGCGGCGAGCTCCTCGGCGATGCGCTGGGCATCGTCCTGCGAAGCGGCCTCGACCATCACGCGCACGACCGGCTCGGTGCCCGACGGACGGAGCAGCACGCGGCCGCTGTCCCCGAGCGCCTCGCTGGCGGCGGAGATGGCGTCCTGCACGCCCTGGTCGGCGAGCCCGTGGCGATCGACGCCCCGGACGTTGAGCAGCACCTGCGGGAACACCGTCATGCACGAGGCGAGCTCCTGCAGGGTCTTGCCCGTGCGCGCCATCTCGGCGACCAGGTGCAGCCCGGTCAGGATGCCGTCACCCGTGGTGGCGAACTCGTTGAAGATGATGTGGCCGGACTGCTCGCCACCGATGGAGTAGTCGCCCTCGGTCATCTTCTCGAGCACGTAGCGGTCACCCACGCCGGCCTCGATCACGGTGATGCCCGCGTCGGCCATGGCGCGCTTCAGCCCGAGGTTCGACATGACCGTCGCGACGAGGGTGTCGTCCTTCAGCCGTCCGCGCTCCTGCAGCGACAACGCCAGGATCGCCATGATCTGGTCGCCGTCGATCGCGTTGCCCGCGGCGTCGACCGCCAGGCAGCGGTCCGCGTCACCGTCGTGCGCGATGCCGACGTCGGCACCGTGCTCGAGCACCGCGCGCGCGAGGTTGTCGATGTGGGTCGAACCGACGCCGTCGTTGATGTTCCAGCCGTCGGGGTCGGCGCCGATGAGCGTCACGCGGGCACCCGCGTTGACGAAGACCTCGGGCGAGACGCCGGCGGCGGCACCGTTCGCGCAGTCGAGCACGACGTGGATGCCGTCGAGCCGGTGCGGCAGCGTGCCGAGCAGGTGCACCACGTAGCGGTCCTCGGCGTCGGCGAACCGCGAGATGCGCCCGACGTCGATGCCGGTGGGGGTGGGTGCGGAGTGGTCGTGCATGGCCGCTTCGATGCGGTCCTCGACCTCGTCCGGCAGCTTGCGGCCACCCGTGGCGAAGAACTTGATCCCGTTGTCGGGAGCGGGGTTGTGCGATGCGGAGATCATCACGCCGAAGTCGGCGTCGATGTCCGCGACGAGGAACGCCGCGGCGGGGGTGGGGATGACCCCGGCGTCGAGCACGTCGACGCCGGCCGAGGCGAGCCCGGCCGCGACGGCGGCACCGAGGAACTCGCCGGAGACGCGCGGGTCACGCGCGAGGACCGCGCGCGGGCGCGGGCGACCCGACGCCCGGCGGGCGTCGGCATGGTGTCCGTGTGTGAGGACGGCCGCGCTCGCCTGGGCAAGACCCAGTGCGAGCGCGGCCGTCAGCTCGCCGTTGGCGAGACCACGAACCCCGTCGGTACCGAACAGACGCGGCATTGCGATCTTCAGCCGGTGACGACTAGCGCTTCGAGAACTGCGAAGCCTTGCGGGCCTTCTTGAGGCCGGCCTTCTTGCGCTCGATGACGCGGGCGTCACGGGTGAGGAAGCCGGCCTTCTTGAGGGCCGCGCGGTTGTTCTCGCGGTCGATCTCGTTCAGCGTGCGGGCGATGGCGAGGCGGAGCGCACCGGCCTGACCCGAGGGGCCACCACCGGTGATGCGGGCGACGACGTCGTACGAGCCGAGGAGCTCGAGCACCTTGAAGGGGTCGTTGATGAGCTGCTGGTGCAGCTTGTTCGGGAAGTAGTCCTCGAGCGTGCGGCCGTTCACGACGAACGTGCCGGAGCCCGGGACGAGCCGGACGCGCGCGATGGCCTCCTTGCGGCGCCCGACGGCACCGCCGGAGACGTTGAGGATCTGACGGGGAGCGGCCTCGGCAGCGGCGGGTGCGCTCTCCGTGGTGAAGCTCTCCGGGGTCTGGTCGAGGGAATCAGCGATCTGAGCCATGAGTTTTCTGTGTCCTTGAAGTCGTCGTGGCCGGAACTACTGTGCGACCTGGTCGAAGATGTACGGCTTGGGCTGCTGCGCGGCGTGCGGGTGCTCCGCGCCGGCGTAGACCTTCAGCTTCTTGAGCTGCTCGCGGCCGAGGGTGTTCTTCGGCAGCATGCCGCGGATCGCCTTCTCGACGGCGCGGGTGGGGTGCTTCTCGAGCATCTCCGGGTAGGAGGTCGCCGTCAGGCCGCCCGGGTACCCCGAGTGACGGTAGTAGACCTTCTTCGCGAGCTTCGAACCGGTCAGGGCGACCTTGTCGGCGTTCACGATGATGACGAAGTCACCCATGTCCATGTGCTGGGCGAAGGTGGCCTTGTGCTTGCCGCGCAGGAGCGCCGCGGCGTGGGTGGCGAGACGGCCGAGGACGACGTCGGTGGCGTCGATGACGATCCAGTCGTGCTGGACGTCTGCCGGCTTCGGTGAGAACGTGCGAGTCACAGGAGTGCTGCTTTCGTGTCGAGGTGAGGAGTCCGTGAATCCCACTCCGGTCGGGAGTTCCACGGGCAGAAGCACGGGGAACACCTCGGTTGGAGGGCTCATCTGACTGTCCGCGCGCGGGGCGCACAGACCAAGGTGAGAGCCTAGCCGACGCGGGGTAGGTCGGTCAAACGCGGCCGACTGCCGGCCTGGAGGCGCCGTGCCAGCCCGCACCGCGCCTCCCGTCCGCCGCGCGGTCGCCCTTACCGCGCATGGTGAGCAGCAATGGTCGGGTCCGCTGTGCGAACCCGACCATTCCTGCTCACCAAGTGCGCCCGTGGGGCGTGGGGACTACTCCGCAGCGGCCGCGGTCCTGCGGCGACGCACGATCAGCACGCCCGCGCCCGCCGCGAGCAGCAGGAACGCCACCAGCGCACCGGCACCCATCCCTGCGGCACCCGTGAACGCGAGCTGCCCATCCACGGTGATCGTGATCGGGGTCCACCCGATCAGACTCCCGTCCGCAGCCGTCACCGCCAGACGATGCGCACCAGCCACCGTGTCCGCCGGGATCGCCACCCGAACCGTCCCGTCAGCAGCGACCACAGCCGTACCGATCAGGGTCGGGGTCGAGAACAACCACACGTTCACCGTGTCACCGGCAGACGCAGTGCCCACCGTCACCGTGATCGTCTCCCCCGCACGAGCGGTCGCCGGAGCAGACACCCCGCCACGGTTCGCCTCCGTCAACAACGACTCCGACGGCGCCACCGGAGCAACCGGCGGGGTGATCCCGTCGACCGGCGGCACCGGAGTCGGGGTCGGCGTCGGGTTCGGCACCGGGGTCGGCGTCGGTGTCGGGGTCGGAGTCGGCACCGGCGTCGGGTCCGTGCCCGGGTCGGTGCCCGCGGCGTCCAGGTCGAAGCCGACCAGGATCGGGTCGTGGTCGCTCGCCCGGTACACGTCGTCGGTGTACAGGTTCGTCGCGTTGTAGTTGTAGCGGCTGTACTCCAGGCCCACCGACTCGACCGAGTTGATGTTCCAGATGTCCACGCCCGTGACCGTCTCGAGCGCGGCCTTCGACGCGAACACGTGGTCGAGCGAGCCGCTCAGGCCGGAGAACACGTACGAGTACTCGGTGCTGTCGAGCGCCGGGCCGAGGTCGGTGTAGCCGGCCTCGTCGAGGACCACCACCGGGTCCTCCTTGCTGTAGGCGTTGAAGTCGCCGAGCATGAACACCTTGTCGGTGCCGTACTGCTCCTGCATGTCGGTGGAGAAGGTCACGAGGGCCTTCGCCTGCTCGACGCGGTCGGCGTTCGAGGCCCCCTGCCCGTCGCCCTGGTCGGCGTTCTCGCCGGTGCCGGAGCCCTTGGACTTGAAGTGGTTCGCGATCACCAGGAAGTCGTCGTCCGCGGTGCCGCCGACCGGGCGGAACGCGTCCGCGACGGGCTGGCGGGCGTTCGTGAACGCGTCGTCGAGCAGGATCGTCGACTCGCCGACGGGCTCGACGCGGTCCTTCTTGTAGATGAGGGCGAGGCGGATGACGTCCTCGCTCGCGGGCACGACGGCCGGGGACTTCGCGTAGGCCCAGGTGTCCTGGCCGGTGGCGGCGTTGAGCGCGTCGACCAGGGTGGCCACGGCGGCGTCGCGGTCCTGACCGAAGCGGACGGAGTTCTCGATCTCCTCGAGCGAGACGACGTCGGCGTCCAGGCCGTTGATGGCCTTCACGATCTTGACCTGCTGGCGCAGGAAGTCCTCCTGCTCGGCGGCACCGCGGGCGTCGCAGCCCGAGTTCACCGTGACGGGGTCACCGGCACGGTCCGTGTAGTACTTGCAGCCGGTGAGCTCGTCGCCCGTGGTCGGGAAGTAGTTGAGCACGTTGAAGCCGGCGAGCTTCAGGTCGCCACCGACGTCCTGCGGTGCCGGCTGGCGCACCTTCGAGAACGACGCCGGCAGGTCGGCGGCCGGGGTCGCACCCGTGATCGGCGCGGTCGGCTGGAACTTCCACCCGTTGTTGCGGTAGTCGAGGACGACCGGATCGGTGAAGGTGGCGGCGGCCCCGACGGTGACCGGGCCCTGGGTGAGCCACGACACCGGGATGCCCTGGTTCGCCTGGGTCAGGAAGTTGGTGCTCGCGCCGTCGTCGAGCGTGACCTTGCGCGCGGCGTTGTCGGCCTCGACGGCCTTCGCCTCGGCGCTGCCCGGTCGGCCGACCTCGGTCGGCTGGATGAGGCGCTTCGTGCCGCTGGCGAGCACGATCTCGCCGTACTGGTTCGTCGTGTAGTTGTCGGCGACGGTGTATGCCCCCTGGGGAGCGATGAGCATGCTCTCGAGCGACTCGCGCTGGGCGTCGGACGACGGGAACGCGACCGCGGCGGGCTGCGGTGCCGCGACGGTGTCGTCGAGCTGCTGCAGCGACGAGGCCCCGGACACCGTGAGTTCGGTCAGGCCGAAGTACTCGGACACGGCACCGGTGACCCGCACGTGGTCGCCCTCGTGCACCAGGCCGGCGGTGGCGGACGAGAAGACGAACACCGCGTCGGACGCGGTGTGGGCGCCGAGGTCGATGGCGCCGCCGGTGCCGGGGGTCTGGATCGTGTAGCCGTTGAAGCCGCCGGTGCCGTACACCGCGGTGACGACACCGTCGGTCGTGACGTTCTTGCCGGCGTACGGCGAGGTGTCCGTGGTGCCCTGCAGCTGGGCGATGGTCACCGTCTCGGCGGGCGTGCCGGGCGCGGGGGTCCCGCCGTCACCCGGGTCGGTCGGTTCCGTGGGCTCGGTCGGTGCCGTCGTCTCGCCCGCGGCGTTCCGTGGGGTGAGCGTCGTCGTCACGGAGAAGTCCGCACCGTTGACGTCGGTGTCCGTGGTGCCCTGGCGGACCAGGCCGTTCGGGACGGAGTTGTCCCCGGTCACGGTGCGCACGGCCGACTCGAACGTGTTCGAGGCGCCGTAGCCGAGCAGGTCGACCACGCCGTCGGTGCCGGTGGCGACGGGTCCGGCGGCGAGCGCCAGGGGTGCCGTGGCGTCGGACAGCACGAGCGTGCCCGTGGTGCCCGACGGGTTGAGCGTCGCGGTGTCGTCGGCGGCGGGCAGGTCCTCGCCAGCCGCGGTGGCCCCGCCGTTGCCCGCCATCGACACCAGGAAGGTGCCCTTGGCCGGCACGGTGCCCTGGAGCGCACTGGCCGAGAACGTGCCGGTGCCCGTGGCGGAACGGTACTGGAGCGACCACCCGTCGAGCGACACGGCGACGTCGGTCGGGTTGCCGATCTCGACGAACTTCTCGTTGTAGAACGCGCCCTTGCTCCCCGCCTTCAGGTAGGCCTCCTCGATGACGAGGTCGGTCCCCTCGGGGTTCGCGGTCGCTGCGGTGACGGTGACGAGTGGGGCCGCGAGGAGCGTCGCAGCCGCCGTGGCGCACAGCAGAGTGCGCCCGAGGGTGTTGGCCATGCCCGCACGCTACCGACCTGCGGGGACATTCAGGTTGCGTCGAGGTAAATGATTGCGTTCGGCAACATCAGCGATGCGGCGGCATCAGCCGATCGCGTTCGGCGGCCCAGCCGATCGCGCGGCATCAGCCGATCGGCAGCCAGGTCCCGCCGACACGTCGGACGGCCGGTCCGTGTCCCGGCAGCACGAGCGCCGGGAACGGCAGCGCCCGTGCCGACTCGAGCGCGCGGTCCTGGTCGGCGGTGAAGAACGGCGTGATCATCCGCGGCCGCGGGGCCCACGACCCGGGCTGGGTGTCGTGCCGACTGACGACCGCGTCGCCCGTGACGATCGCGTCCGCCGCGGGCAGCAGGTAGGCCGTCGAGCCGTCGGTGTGGCCGACGGCCGGGAACGGTGCGATCGCCCGACCCGCGAAGTCCGCACCGGTGAACGCGCGAGCGGACGGCACGGTCGTGGGTCGCAGGGCGTCGGATCGGATCGCCCGCGCCAGCCAGGCGAGCACGCGGGGGCTGGCGAGCCGGCCGCCGATCTCCGCCGGGGTGACCTGCTGCCGCTCCGGTCCGCGCACGTTGGCGAGTTCGTCGGCGTGCGCGAGCACCTCGACGTCGGGGTAGCGCTCGAGGATCCCGGGGATGCCGCCGACGTGGTCGACGTGTCCGTGCGTCACGTAGACGCGGCGGAGGTCGGCCGGGTCGTGCCCGGCGGCTCGCACCGTGTCGAGCACGAGGTCGGTGTCGGCCGGGTAGCCGGCGTCGATCAGCGCGACGCCGTCCTCCTCGGCCAGCACCACCCAGTTGGACACGGGGCCCTGGACGAAGACGACTCCGGGGGCGACGGACACGACGGAACGGGGTTCGCGCGGGCTCATCCCTCGACGGTACCGTCCACCGACCGTCGGGCCCGGGTCTGCTCCGCCCGCTCCGCGAGCTCCGCGTCCGCCGGGTAGCCCACCTCGGTCAGGGTCAGTCCCTTCGCCGGCGCCGTCTTGAAGGCGCTCGTGCGTTCCTCAGCGACGCGCAGTTCCTCGAGGCGGTCCGGGCCGAAGCGGCCCTCGCCGACGGCGATGGTCGCGCCGACCATGGCCCGCACCATCGAGTGGCAGAAGGCATCGGCCTGGAGGCGCGCCACCAGCACGCCGTCCGGCTCGCGGTCCCAGCGGAACTGCTGCAACGTCCGGATGGTCGTCGCCCCCTCGCGCGGCTTGCAGAACGTCGCGAAGTCGTGCAGCCCGAGCAGCGTCAGCGCACCGCGCTCCATCGCTGCCGGATCGAGCCGTGCGGCGTGCCAGACCGTGTGCCCACGACGACGTGGATCGCGTGGGGCGTCGGCGTCCGCGATCCGGTACTCGTACCGGCGCCAGAGCGGGGAGAACCGGGCGTCGAACCCGTCGGGTGCCACCGAGGCACCGGTGACGACGACGTGCCCCTCGGGTGCCGCGATGCCGTTGACCCGCTTGAGCAGCCCGTCGAGCGGTGACCGGCCCGTCCCGCGCTTGGCGGTGAGCGCTGCCCACTGTTCTGCCGACAGGTCCAGGTGCGCGACCTGCCCGGTGGCGTGCACCCCGGCGTCGGTGCGTCCGGCGACGGTCAGCAGCGGTGGCTCGCCCCAGCGGGTGAACACGGTGGCGAGTGCGGTCTCGAGCGCGCCCTGCACGGTCCGGAGTCCGGGCTGCCGGGCCCACCCGGAGAACGCCGCCCCGTCGTAGGCGATGTCCAGCCGGAGCCGCACGTCGCCCGTGCTGTCGGGGTCCTGGAAGCCGACCGTCTCGTCCACGTGACCACCGTAGCGGGGGTGATCCGTGCCTCCCGGCCCGCGCTCGGTCTGCCGGACGGCGGCCGCCCGTACCCGCTCAGCCGCGCGGACGGCCGAACGCCGACGGACCGGTCCGGGTGTCGAGGTCGTCGGTGGCGCGTCGCTCGGACTCGACGATCCCGCGCAGGGCGACGAGCGCGGCCGAGGTGACCGCGACGTGCGAGGGGTTCTCGCGCGATGCGTCGAGCGCGCTCTCGAGTCGTGCGATGGCCTCTTCGGCCTGGTCCTCCGGGGAGTCGCCGCGGATCGTGCTCGCGATCTTCCGAAGTGCCTCGGCGATGGGGGTGGCGAACGCGGGGTCGGGACGCCCGACGCCCTCGGACACCGGGCCGGAGCGTGCGACGAGCTCGGTGAGGTCGGTCGTGTACCAGGCGACCCGCTCCAGTGCGCGGAAGCGTCCGCCGTCCTTCTGGAGCCGCGCTCGCGACCCGCGCAGGGCACCACGGGGGTTGAGCCGACGGCTCTCGTGCGCGATCGCCACCCGTGAGCGCACGTCCGCGATCGCACGGTCCAGGCGGTCCTGCTGGTGGTCCCACGCCTTCTCGTCGCGCTTGCCCTCCTCGAGCACGGCTGCCAGCCCGTCGAGGTGGTCCGCCAGCACGCCGTTCACCGCGTCGATGCGGTGTTCGGCGTCCCAGAAGTGCAGCGGCGGGAACACCAGGAAGTTGACCAGCAGCCCGACCACGACGCCCACGGCCATCTGCACCAGGTACCCGAGCGAGTAGCCCTCGGCGTGCGCACCGCCGACGAGCAGGACGAAGAGCGCCGCGGTGGACACCCACGAGCTGCCCTCGCCCAGCACGCGGAACCCGCCGACGAGCACCCCGACGCCGACCGCCAGCGCGATCGCGAGGAAGCCGGGGTCGCCGACCCACATCGTGAACGCGGCGATGAGGATGCCGAGGGCGATCCCGACCAGGGTCTGCACGCCGCTCCGGATGCCCGCGAACACCGTGGTCTGCATCGCGACGACGGCGCCGAGTGGTGCGTAGTACGGGTACTCCGCCGCGACGCCCGGGATGTGCTGCGCCACGAACCAGGCGATCACCGCGGCGGCGGCGGCCTTGCCGGCGTGCAGCAGGCGCGGCTGCGTGCCCGAGGTCCGGCTCCACCGCCAGACCCTCGTCCCCAGACCCGCAACGTGCTGGAACGCCATGACTTCCTTCCCTGTCGTACCGGTCGGCCACCCTACGCGGCGCGTCGTGCGTGCCGTGGTGTCCGGACCCGTGACCAGCTTCGGACACGAGGAAGCCCCCGCGACCTGGGTCGCGGGGGCTTCCTCGTGGTGGTGCAGCGCCCCGGAGGGCACCGGACTACTTGGTGTCGGCGTCGTCCGACTTCTCGGCGGCGTCGGCCTCGACCTCGGCAGCAGCCTCGGTCTCGGACTCGGTCGCGACCGGGGCGGACTCCTCGGTGGTCTCGGTCTCTTCGACCGGGGCCTCCTCGGTGGTCTCGTCGGCGGCGGGCTCGTCGACCGGGGCGGCAGCAGCGGCCGGAGCCGAGTTGCGCTTGACCGGAGCGGGCGTGCTCGAGACGGGCTCGAGGACGAGCTCGATCGACGCCAGCGGGGCGTTGTCGCCCTTGCGGAAGCCGAGCTTCGTGATGCGGGTGTAACCGCCCTGGCGGTCCTCGACCTGGGGAGCGATCTCGGTGAACAGCGTGTGCACGACGGACTTGTCGCGCAGGATGCTGATCACACGACGACGCGCGTGCAGGTCGCCGCGCTTCGCGAACGTGATGAGACGCTCGGCGACCGGACGGAGGCGCTTGGCCTTCGTCTCGGTGGTCGTGATGCGACCGTGCGTGAAGAGGGCGTTGGCGAGGTTGCTCAGGAGCAGGCGCTCGTGGGCGGGACCGCCACCGAGGCGGGGGCCCTTGGTGGGCTTCGGCATGTCAGTTCTCCAGTGGTGAAAGTGGTGCGCGCGGTGTCAGCGCGCTTGCGCGTGAGCGCGAGGTCAGTTGTTGGACTCGTCCTCGTCGTACCCGCTGTAGAAGTGGGCGCCGTCGAATCCGGGGACGGTGTCCTTGAGGGACAGGCCGAGCTCGGTGAGCTTGTCCTTGACCTCGTCCACCGACTTCTGACCGAAGTTGCGGATGTTCATGAGCTGCGTCTCCGACAGGGCGACGAGCTCGGACACCGTGTTGATGCCCTCCCGCTTCAGGCAGTTGTAGCTGCGGACCGACAGGTCGAGGTCCTCGATCGGGGTCTGCAGTTCGTTCGAGAGCACGGCGTCGACCGGCGCGGGGCCGATCTCGATGCCCTCTGCCGCCGTGTTGAGCTCGCGAGCGAGCCCGAACAGCTCGACCAGCGTGCGACCGGCCGACGCGATGGCGTCGCGCGGCGTGATGGCCGGCTTCGCTTCGACGTCGACGACCAGGCGGTCGAAGTCCGTGCGCTCACCGGCACGCGTCGCCTCGACGCGGTAGGTGACCTTCAGGACGGGCGAGTAGATCGAGTCGATCGGGATCTGACCGGCTTCGCTGAACTCGGAACGGTTCTGCGTCGCCGAGACGTAGCCACGGCCACGCTCGATCGTGAGCTCGAGCTCGAAGCGCGCGGTGTCGTTCAGGGTCGCGATGACGAGTTCCGGGTTGTGGATCTCGACGCCGGCCGGAGCGGAGATGTCCGCTGCGGTGACCTGACCGGCACCCTGCTTGCGCAGGTACGCCGTGATGGGCTCGTCGTGCTCGCTGGAGACGACCAGGCTCTTGATGTTGAGGATGATCTCGGTGACGTCTTCCTTGACACCGGGAACGGTACTGAACTCGTGGAGGACGCCGTCGATGCGGATGCTGGTGACAGCCGCGCCGGGGATCGAGGAGAGGAGCGTGCGGCGCAGCGAGTTGCCGAGGGTGTAACCGAAGCCCGGCTCGAGCGGCTCGATGACGAAGCGCGAGCGGTGCTCGGAGATCGGCTCCTCGGTCAGGGTGGGGCGCTGTGCAATGAGCACTGTGGGATTCCTTTCGGCGAAGTGTCCGCTATATGACACTTGGCGGTACGACGGGGCCGCATGGGCCCCGACGGGTCTGTTGAGTTGTGATCACGCGCACACACGTGCGCGATCGAACGACCAGGAATGGCCGCGGGCCCTGCCCGCCCTCGCCGGAACGGATCCGGTCAGGGGACGAGCAGGGCGCGGCCGGTTGCTCCTCGCGTCAGACGCGACGGCGCTTGGGCGGGCGGCACCCGTTGTGCGCCTGCGGCGTGACGTCGTTGATCGAGCCGACCTCGAGGCCAGCGGCCTGGAGGGAGCGGATCGCGGTCTCGCGACCCGAACCCGGGCCCTTCACGAAGACGTCGACCTTCTTCACGCCGTGCTCCTGCGCCTGACGCGCAGCGGACTCGGCAGCGAGCTGCGCCGCGAACGGCGTCGACTTGCGCGAACCCTTGAAGCCCACGGCACCCGAGGACGCCCAGCTGAGGACGGCACCCGACGGGTCGGTGATGCTGACGATCGTGTTGTTGAACGTGCTCTTGATGTGGGCCTGGCCCACAGCGACGTTCTTCTTCTCCTTGCGGCGCGGCTTGCGCGCGGCAGTCTTGGGGGTAGCCATCGGGGTCTCCTATCGAGCCTTCTTCTTGCCTGCCACGGTGCGCTTCGGTCCCTTGCGGGTACGAGCGTTGGTCTTGGTGCGCTGACCGCGCACCGGGAGACCACGACGGTGGCGAAGACCCTCGTAGCTGCCGATCTCGACCTTGCGGCGGATGTCGGCGGCGACCTCACGGCGGAGGTCACCCTCGACCTTGAAGTTGCCCTCGATGAAGTCACGGAGGGCGACGAGCTGGTCGTCGGTCAGGTCCTTGACGCGGATGTCACCGGAGATACCGGTCTCCGTCAGTGCCTGGACGGCGCGGGTACGGCCGACGCCGTAGATGTACGTGAGTGCGATCTCCACGCGCTTCTCGCGCGGGATGTCGACGCCTGCTAGACGTGCCATGTGATGGCTGCTCCTGTTGTCGATGGAGGTGTGGCGCAGTACCGGTGCTCGGGCCTCCGCCCCGAGGTGTCCCCCGATCGTCGTGCGACCGGGTTCTGGTACTGCGTTGTCGATCTTCAGTTGTGGGTCGTGCTCGAGCAGCCTGGTGTCCGATGGACACCGTCGGCGCCGGTCACGCGCCCGGGACTAGCCCTGGCGCTGCTTGTGACGCGGGTTGCTCTTGCAGATCACCATGACGCGGCCCTTGCGGCGAATCACACGGCAGTGTTCGCAGATGGGCTTGACGCTGGGGTTGACCTTCATGGTTCTTTCCTCGTGCTCGCTGGCTTCGTGCTCGGCAGGATTGCCGTGCCGTTCCTTTCCAGCTCGCGGATCACTTGTAGCGGTAGACGATCCGGCCGCGGGTCAGGTCGTACGGGCTCAGCTCCACGATCACGCGGTCCTCGGGGAGGATGCGGATGTAGTGCTGGCGCATCTTCCCGGAGATGTGCGCGAGGACCTTGTGTCCGTTCGTCAGCTCAACGCGGAACATCGCGTTGGGCAGAGCTTCGAGCACCGAGCCTTCGATCTCGATGACGCCGTCTTTCTTGGCCATAGCCTCACTGTCGCTTGGTTGTGGAACAGGTGTGATCCCCGAACCGGTCTGCGGGTCGGTCGCCACACCCGAGAGGGCATGACACACCAAAGATCGATCTTATGTGGTAAACCCGCAATTGCCAAGTGGGGACGCGGAACACCCCACGTCTGGGGCTTCCGGGGCCGTGCCTGAGCGTTGCACAGTGGTTTGACGGCGCGCTCCGGGCGCACACATGCGCGCGAACCGTAGTTTTGCTCCGCAGCCACGTCCGTCGCACCAGCAGATCGCGCCGGACCACCGAACGGAGAACACGTGCCCGACGCCACCCGACGCCCCTTCGCCAGCCACGGCAAGCAGGCCCGTCGCCCGGGTTGGGGCACGCTCGTCACCGTCGTCGCGTCCGCCGTAGCCGTCCTGCTCGTCAGCGGCACGAGTGTCGCCGCCATCGCCGGAGCACAGCTCGCCACCGCGCCGCAGACCGTCGCGCTGAGCACCGACGACCAGAGCACCGCGAAGACCGCGGACATCTCGGCGATCAAGGGCGGGGCGAACATCCTGCTCATCGGGAGCGACACCCGCGTCGGCCAGTTCGACTCGGACGAGGACGTCGAGGGCGCCCGCAACGACGTCACGATGCTCATCCACATCTCGGCGGACCACCAGCAGCTCACCGCGGTCAGCTTCCCCCGTGACCTGATGGTCCCCATCCCGGCGTGCACGAACCCCGCGACCGGCACGACCTACCCGGCGTCCACCTCGGCGATGTTCAACACCGCGCTCGGCAACGGCGGTGTCTCCTGCGTCGTCGACACGGTCGAGAACCTCACCGGCCTGAGCATCCCCTACGCCGGACTCATCACGTTCGACGGCGTGATCGAGATGTCGAATGCCCTCGGCGGCGTGGACGTCTGCGTCGCCGAGCCGATCGACGACACGTTCACCGGCCTGCACCTCACGACGGGCTCGCACTCCCTCGAGGGCTCGGACGCCCTGGCGTTCCTGCGCACGCGCCACGGGGTCGGCGACGGCAGCGACCTCGCCCGCATCAGCTCGCAGCAGGTGTTCCTGTCGGCGCTCCTCCGCAAGGTCACCTCGGACGGCACGCTCTCGAACCCGATCACGCTCTACAAGCTGGCCGGCGCCGCCCTGTCCAACATGACGCTGTCCGACGGCCTGGCCCAGACCGGCACCCTCGTCAAGCTCGCGGCCGCCCTGCGCGGGATGAGCACGGCCAACATGCTCTTCGTGCAGTACCCGGTGGCCGACGACCCCGCCGACAGCGCCCGCGTGATCGTCGACCAGGAGACGGCCCACACCCTGAACGTGGCGCTGCAGAACGACGTCCGGTCCTCGCTGAGCGACTCGAGCACCGGTCGCGCGTCCGAGGAGTCGCCGTCGAGCGGCGGGACGTCGAGCGGCACCGGGTCGTCCGGCTCCTCGGGGTCGTCCGGCACCTCGAGTTCGTCCGGGACCTCGTCCGCCGGCACACCGTCGGCGACGCCGAGCGCGACCGCAACGCGGACGCCGACCGCGTCGGCGACGCCGCTGCCCTCGTCGATCACCGGGCAGAGCGCCTCCGAGGAGACCTGCTCCGTCGGCAACTGACGGGACGCCACGGCGCGTGCGCCCGGCGGTGGTCGGGTGGGTCCACGCGACGTCGTCGACACGGCGGACGCCAGCCGGGCCTCCCGGCCGTCGCATCGTGCGGAGACACCCCGCGTGGGCACCGCGTACGGACTGGAGGCCCGTCCTACGGGATCGGGACGGGCGTCACACCCAGCGGGGCCAGGCCCCGAGCGCCGCCGTCGGCGGCCGTGAGCACCCAGATGCCGGCCGCGTGCACCGCGACGCTGTGCTCCCAGTGCGCGGCGTCCGAGCCGTCGAGCGTCCGGACCGTCCACTCGTCGTCGTCCGTCGAGCTGTCGATGGCGCCGGCCGTGACCATCGGCTCGATGGCGACCACCAGCCCCGGCTTGACGGCAGGTCCGGCGCCACGGACGCGGTAGTTGAAGACCGGCGGTTCCTCGTGCATCGACCGGCCGATGCCGTGGCCGGTGTAGTCCTCGACGATGCCCCACGCGCCGGTCTCGTCGATCGCGTCCTCCACGGCGGAGCCGACCTCGTGCAGGTTCTTCGCGTGGGCGAGCGCGGCGATGCCGTGCCAGAGCGACCGCTCGGTCGTGTCGCAGAGCGTCTGGCGGGCTGCGGTGACCGCTGCGTCGCCACCGGGCACGACGGTCGTGAACGCGCTGTCGCCGTTCCAGCCGTCGACCTCGGCGCCGGCGTCCACCGACACGATGTCGCCGGGCGCGAGCACGCGCTCACCGGGGATCCCGTGCACGATCTCGTCGTTCACCGACACGCACAGCGTGTGGCGGTACCCGGGCACGAGCTGGAAGTTCGGGATTCCACCGCCGTCCCGGATGGTGCGCTCGGCGATCGCATCGAGTTCACCGGTGGTGATCCCCGGACGGATCGCTGCACGGACGGCGTCGAGCGCCTCGGCGGTCAGCAGACCCGGCCGGACCATCGCCCGGAGCTCGTCCGGGGTCTTGTAGATCGAGGGCTTCTTGAACCGCACCACGCTGGTCAGACGGTCGCGGAGAGCCCGCGGCCCGCCAGTGCCGTCTGGATGCGGTCGCCGACCTCGTCGATGGCACCGAGGCCGTCGACGTCGACCACGAGGCCACGCTCGCCGTACGCCGCCACGATGGGCGCCGTCTGCTCGGCGTAGACCTGCTGGCGACGACGGATCGTCTCCTCGTTGTCGTCGCTACGGCCCTGGTCCTCGGCCCGCTTGAGCAGGCGACCGACGAGCTCGTCCTGGTCGGCGACGAGCTGCACGACGGCGTCGATCCCGGTGCCCTGCTCGGCGAGCAGTGCGTCGAGGTACTCGACCTGACCGACCGTGCGCGGGTAGCCGTCCAGCAGGAAGCCGTGCTCGGCATCGGGCTCCTGTAGGCGTGACTTCACGAGCTCGTTCGTCAGGGAGTCCGGCACGTAGTCGCCGGCGTCCATGATCGCCTTCGCCTGCACACCGAGGGGCGTGCCCTCTGCCACGTTCTTGCGGAAGATGTCCCCGGTCGAGATCGCGGGGATCCCGAAGGAGTCGGCGATCCGGCCGGCCTGGGTGCCCTTCCCGGCTCCGGGAGGTCCGACGATGATGAGACGTGCGCTCAACGGAGAAGCCCTTCGTAGTGACGCTGCTGCAGCTGCGAGTCGATCTGCTTCACGGTCTCGAGACCGACACCCACGATGATGAGGATGCTCGCGCCACCGAACGGGAAGTTCTGGTTCGCGCCGAACAGCGCCAGTGCTGCCAGCGGGATGAGCGCGATGAGACCGAGGTAGAGCGAGCCGGGCAGCGTCACCCGGGTGAGGACGTAGTCGAGGTACTCGGCGGTCGGACGACCGGCACGGATGCCGGGGATGAACCCGCCGTACTTCTTCATGTTGTCGGCGACCTCTTCGGGGTTGAAGGTGATCGCCACGTAGAAGTACGTGAACCCGACGATGAGCAGGAAGTACAGGACCATGTAGAACCAGTTGTCACCCGAGGTCAGGTTGTTCTGGATCCAGGTCACCCACGCGGCCGGCTCGGAGCCGTCCGAGGGCTGGTTGAACTGCGCGATCAGGGCCGGCAGGTACAGCAGCGACGAGGCGAAGATGACGGGCACGACGCCGGCCATGTTCACCTTGATCGGGATGTAGGTGTTGTTGCCGCCGTACGTCCGCCGCCCCACCATGCGCTTGGCGTACTGCACGGGGATCCGCCGCTGTGACTGCTCGACGAACACGACGGCCATCATGATCACGAGTCCGACCAGGATCACGAACAGGAAGAGCTCGAACGACTGCGACTGCTCGATCGCCCAGAGCGCCGACGGGAACTGCGCAGCGATCGACGTGAAGATCAGGAGCGACATGCCGTTGCCGATGCCGCGCTCGGTGACGAGCTCGCCCATCCACATGATGAGGCCGGTACCGGCGGTCAGCGTGACGACCATCAGCATGATGGCGTACCAGCTGTCGTTCGAGATGATCGACGTGCAGGACGCGGAGGCGTTGGTGCCGAACAGGGCGCCGGAGCGGGCGACCGTGATCAGCGTCGTGGACTGCAGGACACCGAGCGCGATCGTGAGGTAGCGCGTGTACTGCGTCAGCTTCGCCTGGCCGGACTGGCCCTCCTTGTAGAGGGTGTCGAAGTGCGGGATGACCACACGCAGGAGCTGGACGATGATCGACGACGTGATGTACGGCATGATGCCGAGCGCGAAGACCGAGAGCTTCAGCAGCGCGCCGCCGGAGAAGAGGTTGATGAGGTCGTAGAGACCGCCGGAGGACGACGCGCTGGCGAGACAGCTCTGCACGGCGGCGTAGTCGACGAACGGTGCCGGGATGTACGACCCGAGACGGAACAGCGCGATGATCGCGAGGGTGAAGCCGATCTTCTTGCGAAGATCAGGGGTGCGCATGATGCGCGCGACCGCTCTGAACACGATGACTCCGAACTTGTGGGACCGGGGCCGTCGATCGCGGCCGGACCGGTTTCGGTCGGCAGGGCCGACCTGGCCGACGGATGCCGGCCACTGTCAAGGAAACCGTAACGGCGGCCCGTGCGCAAACGCACGGGCCGCCGACGGGGGTTACTGGGAGACGGTGCCGCCAGCAGCCACGATCTTCTCGGCGGCGGACGCCGAGACCTTGTCGACCGTGACCGTGATCTTCACGGTGATGTCACCCTGACCGAGAACCTTGACCTTCTCGTTCTTGCGGACGGCGCCCTTGGCGACCAGGCCCGCAACGGTGACGTCGCCACCATCGGGGTAGAGCTCCGAGATCTTGTCCAGGTTCACGACCTGGTACTCGACCCGGAACGGGTTCTTGAACCCGCGGAGCTTCGGGGTGCGCATGTGCAGCGGCATCTGCCCACCCTCGAAGCCGACCCGGACCTGGTAGCGGGCCTTCGTGCCCTTGGTACCACGCCCAGCGGTCTTGCCCTTCGAGCCCTCACCGCGACCCACACGGGTGCGGTCCTTCTTGGCGCCCTCTGCGGGACGGAGGTGGTGCAGCTTCAGCACCTGCACGCGCTCGTTCTTCTCGTCGCTCATGCGTCGACCTCCTCGACCTTCACGAGGTGCGCCACCGTCGCGATGTACCCGCGGTTCTGGGAGTTGTCCTCACGCTCGACCGAACGGCCGATGCGCTTGAGGCCCAGGCTGCGCAGGGTGTCGCGCTGGTACTGCTTCTCGCTGATAACGGACTTGATCTGCGTGATCTTCAGCATCGCCATCACGCACCTGCCTTCTCGGTCGCGGCACGCAGGGCTGCGGCCTCGGCCTGGAGCAGACGGGCCGGGACGACCCGCTCGACGTCGAGGCCACGACGGCTCGCGACGGCGCGGGGCTCCTCGAGCTGCTTCAGGGCCTCGACGGTCGCGTGCACGATGTTGATGGTGTTCGACGAGCCGAGCGACTTGCTCAGGACGTCGTGGATGCCGGCGCACTCGAGCACGGCGCGGACCGGACCACCGGCGATGACACCGGTACCGGGGCCGGCCGGACGCAGGAGGACGACGCCAGCGGCGGCTTCACCCTGCACCGGGTGCGGGATCGTGTTGCCGACGCGGGGGACGCGGAAGAAGTTCTTCTTCGCCTCTTCGACACCCTTGGAGATCGCCGTGGGGACCTCCTTGGCCTTGCCGTAGCCGACGCCCACGAGGCCGTTGCCGTCACCGACGACGACGAGCGCCGTGAAGCTGAAGCGACGACCACCCTTGACGACCTTCGAGACGCGGTTGATGGTCACCACGCGCTCAAGGAACTGGCTGTCGCCACCGCGGTTGTTGCGGTCGCGGCCCTGCTGACGGTCACGACCGCCACCACGACGGCCACGGTTGTCAGCGGAGTCGCGGTTGTTCGACGCGGAGCCCGCGGCGGTCTCGACCGGACGCTCGGCGACGGCAGGTGCCTCCGCCTCCTTGCCGGTCTTGGCGCCCTCGGTGGTCGCCTCGGCGGTTGCGTCGGTGGCCGTGGCCTCCGTGCTCGCCTCGGTGGTCTCCGTGGTCTCGACAGCCTCGGTCTCCGTGGCCTCGACGGCCTCGGTCTTGGCGTCTTCGTTGGTGTTCGCGTTGTCGCTCACAGGTTCAGCCCTCCTTCACGGGCACCATCGGCGATCGCGGCGACGCGACCGGCGTACTTGCTGCCACCGCGGTCGAAGACCACGGCCTCGACGCCAGCCGACTTCGCGCGCTCGGCGAGGAGCTCACCGACGCGACGGGCCTTGGCGGTCTTGTCGCCGTCGAACGAGCGGAGGTCTGCCTCCATCGTCGAGGCGCTTGCGAGGGTGTGACCCTTCGAGTCGTCGATGACCTGCACGAACACGTGACGCGACGAGCGGGTGACGGCGAGACGGGGACGAGCCTCGGTGCCGGTGATCTTCTTGCGGAGACGGTTGTGACGACGCGCCTTGGCGGCCGCCTTGCTCTTGCCTCGTGTCTTGAGGAGTCCCATGATCACTTACCTGACTTTCCGGCCTTGCGGCGCACGTTCTCGCCGGCGTAACGGACACCCTTGCCCTTGTAGGGCTCGGGCTTCCGGAGCTTCCGGATGTTCGCGGCGACCTCGCCGACAGCCTGCTTGTCGATACCGGCGACGGTGACCTTGTTGTTGCCCTCCACCGCGAAGCTGATGCCCGCCGGCGGCTCGACCGTGATCGAGTGGGAGTACCCGAGGGCGAACTCGAGGTTCGAGCCCTTGGCCGCGACACGGTAACCCGTACCGACGACCTCGAGGCCCTTGGTGTAGCCCTGGGTCACGCCGATGATGTTGTTGGCGATGAGGGTCCGGGTCAGTCCGTGGAGCGAACGCGACTCGCGCTCGTCGTCCGGACGGGTGACGAGGACCTGGTTCTCCTCGACCTTGGCCTGGATGGGCTCCGCGATGACGAGCGCGAGCTCGCCCTTCGGGCCCTTGACCGCCACGTTCTGACCGTCAACGGAGACGGTGACGCCGGCGGGGATGTCGATGGGGAGACGTCCGATTCGTGACATTGTCGATCACCACACGTAGGCGAGGACTTCCCCACCCACGCCCTTCTGCTCGGCTTCGCGGTCGGTCAGGAGGCCGGAGGAGGTCGAGAGGATCGCCACGCCGAGGCCACCGAGGACCTGGGGGATCTCCGTCGACTTCGCGTAGACCCGGAGGCCCGGCTTCGAGACGCGCTTGATGCCGGCGATCGAACGCTCGCGCTCGGGGCCGTACTTCAGGTCGATGGTGAGGGTCTGCCCGACTCGGGCGTCCTCCACCTTCCACTCGCTGATGTAGCCCTCACGCTTGAGGATGTCGGCGATGTTCTTCTTGAGCTTGGAGCTCGGGAGCGCGACTGCGTCGTGGTGCGCGGAGTTCGCGTTCCGCAATCTGGTCAGCATGTCTGCGACCGGATCGGTCATCGTCATGATGTTCGTCCATTTCTCGCCTGGTTTCGACACCCGTTCCACGAATGCCGACCTGAGCGATCGAGTGATCCCAGGGCGGTTCCCCGAGATCGGTGTGTTCGTGCGTGCGGGCCGGAGGACGTGAATCCTCCGGCCCGCACCGCCCGAAGTAGTTTAGACCGTCTGCTCGTTAGAGCGGAACGGGAAGCCGAGCTGGCGGAGCAGCGCGCGTCCCTCGTCGTCCGTCTTCGCGGTGGTCACGACAGTGATGTCGAAGCCGCGGACACGGTCGATGCGGTCCTGGTCGATCTCGTGGAACACGGACTGCTCCGTGAGACCGAACGTGTAGTTGCCGTTGCCGTCGAACTGCTTGTCGCTGAGACCGCGGAAGTCGCGGATGCGGGGCAGTGCGAGCGTCACCAGGCGGTCCAGGAACTCCCACGCGCGGTCACCGCGGAGGGTGACGTGCGCGCCGATGGCCTGACCCTCGCGCAGCTTGAACTGAGCGATGGACTTGCGGGCGATGTTGACCTGGGGCTTCTGACCCGTGATCGCCGTGAGGTCCTTGATGGCCCCCTCGATGATCTTGGAGTCACGAGCGGCCTCGCCGACACCGGTGTTCACGACGACCTTGACCAGGCCGGGGACCTGGTTGACGTTCGCGTAACCGAACTGCTCGGTGAGGGCCGTCTTGATCTCGGCCAGGTACTTCTGCTTGAGGCGCGGCTGGATCTTGCCAGCGGGCGCAGCAGTCGTGTCAGTCATCAGAGCTTCTCACCAGACTTCTTCGCGTAGCGGACACGGACGGTCTTCTTGACGCCGTCCTTCTCCACCTCTTCGGTGCGGAAGCCGACACGCGTCGGCTTCTTCGTCTTCGGGTCGACGAGTGCGACGTTCGAGACGTGGATCGAGGCTTCGTGCTGCTCGATGCCACCGGTCTTCGAACCACGCTGCGTCTGACCGACGCGGACGTGCTTCGTGACGAAGTTCACGCCCTCGACGACGACGCGGTTCTTGTCCTTGAGGACCTCGATGACCTTGCCCTGCTTGCCACGGTCGCCGCCACGCTCCTGCGTCGCGCCCGTGATGACCTGGACGAGGTCACCCTTCTTGATGTTCGCCATGGCTTACAGCACCTCCGGCGCGAGCGAGATGATCTTCATGAACTTCTTGTCACGGAGCTCGCGACCGACCGGACCGAAGATGCGCGTACCGCGCGGGTCGCCGTCGGCCTTGAGGATCACTGCCGCGTTCTCGTCGAACTTGATGTAGGAGCCGTCCTGACGACGGGTCTCCTTCTTGGTGCGAACGATGACTGCCTTGACGACGTCACCCTTCTTCACGTTGCCGCCGGGGATGGCGTCCTTCACCGTGGCGACGATGACGTCACCGAGACCGGCGTAGCGACGACCCGAGCCACCGAGCACGCGGATGGTCAAGATCTCCTTGGCACCCGTGTTGTCGGCGACCTTCAGGCGGGATTCCTGCTGAATCACTGCTGTCTCCTATTCCGAAGCAGGCCGAGGCCTACTTGGCCTTCTCGAGGATCTCGACCAGGCGCCAGCGCTTGGACGCGCTGAGGGGACGGGTCTCGCTGATCACGACGAGGTCGCCGACACCAGCGGTGCCGAGCTCGTCGTGGGCCTTCACCTTGGACGTGCGACGGATGATCTTGCCGTAGAGCGCGTGCTTCACGCGGTCCTCGACCTCGACCACGATGGTCTTGTCCATCTTGTCGCTCGTCACGTAGCCGCGACGCGTCTTGCGGTAGCCGCGAGTGAGGGCGGCGGAGTTCTTCTCTTCGTTCGCCATTACTTCTCCTCGGCGGTCTCGGCCTCGGTCGACTCGGCCGGCTTGTCAGCCTTCTTCGTCGTCTTATTGGCCTTGGGGGCGGTCTCGACGGGCGCGGGAGTGGCACGGATGCCGAGCTCGCGCTCGCGGAGGACGGTGTAGATGCGGGCGATGTCGCGCTTGACGGCACGGAGACGACCGTGGCTCTCCAGCTGGCCGGTGGCCGACTGGAAGCGGAGGTTGAAGAGTTCCTCCTTGGCCTTCTTCAGCTCGTCAGCGAGACGCTCGTTCTCGAACGTGTCGAGCTCCGTCGGACGGAGCTCCTTGGAACCGATCGCCATTATGCGTCGCCCTCCTCGCGCTTGATGATGCGTGCCTTGAGGGGCAGCTTGTGGATTGCACGAGTCAACGCCTCACGGGCGATCTCCTCGCTGACGCCGGAGAGCTCGAAGAGCACCCGGCCCGGCTTCACGTTCGCGACCCACCACTCGGGCGAACCCTTACCGGAACCCATGCGGGTCTCGGCGGGCTTCTTGGTCAGCGGACGGTCCGGGTAGATGTTGATCCAGACCTTGCCACCACGCTTGATGTGACGCGTCATGGCGATACGAGCGGACTCGATCTGACGGTTGGTCACGTACGCCGGGGTGAGGGCCTGGATGCCGTAGTCGCCGAAGCTGACCTTGGTACCACCGGTGGCCTGACCCGAACGCTTCGGGTGGTGCTGCTTGCGGTGCTTGACTCGACGGGGAATAAGCATGGTTACGCCTCAACTCCTGCGCCGGCCGGCGCGTCCTGCGGGGCCTGCTGCGGACGACGGTCACCGCGGTCGCCGCCACGACGGTCGCCGCCACGGTCGCCACGCTCACCGCGCGGGCCGCCACGACGCTCCGGGCGCGACGAACGCTGGTTCGCCTGCTCGCGAGCGAGCTCCTTGTTCGTGATGTCGCCCTTGTAGATCCAGACCTTCACGCCGATGCGGCCGAACGTGGTCCGGGCCTCGTAGAAGCCGTAGTCGATGTTCGCGCGGAGGGTGTGCAGCGGCACACGGCCTTCGCGGTAGAACTCCGAACGCGACATCTCGGCGCCGCCGAGACGACCCGACACCTGGATGCGGACACCCTTGGCGCCGGCGCGCTGTGCACCCTGCAGGCCCTTGCGCATGGCGCGACGGAACGCGACACGAGCGGAGAGCTGCTCGGCGATGCCCTGCGCGACGAGCTGGGCCTCGGTCTCGGGGTTCTTGACCTCGAGGATGTTCAGCTGGATCTGCTTCTTGGTGAGCTTCTCGAGCTCACCGCGAACGCGCTCCGCCTCGGCGCCGCGGCGGCCGATGACGATGCCCGGACGAGCCGTGTGGATGTCCACGCGGACACGGTCACGGGTGCGCTCGAGCTCGATGCGTGCGACGCCGGCGCGGTCGAGGGTCTTCTTCAGGTACTCGCGCACCTTGATGTCCTCGGCCACGTAGTCGGCGTAACGCTGACCGGCCTTCTTGCTGTCGGTGAACCAGTGCGAGACGTGGTCCGTCGTGATCCCGAGACGGAAGCCGTACGGGTTGACCTTCTGGCCCATTACTTGCTCGCCTTCTTGCTCGTCGCGGCAACCTCGGCCTCGTCGGGCGTCGCGAGGACGACCGTGATGTGGCTGGTGCGCTTGTTGATGCGGAAGGCGCGGCCCTGGGCGCGCGGCTGGAACCGCTTCAGGGTCGTGCCCTCGTCGACGAAGACGCGGCTCACGTAGAGGTCGCGCTCGTCGAGGAAGCTGTTCGTCGAGTCCGCCTTGACCCGTGCGTTCGCGATCGCCGAGGCGACCAGCTTGTACACGGGCTCCGAAGCGCCCTGGGGGGCGAACTTCAGGATGGCGAGGGCCTCGTGGGCCTGCTTGCCGCGGATCAGCTCGATGACGCGACGGGCCTTCTGAGGCGTGACGCGGATGTGTCGCACGCGTGCGATCGACTCCACCATTTCGTTCCTCCTCTGCGTCGCCGCCTCAGCGGCGACGGCCCTTCTTGTCGTCCTTCACGTGACCACGGAAGGTGCGGGTCGGCGCGAACTCGCCGAGCTTGTGACCGACCATCGACTCGGTGACGAACACCGGGATGTGCTTGCGGCCGTCGTGGACGGCGATCGTGTGCCCGAGCATGTTCGGGACGATCATCGACCGACGCGACCACGTACGGATCACGTTCTTGGTGTTGGCCTCGTTCTGCGTGACGACCTTGCGGAGCAGGTGCTCGTCGACGAAGGGGCCCTTCTTCAGACTGCGTGGCATCTTCTGAACTCCTACTTGCGCTTCTTGCCGGCGTTACGGCGACGGACGATGAGCTTGTCGCTCGGCTTGTTCGGCTTGCGCGTACGGCCCTCGGACTGACCCCAGGGGCTGACCGGGTGACGACCACCGGACGTCTTGCCCTCACCACCACCGTGCGGGTGGTCGACCGGGTTCATGGCGACACCACGGACGGTCGGGCGGACGCCCTTCCAGCGCATGCGGCCGGCCTTGCCCCAGTTGATGTTCGACTGCTCGGCGTTGCCGACCTCGCCGATGGTGGCGCGGCAGCGTGCGTCGACGTTGCGGACCTCGCCCGACGGCAGACGGAGCTGCGCGTAGGGGCCGTCCTTGGCGACGAGACGCACCGAGGCGCCGGCGGAGCGAGCCATCTTGGCGCCGCCACCGGGGCGGAGCTCGATGGCGTGCACGACGGTACCCACGGGGATGTTGCGCAGCGGCAGGTTGTTGCCGGGCTTGATGTCGGCGCCGGGGCCCTGCTCGATGACGTCGCCCTGCTTCAGCTTGTTCGGCGCGATGATGTACCGCTTCGTGCCGTCCACGTAGTGCAGGAGCGCGATGCGCGCAGTGCGGTTGGGGTCGTACTCGATGTGCGCGACCTTGGCGTCGACGCCGTCCTTGTCGGAGCGACGGAAGTCGATCACGCGGTACTGGCGCTTGTGGCCACCACCGATGTGACGCGTGGTGATACGGCCGGAGCTGTTGCGACCACCGGTCTTCGGCAGCGGACGAAGCAGTGACTTCTCCGGAGTCGAACGGGTGATCTCAGCGAAGTCGGCGACCGACGAGCCGCGACGACCGGGGGTCGTCGGCTTGTAGTTACGAATAGCCATGATTTATCCCTCTGGTCCTCAGCCGACAGCCGTGAAGATGTCGATCGAACCGGACTTGAGCGTCACGATGGCGCGCTTGGTGTCCTTGCGCTTGCCGAGACCGAACTTGGTGCGACGGGTCTTGCCCGGGCGGTTCAGCGTGTTGATGCTCGCGACCTTGACGTCGAAGATCTTCTCGATGGCGAGCTTGATCTCGGTCTTGTTCGAGCGGGGGTCCACGATGAACGTGTACTTGCCCTGGTCGATGAGCGCGTAGCTCTTCTCCGAGACGACCGGCGAGATGATGACATCGCGCGGGTCCTTGTTGAAGCCGCTCATGCGGTGATCTCCTTCGCGGTCTTCGACGCGATGAAGGCGTCGAGGGCGCTCTTGCTGAAGACGACGGCGTCCGAACGCAGCACGTCGTAGGCGTTGAGCTGGCCGTACGAGAGCGCGTGGACGTTCGACAGGTTGCGGATCGACTTGAGCGTCAGCTCGTCGTCCGTCTCGAGCACGACGAGCACGTTCTTGACGGGCGCGACCTTTTCGAGGAGCGTGCGGGCGGTCTTGGTCGACGGCAGTTCAGCCGCGACGAAGCCCTCCACAGCGGAGATGCGGCCACCGCGGGCGCGGTCCGAGAGCGAGCCGAGCAGAGCAGCGGCGATCATCTTCTTCGGGGTGCGCTGCGAGTAGTCGCGCGGGGTCGGTCCGTGGACGACGCCACCGCCGGTGTGCTCCGGAGCACGGACGGAACCCTGACGGGCGCGGCCGGTGCCCTTCTGCTTGAACGGCTTGCGACCGGCACCGCGGACTTCGCCACGGTTCTTGGTCTTGTGGGTGCCCTGACGCGCGGCTGCGAGCTGCGCGGTGACGACCTGGTGGATCAGCGGGACGTTGGTCTCGACGTCGAAGAGAGCTGCGGGGAGCTCGACGGTGCCGGACTTGGCACCCGATGCGTCGAGGACGTCGATCGTGGTTGCGGTCGTGGTGGCCATGATCACTTACCCTTCACGGCGGTGCGGACGAAGACGGAGCGGCCACGAGCACCGGGGACGGCGCCCTTGACGAGCAGCAGACCCTTCTCGGCGTCGACGGCGTGCACCGTGAGGTTGAGGACGGTCACGCGGTCGCCACCCATACGACCAGCCATGCGCATGCCCTTGAAGACGCGCGACGGGGTCGAGGAAGCACCGATCGAGCCGGGCTTGCGGTGGTTGCGGTGCGCACCGTGCGAGGCGCCGACGCCGTGGAAGCCGTGGCGCTTCATGACACCGGCGAAGCCCTTGCCCTTGGAGGTACCGACGACGTCGACCTTCTGGCCCGCCGTGAACGTGCCGTCCACGGTGAGCTCCTGGCCGAGCGTGTACTCAGCGGAGTCGTTGGTACGGATCTCGGTGAGGGTGCGACGCGGGGTCACGCCAGCGGCCTCGAAGTGGCCAGCGGCCGGCTTGTTGACCTTGCGCGGGTCGATGGCACCGGCGGCGATCTGGATCGCCTCGTAGCCGTCGCGCTCAGCGTTGCGGATCTGGGTGACCACGTTCGGGCCGACCTCGATGACGGTGACGGGGATGAACTTGTTGTTCTCGTCCCACACCTGGGTCATCCCGAGCTTCTTGCCGAGGAGGCCCTTGACGGTCTTGGTTGAGTTCGCCATTGGTCAGCCCCCTTACAGCTTGATCTCGATGTTGACGTCTGCCGGCAGGTCGAGTCGCATGAGCGAGTCCACGGCCTTCGGCGTCGGGTCGACGATGTCGATGACCCGCTTGTGCGTGCGCTTCTCGAAGTGCTCGCGCGAGTCCTTGTACTTGTGAGGGGAACGGATCACTGCGATCACGTTCTTCTCGGTGGGGAGCGGCACCGGGCCGACCACGGTTGCACCGGCACGGGTCACCGTGTCGACGATCTTCCGGGCCGACGTGTCGATGACCTCGTGGTCATACGACTTGAGCCGGATGCGGATCTTCTGTCCCGCCATGTGTCTCTTGTCCTCTCTGCGCCGCGCACCCTCTGGCCGCCTGACGCCGCTCGGTTCCGCATTCCTGCGGACCGTGCTGTTTTCCTGAACCAACCGGCCGCATCCACTGGGGATGACCGCTGTTCACCTGTCAACCTCGCGGGCGACCGTGGCCGTCCAGCGTGGGCAATCGACTGCCTCGTGCTCCGGGCGCAGCAGTGGTACACCGCGTCCGTCACCCTTCGGGGAGTCGTGTTCTGCTGCCTGCGGCCCAACCCAGCCCTGCTGAACAAGGGGGTTGTGCACTGCCAGAGCAGTGATCCTGTGGGCGTACACCCACGGGGAATTCGGAACCGGACAAGTCTCGCATAGCCCCGGCCCACGTGCAACCCGGGCGTGTCGCGAATTACCGGGCGTGTCCCGCGGGCTCGCTTGCCCGGATCCACGCGGATCGGACGGCCTGGAGGCCCGGCTCGGCCCCGCAACGCGACGCACCCTCCGGACGGGGTCCGGAGGGTGCGTCGACACGGGTCAGGAGACCGTCACTCGGCGGTCACCGGGGGCACGAACCACGGCGGGAAGACGGCCACTCGCGGAGCGTGTCCACCGTGGTCGGCGAGCACGGCGCGGACGGTCTGCCGGGCCTTGTCGTTCGGCACGCCGATGACCGCGACCGACGTGAACGGCACACTCGGACCGGCGAGCAGCTCGAGGCCGTGCATCTCCGGGTCCGTGAAGTCGGTGCGACGGATCAGGTTCGTGCCGGCGTCGGGACCGACGGCGAACCGGACGTCGTCGGCGTCGGCGTCCTGGTCGGCGACGATCACCGAGGCACCGAACGCGGAGACCGGCACGACGAGCACGACGTAGTCGATCGCCCGGGTGCGGCGGGCGGCGTCCGACCAGCGCTCGCCCTCGGCGCCCGTACGGAGCTCGTCCCAGCGGGTGGCGTCGGGCGACAGCGTGAACGGCACGTGGCCGGCGATCGAGGAGCCGTCGGGCGCCTCGGCCTCGGCGCGGGCGGCGCGGGTGTCGGCGGAACTTACGTCCACGACCGGCTCGGCCTGGTCGGACGCCAGGATCGCGCCGGCGCCGACGATGCCGTCGAGGTTGTCGATGTGGGTGACGTGGTGGGCGCGGAGCGCTGCGAACTCACGTGCTTCGGGCAGGTCGGCGGACGACGAACGGAGCGACGTCGGCGACCGGAGCGACGTCCCGGGCCCGGAGGCCGGCGGGTCGACGCGCAGGTTGGTGGTGATGCGGGTCCGGCGGGGTGCCGGGGTGGCTGGGATCTCCGACGCCTCGCGCTGCCGGGGTGCGCAGATGTCGCAGAGCTCGGTGGGGAATCCGTGGATGCACTCGTCGGTCACGACTGTTGTGGGTCCTTCCGTGCCGTGTGGGGGTGGTCCGGCACGTCGACCAACGCTACGTCATCCGGACGGCCCCCGGGTCATTGTCGGTAGAGCAGCGCCCGGACCTCGGCCTCGGCGGACGCCAGGCGGTTCGGATCGATGGTCTCCCCGTGGTCGTACGCGTCGAGCAACCGGGGGTCGATGTAGCTCTGTCGGCACACCGTCGGGGTGTTGCCGAGCTCGTCGCTGGCGGCCTTCACCGCGTGTGAGACCGCCTTCTTCCGCTTGGCCTGGGACGACTGCGGTCCGGTCTTCGCCAGGTCGACCGCGGCCGCGACCGTGCCGTGCAGGGTCCGGAAGTCCTTCGCGGTGAACTCGTCGCCCGCACGTTCCTTCACGTAGGCGTTGATGTCCTCGGCGGAGAGCGGCTCCCACTCAGCACCGCGACGCTCGCGGAACGAGAGCAACCGCGCGTTGGGCCCGCGACGCTTCATGCCGGCGATGACCCGCGCGAGGTCGTGGTCGTGGATCGACGACGACCACTCCTGCCCGCTCTTGCCGGGGAAGTCGAGCTCGATGTCGTCGCCCGACACGTGGGCGTGCGCGCACAGCAGCGTGGACAGCCCCCGACTGCCGTGCTCGGTGGCGTACCGCTCGGACCCGACCCGGAGGGACCCCTGATCGAGCATGCGGAACGCTGCGGCCAGCGCACGGCGGCGGTCCGGCTCGGGGCGACGGAGGTCCTGCGTGACACCGCGGCGGGCGACCGGCAACGACTCGGCCAGTGCCAGCGCACGGTCGTACTTGATCCGGTCCATCCGTTCACGCCAGGACGGGTGGTACATGTACTGGCGGCGCCCCGCACCGTCCGTGCCCGTCGCCAGGATGTGGCCGTTCTCGTACGGCGAGATCCAGACGTCGTCCCACGCCGGCGGGATCACGAACTCCTCGAGCCGACGGCGCTCGTCCGGGTCCGTCACGGTGTTGCCGTCGGGGTCGCGGAACGAGAAACCGCGTCCGGAACGGACGCGGTGGTAGCCGCGACCGGAGGTCGCGGATCTGCGGAGGCGTGTCACGACGTCGAGCCAACTCCGTGACGCCTGTGACGGGTCACGGGGCGGCCAGGAGGCCCGTGGCGGGCGCCGCCCCGGGCCTCCTGTCCGGCGTCCTGTACGGCCCGCCAGTGGCCGCGTACGACGAAGCGGGGCCGGGCCCGAAGGCCCGACCCCGCTGTCGCAAGGAACCGGAGTTACTTGATGATCTTCTCGACCGTACCGGCGCCGACCGTACGACCACCCTCACGGATGGCGAAACGGAGGCCCTCTTCCATGGCGATCGGCTGGATCAGCTCGACCGTCATGGCGACGGTGTCACCGGGCATGACCATCTCGGTGCCCTCGGGCAGCGTGATGACGCCGGTGACGTCCGTGGTGCGGAAGTAGAACTGCGGGCGGTAGTTCGCGTAGAACGGGTTGTGACGCCCGCCCTCGTCCTTGGTCAGGATGTACGCGTTCGCCTGGAACTCGGTGTGCGGCGTGACCGAACCGGGCTTCACGACGACCTGGCCGCGCTCCACGTCCTCGCGCTTGAGGCCACGGATGAGCAGACCGGTGTTGTCACCGGCGACCGCCTGGTCGAGCAGCTTGCGGAACATCTCGATGCCCGTGACGGTGGTCTTCTGCGTCGCGCGGATGCCGACGATCTCGACCTCGGCGTTCAGGTTGAGCGTGCCACGCTCGACGCGACCGGTGACGACCGTGCCACGACCAGTGATCGTGAAGACGTCCTCGATCGGCATCAGGAACGGCTGGTCGGTGGCGCGCACCGGGTCCGGCACGTGCTCGTCGACCTGGGCCATGAGGTCCTGGACCGACTTGACCCACTTCTCGTCGCCCTCGAGCGCCTTGAGCGCCGAGACCTGCACGACGGGGGCGTCCTCGTCGAACTGCTGCGAGCCGAGGAGCTCGCGGACCTCGAGCTCGACGAGCTCCAGGATCTCCTCGTCGTCCACCATGTCGGACTTGTTCAGTGCGACGACGATGTAGGGGACGCCGACCTGGCGGGCGAGCAGGACGTGCTCACGCGTCTGGGGCATCGGGCCGTCGGTGGCGGCGACCACGAGGATCGCGCCGTCCATCTGTGCCGCACCCGTGATCATGTTCTTCACGTAGTCGGCGTGACCGGGGGCGTCGACGTGCGCGTAGTGACGCTTCTCGGTCTGGTACTCGACGTGCGAGATGTTGATCGTGATGCCGCGCTGGCGCTCCTCGGGAGCGTTGTCGATCTGCGCGAAGTCGCGGGCCTCGTTGAGGTCCGGGTACTGGTCGTGCAGAACCTTGGTGATCGCCGCCGTGAGCGTGGTCTTGCCGTGGTCGACGTGACCGATGGTTCCGATGTTGACGTGCGGCTTGGTGCGCTCGAACTTGGCCTTGGCCACTGTGGGTCCTCCTCAGGACTCGGAAGCGTCACCCCCGGCCGGCCCTGGATGGGCTCGGGACCGTTGGTGCGCGGTGTGTGTCTGTACTTTACTTGGTGGCGAGGGGCCCGTCGCCGGGCGCCCCCGCCTGTGGAGAAGCGCTGAGCGCTACTCCCCCGCGTTCTTCGCGATGATCTCCTCGGCGACCTTGGCCGGGACCTGGCTGTAGGTCTCGAAGGTCATCGAGTAGACCGCACGACCAGAGGTCTTCGACCGCAGGTCGCCGACGTAGCCGAACATCTCGGACAGCGGCACGCTCGCGCGGACCACCTTGACGCCCGAGGCGTCCTCCATCGAGGCGATCTGGCCACGACGGGAGTTCAGGTCACCGATGACGTCGCCCATGTACTCCTCAGGAGTACGGACCTCGACGGCCATGATCGGCTCGAGGATCGCCGGACCGGCCTTGCGAGCCGCTTCCTTGTAGGCGATCGAGCCGGCGATCTTGAACGCCATCTCGGACGAGTCGACGTCGTGCGCCGCGCCGTCCTTGAGGATGGCCTTCACGCCGACCGTCGGGTAGCCCGCGAGGATGCCGACCTGCATGGCGTCCTGGATACCGGCGTCGACCGACGGGATGTACTCGCGCGGGACACGGCCACCGGAGGTCGCGTTCACGAACTCGTAGACCTTCTCGCTCGTGACCTCCATCGGCTCGAGCGCGATCTGCACCTTCGCGAACTGGCCGGAACCACCGGTCTGCTTCTTGTGGGTGTAGTCGTAGCGCTCGACGATCTTGGTGAGCGTCTCGCGGTAGGCCACCTGGGGCTTGCCGACGCTCGCCTCGACGTGGAACTCGCGCTTCATGCGGTCGACGAGGATGTCGAGGTGGAGCTCGCCCATGCCCTTGATCGTCGTCTGACCGGTCTCGGCGTTGAGCTCGACGCGGAACGTCGGGTCCTCTTCCGCGAGCTTCTGGATGGCCGTGGAGAGCTTCTCCTGGTCGGCCTTCGTGTTCGGTTCGATGGCGACCTCGATGACCGGCTCCGGGAACGTCATCGACTCGAGGACGACCTGGTTGGTCGGGTCGCACAGGGTGTCACCGGTGGTGGTGTCCTTGAGGCCGATGACCGCGTAGATGTGGCCAGCGGTCACGTTGGCGACCGGGTTCTCCTTGTTGGAGTGCATCTGGAAGATCTTGCCGATGCGCTCCTTCTTGCCCTTGGTCGAGTTGATGACCTGGGCACCGGACTCGATCGAGCCGGAGTAGACGCGCACGTAGGTCAGACGACCGAAGAACGGGTGCACCGCGACCTTGAACGCGAGGGCCGAGAACGGCTCCGACGCGTCGGGCTTGCGGATGATCTCCTTCTCCTCGTCCTTGACGTCGTGGCCGATCATCGGCGGCACGTCGAGCGGGGACGGGAGGTAGTCGATGACGGCGTCGAGCATCGGCTGGACACCACGGTTCTTGAACGCGGAACCGCAGAGGACCGGGTAGAGCGTGCTGCTCACCGTGAGGGCACGGATGGCTGCCTTGATCTCGGCGACCGAGAAGTCGGTGTCGCCCTCGAGGTAGCGCTCCATGAGGACGTCGTCCGCCTCGGCCACGCGCTCGATGAGCTTCTCGCGGTACTCGGCGGCGCGGTCCTGCAGGTCGGCCGGGATCTCTTCGATCTCGTACTTCGCGCCCATCGCGACGTCACCCTTGGCGTCGCCGCGCCAGGTGAGTGCACGCATCTGGACGAGGTCGACGACGCCTTCGAACGAGCTCTCGGAGCCGATCGGCAGCTGGAGCACGAGGGGCTCCGCGCCGAGGCGGTTCACGATGGTGTCGACGGTGTAGTAGAAGTCGGCGCCCAGCTTGTCCATCTTGTTGACGAAGCAGATGCGCGGGACGTCGTACTTGTCGGCCTGACGCCAGACGGTCTCGGACTGGGGCTCGACGCCCTCCTTGCCGTCGAAGACGGCGACCGCACCGTCGAGGACGCGGAGCGAACGCTCCACCTCGACCGTGAAGTCCACGTGACCGGGGGTGTCGATGATGTTGATCTGGTTGTTGTCCCAGAAGCAGGTCGTCGCGGCCGACGTGATCGTGATGCCGCGCTCCTGCTCCTGCGCCATCCAGTCCATCGTGGCAGCGCCGTCGTGGACCTCACCGATCTTGTGCGTGATGCCCGTGTAGAACAGGATGCGCTCGGTCGTCGTGGTCTTGCCGGCATCGATGTGCGCCATGATGCCGATGTTGCGGACCTTGTTCAGGTCGGTGAGCACGTCCTGTGCCACAGGGTTCCTCCGGAAGAGTTGTAGGAGAGGTTGGCGGCCGTCCGGGCGCCGGGGTTCTTGACCACCGGCGCCCGGACGGTGCCGGGACTACCAGCGGTAGTGGGCGAAGGCCTTGTTCGACTCGGCCATCTTGTGCGTGTCCTCGCGGCGCTTGACCGCGGCACCGAGACCGTTCGACGCGTCGAGGATCTCGTTCATGAGACGCTCGGTCATCGTCTTCTCGCGACGGGCCTTGGCGTACGAGGTGAGCCAACGGAGCGCGAGGGTGTTCGCGCGGTGCGGCTTGACCTCGACCGGGACCTGGTAGGTCGAGCCACCGACGCGGCGGCTACGGACCTCGAGAGTCGGACGGACGTTGTCGAGCGCCTTCTTCAGCGTCACGACGGCGTCCTGCTGGTTCTTGGCGGAAACGCCCTCGAGTGCACCGTAGACGATGCGCTCGGCGAGGCCCTTCTTGCCGTCGAGCAGGATCTTGTTGACGAGCTGGCTGACGATCGGCGCACCGTAGACCGGGTCGGCGACGACGGGACGCTTGGGGGCGGGACCCTTACGAGGCATCTAACTCAACCCTTCTTCGCGCCGTAGCGGCTACGAGCCTGCTTACGGTTCTTGACTGCCTGGGTGTCCAGGGCGCCACGGATGATCTTGTACCGCACACCCGGGAGGTCCTTCACACGACCGCCGCGGACGAGCACCATCGAGTGCTCCTGGAGGTTGTGACCCTCACCGGGGATGTAGGCCGTGACCTCGGTGCCGTTCGAGAGCTTGACACGAGCGACCTTGCGCAGTGCCGAGTTCGGCTTCTTGGGGGTGGTGGTGTAGACGCGGGTGCACACACCACGCTGCTGGGGGTTCGCCTTCAGGGCGGGCGCCTTGGTCTTGGTGACCTTCGGCGTACGACCCTTGCGAACCAGCTGCTGAATAGTAGGCAACTGTTCTCCTGGTTCTTCGCTCGTGCTCTCTGGCCGGCGCGTTCCGCCGGCTTCCTCGTCCCACGCTGAGCACCGCCGGACGGCGGGTGTTCGAGTGGGGGACGGAGTGGTCCGGCTGGGCGATCCCGCTCGCCGGACTTTTCGGGCGCGCCCGAGGGCGCACACCCGGTAGAGACTACCCGCGTAACGGGACGAAATCAATCCGGGTCACCCCGGGAACCGACACCGTCATGAGCCGGTGTCGGACGACCCGTTGCCCACCGCCGAGCGGAACGTGGCGCCGTCGCTCGAGAAGCCCGTGACGTACCCGCTCGCGTTCACGTTGAGCGGCCCCGCGGAGGCCGTCCCGGTGCCGGCAGCACCCGAGATGTCGGCCGTGTACTTCGCCCGGCCGGGCGCCGTCGTCGTGATCAACCAGCCGTTCGTCGTCCAGCTGCCGACCCGGACCGTCGGCCGCGTCTCGAGCGTCCACTTCTGGTTCGAGTACGTGTACGCGGGGTTCTGCCCGTACGCGTAGAAACTGCACCCGGCGGGGGCGGCGTCGGTGGAGGCGATGCAGCCGTCCACCCAGTCGTCCACAGCCCGCTTGGCGGCCTGCTGCCCGGCGGTGGTCAGGGTCGTGGTCATCTGCACCGGGGTCGAGGTCGACCGACCGAACCCGCTGACGCTCGCCGATCCCCCACGCGCCGTGGTCCACTTGCCACCGTCGAAGGCGACGTCGTACGTGCCGGGCAGTGCACGGAGGCTCACCGTGCCGTCCTTCGCGGTCTCCACGTTCCGGCCGGCGACGGTGACCGCCGCACCGGACGGCCCACGCACGGCGACGGCGACCGACCCGAGCTCGGGGGCCTGCAGCTCCCAGATGGGGAACACACCCCAGTCCGTCCCGGTCTTGTCCAGCGTGAAGGTCGCAGCGACGTCCTGCCCGCCCTGGCGCAGGTACGCGCGGACCGTCGCGGTGTCGCCGTCCGTGCGCGTCGCGGCGACGCGGTAGCCGGTGACCTTGTCCGATGCCTTCGCGTAGGCGGCTTCGCCGAGCAGCACGTCGGTCTTCTCGCGTTCGATGCCCGCGTCGTCGAGGGCGTCGGCCACGCGTCCGGCCGTCAGGTCGTCGAGGAACGCCCGCACCGGGCGGTCCGCCGAGTGCGAGGAGGAACCGACCGAGTAGCCGACGACACCGGCGACGAGCAGCAGGACGACCGCTGTGCCGCCCGAGATGATGCCGATGAGCTGGCCGCGACGGAGCTTCCGGCGGGGACGCTGGGGCGCCGGAGCGGGCACCCCGGGGAATCCGGGGGATCCTGCGCCGGGACCCGGACCGAACCCCTGGGCCGCTGCCTCGGACGTTCCGTCGGTCCCACGGATCGAGGCCACCGGCGGGACGGCACCCCAGCCGCCCTGCTGGTCCGGATCCTGCGCGTGCTGGTCGCTCATCGTTCCCCCGTTGCGTGTGCGTCGTGCCCTGCGAACACTACCGTCCGGCGGGTTCCTCGCCCGCGTTCGTCCGGTTGGGGCCGGAGCGCTCGTCAGGCCCGTCCAGACGTGCCGTCCCGGCCGCGCCCGAGCCGCCATCGGTCCGTGCCTGGTGGCGAGCCATCGTGATCCCGCCGAGCACCGACAGGAGCGCCACCACGACGGACCCGACCACGAACGGCCCGAGGGCGTACCCCGCGGGGAAGACGAGGAGCTCCGTCGCGTCCGAGCGGACGAGCGCGTAGCCCACGGCTCCGACGCCGAGCATGACCAGGTAGACCGTCGCCGCGGCCACCAGCGCGGTGACCCCGGGGTTGCCGTCGCGCACGCCGGCCGCGGTCGCGAGGAAGACCACCACCGCGCCACCGACCACCATCGCGGGCCCGAGGTACGGGGTGGCGTCGGGCTGCGAGATGACCTCGACGTCGGCGAGCAGGGCTTCGAAGCCCGTGACGGCGATCACGAGCGCGATGAAGAGGACGGACGTCATCGTCGCGATCAACCACCGGGACATGCGCCGATCGTATCGCCGACCGGCTGGTCAGCGAGCGGGTTCGGCGTGGTCCGTGTCGTCCGCGTGTTCGCGACGGTCCGCCCGGTCGGACTGCTCCTGCGCTGCGGCGACCAGGGCGAGCGCGATCGTCGCCGTGATGATCGGGACGGTCTCCGTCATGGGGGCGGGCGCGGGCGCGGAATCCGGCATCGTCGCGGACGTCTCGTCCGTCGCGGCCGTCGGGACGTCGGACTGGAGGCCCGTGGCGGCGTCCGCCTCGGCGGTCTCCTCCGGCTCGTGGTCGCGCAGCGCCGGGCCGATGACCGGCAGGACCCCGGTGGTCGCGGCCGGTTCGGCGTGCAGGACCGGCGGCTCGCTGGAGACGGATCCGTCGCGCTTCGCCGCGCGGCGCGCTCGGCCCATCTTCACCAGGACGACGACGGCGACGATCGCCCAGATCCCGTTGACGATGGTCGAGGGGACGGCGTGGTGCGCGGCGACGTTGATGGCCACCGCGAGCCCGCCGACGAGGTTGAACAGCTGGTAGAGCGGGCCGTTCGGGATCTTGCCGGTGGAGAACAAGATGTAACCGGCTAGAACGGTTACTGCGCCGAACCAACCCAGGAATTCCACGATTCCGACCAACACGCGCGACTCCGGGCACGACGAGGAACGGCCGGTTCGAGCCGACCGTTCGAGCGGGATGAGCAGCCGCGATCACGGCGTCTGGTGCATCGTAATCACAACGACGGGTGTCGCGGAAGTGGGGTCGGCGTGGCGCGGCCGACCCCAGTCCGTGGGGGTCGGGTCAGCCCTTCGCCGCTGTGTCCGAGTCGGCGGTCAGGACGTACACGTAGCCACCGAACGTCCACGTCGTCGCAGCCGCCGCGGCCGGGTCGGTCGAGTCCTGCGAGATGGAGGACGACACCGTGGTGACCAGGAAGAGTCGAGCGCCGTCCTGCATGCCCCCGACGAAGGACAGGGCCCGGTCGAACGACCCGTCGACCGACACGGAGACGGGGATGGCCGAGAAGTTCGCGGCCGAGATCGCCGGGTCGGTCACGGGCGCCGTCGCGGCGCCGGTGGATACCGCGGTCGCCTCGTCCGGCGCCTCATCCGTCGCCTCGTCCGTCGCGGAGGCCGACGAGTCGTCGGTGCCCGCGGCAGTCGAGGCTGCGACGGGAGCGGTGTACGCCACAGCGTCCGACGTCGTGATCGCGGACACCTTCACACCCGCCCGGGCCGCGACGCTGTCGACAGCACCGTAGAAGGAGGACATGTTCGCACTCGACGGCACCGAGGTGGTGAGCTCCGCGAGTTCCGCCTTCATCGCCGGCAGGGATTTCGCGCGGTCCTTGAGCCGGGCGAGTTCCGCCGCCGTCGTCCGGTTCGTCGCGTCCACCGACACCTGGTCGGTACGGTCACTCGCGGCCTGTGCGAGATGTGGCTGCACGCCGAGGAAGAACCCGGCGAGTGCCACCACGACCATCGCCACGACGGCGAGGAGCATGTTGAGTCGGTTGCGGGTCATCTCACTCGCCCTTGTCCTGGTACTTGCCGTCGAAGGCGGCCTGGTCGACGTGGATCGTCATGTTCACCGTGTACGTGGCCGTCGTCGGGTCGAGCGTGACCGAGTTCGCGGTCGCGTCGACGAAGCCCTTGAGCCCCTTGACGGCATCGAGCCACGACGGAACGGACGGCAGCGTCGGGCTCTGCGCGTCGATGGTCAGGGTCGCGACCCTCTGCCCCTGGAGCGGGGTGTCGGCCTGCGCGTAGGTCTCCAGCGGCGTGGCCGAGTCGATCGCGACGCCGGTGATCTCGACTCCCGCCGGGAGCGACGCCTTCAGCGAAGCGAGGTACGGCTGCCAGGCGATCTCCGTGGCCCCGCCGACGGACTGCGCGGCTTCACGCAGCGCAGTACCGGCCTCCGTGTCCCGGACCTCGCGGTAGTTCGCCTGCTGCTGCAGGAGCGACAGGGTCTCGTCCTGCGCGTGGGTCAGGTCGTCGTGGGCCTGGCTGGACAGGAGGCTGGCTCCGGCGGTCGCGATCCCGACCACGATCGCCACGAGGACGACGCCCGCCCACATCCGACGGACGACACGGCTGCTGCGTCGGTCGGCGAGGACCTCGGTGGGCAGCAGATCGACACTGGGGCGGCCCCCGACGACGATCTCGCTGGGGGTGGTCCGACGCTGACGTTTGACTCGCTCCGCGGTCTCGGCGGCGACGCGCAGTGCGGGGTCGGTCGCCGCTCCTCGGCGGCGACTCCGTCCAGAGCGCGAGGGCTTCGACTTGGTCGACTGGCTCATGCTGCCTTCCCTCCCGCGGCGAGTCCCCATGCCACGGCGATCGATGCGCCGTGCGCGTGCAGGTCCTCGACGCGGATGGACTTCGCGAGCGCGACGTTCGCGAACGGTGCCCCGAACCGGACGGGCGTCCGGGTGAACTCCGAGAGCGCTGCGGCGAAACCGGGGAGCGCAGCTGCAGCGCCGCAGAGCAGGATCTCGCCCACGGGCTCGGCAGGGTGGGTGTTGACGAAGTAGTTGACGGTGTTGCGGAGACTCGAGAGCAGTTCGCCCATCGTCTCGCGGACTGCCGCGACCGCGAGCGCATCGTCGCCGGTCCGCGCCCGCTCCGGATCCATGCCCAGGTGGCGCTTGACGGCTTCGGCCGCTCCCTCGTCGATCGTCAGCCGGCCGGCGAGGAGCCGCGTGATGTCATCGCCGCCGGTCGGCACGATACGGACGAACTTCGGGACGCCGTCGGTGACGATGACGACGGTCGTCGTGTTGCCGCCGCACTCGACGATGGCCACGGTGCCCGACCGGTTCGCCGGCGCGAGGACACGTGCCAGGGCGAACGGGATGAGGTCGACACCGACCGGCTTGAGCCCGGCGTTCTGGACCGCGCGGACGTTGGCGAGCACGGCGTCCTTCACCGCGGCGACGAGGAGACCGCTCACGGTGGGGCCGTTCTCCCCCGTCTCCTCGCTGGTCGGGTAGAAGTCGAGGATGGCGTCGCCCACGGGCACCGGGAGCATGTCCTGCACCTGGAAGGGCAACGATTCACGGATCTGCGCGATGGGGGCCTTCGGGACCGTCAGGTCGCGCGACAGCACGCGCTGGTTGCCCATGCCGAGCACGACGTCCTTCGAGCGGAAGCGCCCGAGCGACCAGAGCTGTCGGAGCGCACCCGCGACGGTGTTCGGCTCGAGCACCTCACCCTGCTTCGTCGCGCCCGGGGGCACGGGAACCTCGGCGAACCGCAGGATCGTCGGTCTCGGCTTGTCGGCGTCCTGGACCTCGACAGCACGGATCGCGGCGGCGCCGATGTCGACGCCCACGATGCTCTTCGACATGGGTGGTCCTTCCGTGACCGTCTTCGGGTCGGTCTGGTGGGTCAGCGCGCGACGAGGCGTCAGGCGAGTCCGAGGAGGCGCAGGTAGCCGTCCCATGCGGGGGCACCGACGGCGATGCCGAGCCAGGCACCCGCGAGCATCCAGGGGCCGAACGGGATCCCGCTGCGACGGCCCGCCCGGCGCACGACCAGGAGGACGACTGCGAAGGTACCTCCGAGCAGGAACGCCGCGAAAGAACCCACTGCGAGGGGTCCCCATCCGAGGTACGCCAGCACGAGGCCGAGCACGCCGGCGAGCTTCACGTCACCGAGCCCCATTCCGCCGGGCACCGCCAGCGCGAGCACGAGGTAGACGCCGCCGAGGACGACCAGGCCGATGAGGCCCCGGAGCGCGGCGCCCCAGTCCCCGGACGCCGCCGACGCCGCCAGCAGGAGCACGGGCAGCACGACGTAGGCCGGCAGCACGATCCGGTTCGGCAACGTGTGGGTGTCGAGGTCGATGAGCGTCAACGAGATGCTGATCGCCATCAGGTACAGGAGTGCGACGAGCAGGATCGCAGCGTGGATCGTTCCGGGGACGCCGTCCGGCGCCGCCAGCGGCGACCACGGTGCGAGTACCGAGAGCAGCGTCACCGCGACGAACAGGAGGCCCGTGGCGGCTTCGACGAGCGGGTACCGGGCCGAGATGGGCGCGCCGCAGTCGCGGCACCGGGCGCGCAGGACGAGCCATGAGATCACGGGCACGTTGTCGCGACCTCGGATCGCGTGACTGCATCCGGGGCAGGAGCTGGCCGGCGCGACGACGGACATGCCCGCGGGCACCCGGTACACGACGACGTTCAGGAACGACCCGATCGCGAGACCGAGCACACCGACCAGCGCGGCGACGAGGGGCGCCACCGAGGCGAAGGAAGCCACGGTCACTTCCCCGTCGGGGTGCCGTCGGCGCGGAAGGCCGTCGCGGACTCGGTCTCGGTCGTCACACCGTAGGTGGTCGAGACCGGCTGCAGGAACTTGGGAGGGGCCGAGGACTTGAGTCTGCTGTCGTACGAGTACGCCTTCGCGTACCCCGTCAGCAGGCCGTTGCCGTACGAGGTGCGGACCGAGCCGCGGAACTGCTGGGCGATCGATCCGTAGATCGTGAGGATGCCGAGGTTCGACCCGTACTGGCTGTTCTGGACGTTGAACGTGCCGAGGTTGCTGGCGATGGCCGCGTCGATCTCGATGTTCTTGGTCGGCGCCGTGTTCGTCGAGTAGGAGCTGCTGCCCGTGTTGCACACCGTGTTCGACCAGCCGGAGTAGCTCGAGCACGACACGGGGTTGTAGACGGAGACCGCCTTCTGCCCGACGAGCCCGAGCATGTCGTCGGAGGTCCGGCCGTTCTGGTAGACGATGTTCCCGGTGACGTACAGGAAGTTCTCTGCGGCGAGGGTCATCTGTCCGCCGAAGGATCCGGACACGAAGGCATCACCGCTTCGGCACCCGTAGTACCCGGCATCCCCGCGCGTTCCGGTGAACTCGCCGTTGAGCGGGTACCCCAGGCCGTTGCCGTAGTCCGAACTCGTCGAGGTCCCCGACTTGACCGTCTGCTGGCAGTAGACCGGCGAACCCGCGTTCACGGTCCCGTTGACCGTGCCGGACGGTGTGGCGCTGGACGCCCAGTAGTTCGGGTCACCGACCGTCGACGGCACGCTCTGCACGTAGACCAGGTTCGCGGGCAGCGTGGGGACGACGGCACCGGTTCCCCGGAGGGCAGCGACCGAGCCGCACAGGGCGTCGTTCCCCGGACCCGGCGCGATGGCGCTGCCCGTGGCGTTGCCCTTGACCTGTGTGGAGATGGTCCACGGTGAGACCACGCGCATCTTGCCCCCGGCGAGGAACGTGATGGACGTCGGACCGGTGTACAGGCACCCGGGCTTCGCCACCTTCTCGGGGATGTCGGTCCGTGCCTCCTGCTTCATGTTCGCGTTGGTGCTCGGCATGGGGAGCGTCCCGACGTTCTTGATCTTCCCGCCGATGAACTTCGTGGACGAGCGGCAGGCGGAGTCGATGGTCGTCGCCTTGCTCGTGTAGAAGAAGTCGGCGGGCCCCGTGTCCTGCACGCTCGAGTTGAACGTCGCTCCGCAGGCGGTGATGACGTCGTTCGACCGGACCGGCCCGTCGAGGACGTCACCGCTGGCGAACGTGACGGCTTCACAGCTGCTGCTGGAGCTCCAGTCGTCGTCGTTGCGGTGGTTCGAGACGCAGCCGGCGTTCGTCAGACTCGGGTCCTGGGACTCGTAGTTCGTGAAGTACAGGTAGTTGACGAAGCCGTCGCCGCGGAGGTCCACGACGATGGTCCTCGTCGTGGCACCGGCCTTCCCCGTCACGCGCAGGCGGACCTTGCCGGTCGTCGAGTAGTCGGAGTTGTCGACCTCGTACCGGTAGGACTGGTCGGTGCTCCCGACCACGTTCGCCCACGAGCCGTCCTTCGTGGTGCCGAAGGCCTTGTTCGCCGGATCTGCCGTGTACGTGCTCGTCGACGAGAACGCGGTGCGCACGCCGTACTTGACGTAGGCGTTGTCGGCTGCGAGGCGGCCCTGGTAGTCGGAGAGCCCCGCGTACGCGGCCGCGATCGCCTTGTTGTAGTTCGTGTCGGTCGTCGCTTTCGTCGCACCGCTCGTCGCGGTGGCGACGACGAGGGACAGCACGATCATGAGCACTGCACCGATCCCGATGACGGCCGCGAGGGCGACCCCGCGTTCGTCGTCTCGGGCGCGCAGGCCTCGGAGGATCCGGATGAGCATCATGACTCCGTGGCTGCGCCGTAGTCGAGGTTGCGCAGGTTGATGGTGGCCTGGAACGTGCTGTCGTTGACGGTCACGCCGCCAGCCGACCCCACGGTCAGTGCTACGCGGACGGACCGGATCGTGTCGTAGGTGGCATTCGCCGGCGCGGACACGGGTCCGTTGTCCGCGTCGACGTACGAGAAGAGCGTGCCGGCCCGGACCACGTCGGCGAGCCACAGCGTCCGGGTGGCGCCGGTGAACGTGCAGTACCCGCCGGCCGGGCAGTCGCCCCGCTGCAGCTGCATGCGCAGCCGGTTCGACACGACGTCGACCGTCACCTTGGTGAGCCCGGCCCGTGCGCTCGACAGGTCGACACCCGAGTAGAACTGCACGCTCCTGCCCGTGGCGCTCACGAACGCCGGCGCACTGACCGTCTTGCTCACCTGCCACCGCGAGGCCTCACGCAGGTACCGGCTGAGCTGCGTCATCGACGTGGTTCCCTGTCGGGTGCTGTCGTTGACCGAGGACACTGTGCGCTGCGCCTTCGAGATCGACACGAAGAAGCTCCCGACCAGGGTGAGCAGCAGCGACGTCACGAGCATGGCGACGAGGAGCTCCACGAGCGTGATCCCGCGTTGGTCGCCACGCAGACGACGGAGGAGCGCGCGCATCAGCTGGCCGGCCTCGGGTCGACGAGGACGACGCCACCGGTGACGGCACCGTTGCTGACCATCGCGGTGTTGGTGGCGGTGAGCGCGAGCGGCGTCGTCGCCGCGCCCGCGGTGCCGCCCGTGAACAGCTTCCAGGTTCCCCACGGCAGGGCGATCGTCATGCTGTCCGACGTCGGCTTCGGGAAGCTCAGGGTCATCCCCTTCGCGCAGCCGGGATCGCCGTTCACGGCTGTTGTGGTCTTTGCGGTGATGAAGAGCGCCTTGTCCGGCTTGGCGAGCGTGATCGCGCCCATGCTGATCGGGATCGGCCCGGTCGCGTCCTTGAACTCCGTCGCCGTCCCCTTCTTGCCGGCCTTGTTGGCGGTTGTCCAGGCACCTGGTTCCGGGCCCAGGCAGGTCGCTGCGGCGTCGGACGACACGTCTGCGGAGTACAGCCCCGCGACCGCCTGGTACCCCGAGGGGAACGGGAACAGGGCCGCGCTCGTCGGGGCGGGGTTCAACACGGTCGTGCCCGAGGTCCCGTTGGTGATCGACAACGGCAGGTTCGTCGGCAGGATCGCGGACGACGCCGGCGAGGTCACGTACTTGAACGAGTAGGTCGTCACCTTGTCGAAGGTGAAGGCAGCGGCACCGGAGCTCCCGACCGACACCGTCACCGACTGCGACGACGGACTCGACTGTTGGGTCGAGTCGATGTACCCGGTGCGGGCGACCGTCACCTTGTAGGTCCCCGGCGGAACACCGGCCACGTAGGTGCAGCCCTCCGCGTCCGTCGCCGGGAACGTGACCCCGGCGGGGCCACCGCTCACGGTCGGCACGATCCCGGAGACGCCGATACCGTTCGCGTTCGTCACGCCGACGAGGATCGAGCCCGTGGTGTCCGAGTTGATGTTCGTGAGTGGAGCGATGGCGCTCGACATCTCGACTTGCTGGGTCCCGGACGCTGCAGCGCTGGTTCTCCAACGAACCGTGACCGTCACGGCCTTGTACGACAGGCTGCCGTCGCCCGTGCCGCAGGCGGTGGCCGCGCCGGACGACCGGGTCCACGACACCTTCCGGGTCAGGTCGAAGACCTGGTTGCCGACCTGCTTGGTGGCGGTCCCGCTCTTCACGTTGAAGATGCTCGGGGTGTCCCGGAGGTCGTCGATGTCCTCCATCGCGATCGTCGACGCGACCTCTCGAGCACGGGTGTCCTTCGACAGCACCAGTGAGGCGGCGATGCCCGCGGCGATCCCGGCGGCGATCAGGGCGAAGATCGTCATCGCGACCATCACCTCGATGATCGTGAAGCCGTCCTCGCTCTCACGTGCGGAACGCAGTCGCTCGGCGATGCGCGAGATCATGGCGTTCCTTCCTCGTGGAGAGATGGCATAGCCCGTGCGGTCGTTCGACCGCACGGGCACTCCTCAGTACTACTTCTTGGTGAAGACGCCGGCGGAGCAGGAACCCTCGGCTACGCCGGAAGCGTCGGTCGCGCCGAACGTCTTACCAGTCGCGGTGCTCTTGCCCGCGATGCAGAAGGCAGTCTTGTCCGCGTTGACCGTGTAGGTCAGGGTCGTGTCCGTACCAGAAGTACTGCCCGCGGCCTTGTACGGGTCAGCGGCCAGTTCCGCCGTGCTGATGCTTGCGGGAAGCGTTCCCGAGTCCGACTGCGTGACAACGGTCACGACCGCGGTCTTCGCGTTCGTGATGTCGGACTTGACGGCCGAGTTCTTCGCGTTGTTCTGCACGCTGATGTACACCGGGATGGCGATCGCGGCGAGGATGCCGATGATGATGACGACGACGAGGAGCTCGATGAGCGTGAAGCCCTTCTCGCCGTCCTTCAGGAGACCCTTGCGGCGAGCGTCGAGCTTGCCCATGAGAGCGAAGTACATGGTTGTTTCCATTCTGCGGGCAATGTCGGGGAAATGGGTTCGGGGCTTGCTCGGCCGCCGCAGATCAGCGTATTGGGGGCACATCGAGCGGCCAATCCCGAGAACGGGGGGCACGCTGGGCACAAAACACCCCCAATGCGGGGGAGGGTCGATATCGACAATGCCCCCGCATGGGGGTGGAATGGCTAGGAAGCGTTCTGCACGACGTTGGTGATCTGGAAGATCGGCATGTACAGCGCGATGATCATCCCGCCCACCACCACCCCCAGGAACGCGATGAGCAGCGGCTCGATCAGCGAGGTGAGGGCATCGGTGGTCGCCTCGACTTCGGCGTCGTAGAACACCGCGATCTTCTCGAGCATGATCTCGAGGGAACCGGCGTCTTCACCGACCGCGACCATCTGCGTCACCATTGCCGGGAAAACCGATTGTGCCGCGAGCGGCAGCGCGATTGATTCACCTTTCCGCACGGCCTCTGCGACATTGTCGAGCGCGCGCTTCACGACGAAGTTGTTCGACACTTCCCCGACGATCCGCAATGCCTGCAGAATGGGCACACCGGCGCCGATCATGTTCGAGAAGTTGCGAGCGAACCGAGCAATGACGATCTTCTTCTGCAGCGGACCGAAGACCGGCAGTTTCAGGGTGATCGGATCGATGAACGCTCGGACGCGTTCGGTGTTCTTGTTCGCTCGCCACCAAAGCCACGCCAGCACGACGACGATCGCGAGCGGGATCGCGACGTACCGCATGGCGTGTGACAGCGTCACGAGGATCTGCGTCGGCAGCGGGAGCGTGCCGCCGAGCGACGAGAACATGTCCTGGAAGATCGGGACGATGAAGATGAGCATGATGGCGACCGCCACCAGCGACATCACGAGCACGACCACCGGGTAGGTCATCGCCGACTTGATCGTCGAGCGGAGCTTGTGCTCCTTCTCGAAGTTCGTCGCGATGGAGTCCATGGCCTGGTCGAGGAAGCCGCCGGTCTCCCCCGCACGGATCATGTTGATCATGATCGGCGGGAAGTCGACCGGGTACTTCGCGACGGCGTCAGAGAACGAGACGCCGCGCTCGACGTCGTCGCGGACCTTGCCGAGGATGTCCTTGAGCTTCTTGTTCTCGGTCTGGTCGGACAGGATCGTCAGGGTCCGCAGCAGCGAGAGCCCCGAGGTGAGCATCGTAGAAGCCTGCCGCGACATGATCGCGAGGTCCTTGAGGCCGACGCCCTTCTCGAACCCGGGGATCTTGATCTCGGTCTGGAGTCCGGTGCCGGCCTTCGCCTCGGTGATGGCGATCGGTGAGACGCCCATCCCCCGGAGGCGCTGGACGACGGCTCCCTCGGACGCGGCGTCGAGACGACCCTTGACGAGCTTGCCGGCGCCGTCACGCCCGCGGTAGTCGAACGCGAGTGACATCAGTAGCCTCCGGAGAACTTGTCGCCGAAGTCGATGCCGCTGGCGGCGATCGCAGCGGCCGAGGAGTCGGACGGGGACTCGACGCGCTGGACGAGCCGGTCGAAGCCCTCTTCGTCGTGCACCTTCTCCATCGCGGCCTTGCGCGAGATGGTGCCGACGTTGACCAGTTCGGCGAGGTCCTGGTCCATGGTGTGCATGCCGAGGTCACGGCCGGCCTGCATGGCGGAGGTGATCTGGTAGGTCTTACCCTCGCGGATGAGGTTGCCGATGGCCGGGGTGATCGTCATGATCTCGGTGGCGACGACGCGACCGACGCCGTTGGCCTTCGGGACGAGGGTCTGGCAGACGACACCCTGCAGGGTGGCCGCGAGCTGGGTGCGGATCTGCCCCTGCTGGTGCGGTGGGAAGACGTCGATGACGCGGTCGATCGTGCCGGGTGCGCTCTGCGTGTGCAGGGTGGCGAACACCAGGTGACCGGTTTCGGCGGCGGTGAGCGCGACGGAGATGGTCTCGAGGTCGCGGAGCTCACCGATCAGGATGACGTCGGGGTCCTGCCGCAGCACGTGCTTGAGCGCGGAGGCGAAGGAGTGGGTGTCGGCGCCGACCTCGCGCTGGTTGATGATCGACCGCTTGTGGTCGTGCATGAACTCGATCGGGTCCTCGACCGTCACGATGTGGTCGGCACGGCTCTCGTTGACCAGGTCGATGAGCGCGGCGAGGGTGGTCGACTTGCCCGAGCCGGTCGGGCCGGTGACGAGGACCAGTCCACGGGGCAGGCCGGCGAAGTCGCCGACGTGCGCGGGGATGCCGAGCTGCTTGAGCGTCTTGATCCTGGTGGGGATGATGCGGAACGCCGCACCCCAGTTGCCGCGCTGCTGGTAGTAGTTCACGCGGAAGCGGTACTCCGGCGACAGCGAGTACGCGAAGTCGAGCTCCTGGTCGTGGTCGAACTGCCCGGCCTGTTCGACGGACAGCAGCGTCTTGAGCGCCGCGATGACCTTGCCACGCGACCACGCGCCTCCGGGCACGGCCGGCCGGAGCGAGCCGTCGACGCGGACGGTGGGCGGGGCGTCGGCCGTGACGTGCAGGTCGGAGGCCCCCTGGTAGACGACCTGTGCAAGTGCGGTGATGAGGTCGGGGTCGGCGACCTCTCGTGCGTGCCGGGCGAAGTCGATGTCACCGGCCGACGCCGCGGCGAGGGCCGGGGTCGGAGCAGGCTCAGCCGGTGTGGCGTGGTGGGCGCCGCTGTAGGCGATGGCCGGCAGCTGCTGGGTCGCCGGCTCGGCGTACCCGTAGGTGGCGGTCGAGGACGGCACCGCGGCGGGCGGCGTCGCCGGAGCGGTCGCGGACTGCGCCACGGGCGCAGCCACCGGACCACCCACGGGCCCGGCAACCGGGCTCGCCACGGCCGTGCCGGTGGGCGCGGGCCACACTGCCGAGTCGTCCGTCAGGTCGTAGACCTGCTCGGGCGGGGCAGCGGCTGCCGCGGCCAGCCGCGCGGCACGGCGGGAGCCGACCTCGGCACCGGGGGTGCCGGGGTGCCATCCGGCGACGGGCTCGTCGCCGGGCATGGTGATGTCGTACACGGAGTCGGTCATCTGCTCGTCCTGTTCTCCGGTCATGCGACGACGCGCAGGATCTCGTCGACGCTCGTCATGCCGAGCTTGACCTTCTCGAAGCCGTCCTGGCGGAGCGTGAGCATGCCCTGCTGCTGGGCGACGCGGCTGATCTCCGCGCTCGAGGCACGACCGACGGCGAGCCGCTCGATCTCCTCGGTCACGGTCATGACCTCGTGCAGGGCGATGCGGCCGCGGTAGCCGGTGTTCGAGCAGACGGCGCAGCCGACCGGGGCGAAGAACGCGGGCATCTCGTCGCCGGGGGCCAGGAACCCGAGCGCCCGGAGCTGCTCGATCTCGTACACGGCGGGCGCCTTGCACCGGTCGCACAGCCGGCGTGCGAGTCGCTGGGCGACGACGGAGTCGAGGGCGGATCCGACCAGGAACGGCTCGATGTCCATCTCGGTCAGGCGGGTCACGGCCGACGGGGCGTCGTTGGTGTGCAGGGTCGAGAGCACGAGGTGCCCGGTCAGCGACGCCTCGATCGCGATCTGGGCGGTCTCGTGGTCGCGGATCTCACCGAGCAGCACGACGTCGGGGTCGGAGCGGAGGATCGAGCGGAGCGCGGAGGCGAACGTCAGGCCGGCCTTCGGGTTGACCTGCACCTGGTTGATGCCGGCCATCCGGTACTCGACCGGGTCCTCCACCGTGATGACGTTGATCTCGGGCTTCGCCACGGCGTTGAGGGTCGTGTACAGCGTCGTCGACTTGCCCGAACCGGTGGGACCGGTGACCAGGATCATGCCGTACGGCTTCGAGTAGGACCGCTGGTACGCCTGGAAGTTCTGCTCGAGGAGGTTGAGGTCCTTGAGGGTCAGCGACGTGTTCGTGTTGTCGAGGATCCGCATGACGACCTTCTCGCCCCACACGGTGGGCAGCGTCGCGACACGGAGGTCGATCTGCCGGCCGCCGTGCCGCACGGACATGCGGCCGTCCTGCGGCTTGCGACGCTCGGCGATGTCGATGTCGCTCATGATCTTCAGGCGGCTGATCACGCCGTTCTGGATGTTCTTCGGCGCCGGCGCCATCTCGTGCAGCACGCCGTCGATGCGGTACCGGATCCGGACCTCGTGCTCGCCGGGCTCGATGTGGATGTCGGACGCGTGGTCCTGGATGGCCTGCGACACGAGCAGGTTCACGAACCGGACGATCGGGACGTCGTCGAGGGCGCCGTCGGCGATGTCGATCTGCGCCTTCGAGGTCGTCGACGCTTCTTCCTCGAGCGACGACGTCAGGTCGTTCAGCTCGTCGTCGGCGCGCAGGTACCGGTCGAGGGCAGCGACGAGGTCACGCTCCTCGACCTGCAGCGGCTTGATCGCGCGACCGGATGCCGTCCGGGCGTCGTCGATGGCGAGCACGTTCGTGGGGTTCACCATCGCGAGGATGAGCAGGTCGCCCTCGAACCCGACGCCGAGCACGCCGTGACGACGGCACAGGGCCGCCGGCAAGATCGACACCGCGGTGCCGTCGACGGGGTAGTCGCTCAGCGGGACGGTGCGGGAGTTGTTCGACGCGGCCCGGGCGGTGATGAACTGGGCCTCGCTCACGACGCCCTGGTCGACCAGGCCACGGATGGCGCGCTCGTCGAGGTCCTCGTCACCCGTCATCGCATCGAGGTGCTCGATGGGCAGGGCGCCGTTCAGGATGAGGATCTCGGACAGGGTCGCCATGAGTCCCGTGCCTCCTTGGACTCGCGCACGGCGAGACGTCGTCGGGTGATGCGCCACCAGGGATGTGGCGCCCGACCACGCTACTTCTGGGGCCCTCGCCGACCGCAGTCCCAGAAAGAGGGGGCGGAGGGGGTCCGGCTGCACCCAGAACTGGGGTCCACGACCGGTTCGGCCCCGGTCCGGGGGACGCCTCGGCCGGTTCGCGGTGGTCGTCGGAGGGTGCATGTCCGCCAGCCTCCCGTACCCCGCACCGGTCTCGGAGCCATGGCGAGCAGTCCGTGGAGAACGTCGGTGTCACACGGGGGTGTGGAGGAACGACGCCGCCGTCAGACGCGGGCCGGACAGCGCGGCACCGCGGAATCCCTCTCGACGCGCGCCCCCACCCGGGCACATGATGAGTCATGGACATCACGAGCGTGACCGTGGGGTTGCCCGTCAGCGACATCGAGGCGTCCTGCCTCTGGTACGGCGCGGTCTTCGAGCGCACCGAGCCGGACCTCGAGCCCGAGGACGGCGTCGCCGAGTACGAGGTCGGCGGCATCTGGATCCAGCTCTACGTCGACGAACAGGCCGAGGAGAACCCGGTCAGCGTCCGCTTCGGCGTCGACGACGTCGCCGCGCAGCACGCACGCATCGGCGCGCTCGGCATCGACATCGGCCCCGTCGAGTGCGTCGACGGGGCGGTCGACTGGTTCGACGTCCGCGACCCCGACGGCAACGTGCTGAGCCTGTTCTCGCTGGTCGACGAGACCGGACGCGGTTCCGGCCGCGACAACGGCGCGGGCCGCGCGCTCTAGCCGCGACCCCACGGCGGACGGGAGGCCCGTGGCGGCCCCGCACCGCGCCTCCAGGCCGTCACGTGGTGACGACACGACGAAGGCCCCGCCTCCTTGCGGAGACGGGGCCTTCGTGGGATCACATCAGGCTCAGTTGTACGTGCCCGGCGTGAAGTCGTCCGACGAGAAGCTGTCGAAGTCGACGAAGCTCAGGTCGGCGTCCGAGAACGACGAGTCGTCAGCGAAGATGCGGTTGGGGTACCGCTCCGCCTTCGCCTCTTCGGTCGCGTTCACGTCCACGTCACGGTACCGGCTGAGGCCCGTCCCGGCGGGGATGAGCTTACCGATGATGACGTTCTCCTTGAGGCCGACGAGGTGGTCCTGCTTGCCCTCCATGGCCGCCTGCGTGAGCACGCGGGTGGTCTCCTGGAAGGAAGCGGCGGACAGCCACGACTCGGTCGCGAGGGACGCCTTCGTGATGCCCATGACCTCCTGGCGAGCCGAAGCGGTCTTGCGACCCTCCTGCAGCGCCGCACGGTTCAGCGCGTTGTAGCGCGACCGGTCGACGAGCTCACCCGGCAGCAGGTCGGTGTCGCCGTGGTCGACGACGGTGACCTTGCGGAGCATCTGGCGGACGATGACCTCGATGTGCTTGTCGTGGATCGGCACACCCTGCGAGCCGTAGACGTCCTGCACACCGTTGACCAGGTGCTTCTGGACCTCTCGGACACCCTTGACCCGGAGGACTTCCTTCGGGTCGACGGTGCCGGCGATGAACTGCTCGCCGAGCTCGACGTGCTGGTTGTCCTCGATGAGGAGCGTCGCACGCTTGAGCACCGGGTAGATGAACGGCTCGTCGCCGTTGTCCGGCGTGAGGATGATCCGACGACCCTTGTCCGTGTCCTCGACCACGACGCGGCCGGGGGCCTCGGCGATCGGGGACGCGCCCTTGGGGGTACGCGCCTCGAAGAGCTCCGTGACACGCGGCAGACCCTGGGTGATGTCGTCGGCCGAGGCCGAACCACCCGTGTGGAAGGTACGCATCGTCAGCTGGGTACCGGGCTCACCGATGGACTGCGCGGCGATGATGCCGACTGCCTCACCGATGTCGACCAGGTTGCCGGTGGCGAGCGAACGGCCGTAGCACTTCGCGCAGACACCGACGGCCGACTCGCAGGTCAGGACCGAGCGCACCTTGATGCTCTCGACACCGGCTGCCAGCAGCTTCTCGAGGAGCACGTCACCGACGTCCTCGCGAGCCTCTGCCACGACCGTGCCCTGTGCGTCCACGGCCTCGGTGGCCAGGGTGCGGGAGTACACGGTGTTCTCGACGCGCGGGTCGCGGACGAGCTTGCCACCGGCGTCCACGGTCGCGATCGGCAGCTCGAGGCCACGCGTCGTGCCGCAGTCGTCCTCGCGGATGATGACGTCCTGCGAGACGTCCACGAGACGACGGGTGAGGTACCCGGAGTCCGCGGTACGGAGCGCGGTGTCGGCAAGACCCTTGCGAGCACCGTGGGTGGCGATGAAGTACTCCGCCACGGTCAGGCCCTCGCGGTACGAGTTGATGATCGGGCGGGCGATGATCTCGCCCTTCGGGTTGTTCACCAGACCACGCATACCGGCGATGTTTCGGACCTGGAGCCAGTTACCACGAGCACCGGACGACACCATGCGGTTGATGGTGTTGTCGACCGGGAAGTTGTCGCGCATCTCCTGCGCGATCTCGTTCGTGGCCTCGGTCCAGATCTTGATCAGGTCGGCGCGACGCTCGGAGTCGGTGATCAGACCCTTGTCGAACTCGCCCTGCACCTTGGCGGCCTGGATCTCGTAGCCCGCGATGATCTCCTTCTTGCGAGGAGGCGTCACGACGTCCGACAGGGCGACGGTCACACCGGAGCGGGTGCCCCAGTAGAAGCCGGCGTCCTTGATCCGGTCCAGCGCAGCGGCCGTCTCGGTCTTGGAGTAGCGCTCGGCGAGGTCGTTGACGATCGCGGACAGCACACCCTTGTCGGTGACCTTCTGGACGAACGGGTAGTTCGCCGGGAGGGTCTCGTTGAAGAGCGCACGGCCCAGGGTCGTCTCGAGCAGCACGGTGTCGCCCTGCTCGTAGCCCTCGGGAGCTTCACCCTCGGCGAAGTGGACACCCGTCATGCGGATCTTCGCCATCGCGTTCAGGTGCAGCGTGTGCTGGTCGTTGGCCAGGATCGCCTCGGCGACCGAGGAGAACGCACGGCCTTCACCGACGGCGCCCTCGCGGACGGTCGTCAGGTGGTGCAGACCGATGATCATGTCCTGTGCGGGCAGGGTCACCGGGCGGCCGTCGGACGGCTTCAGGATGTTGTTCGAGGCGAGCATCAGGATGCGGGCCTCGGCCTGGGCCTCGACCGACAGCGGCAGGTGCACGGCCATCTGGTCACCGTCGAAGTCCGCGTTGAACGCAGCACACACGAGCGGGTGGAGCTGGATGGCCTTGCCCTCGACGAGCTGCGGCTCGAACGCCTGGATGCCCAGACGGTGCAGCGTCGGCGCACGGTTCAGCAGCACGGGGCGCTCGCGGATGATCTCCTCGAGCACGTCCCACACCTGCGGACGCGAACGCTCGACCATGCGCTTGGCCGACTTGATGTTCTGCGCGTGCGACAGGTCGATGAGGCGCTTGATCACGAACGGCTTGAAGAGCTCGAGCGCCATCTGCTTGGGCAGACCGCACTGGTGCAGCTTCAGCTGCGGGCCGACGATGATGACCGAACGGCCCGAGTAGTCGACGCGCTTGCCGAGCAGGTTCTGGCGGAAGCGACCCTGCTTGCCCTTGAGCATGTCGCTCAGGGACTTCAGGGCGCGGTTGCCGGTACCCGTGACCGGACGACCACGACGACCGTTGTCGAACAGCGCGTCAACGGCTTCCTGCAGCATGCGCTTCTCGTTGTTCACGATGATCTCGGGGGCACCGAGGTCGAGCAGGCGGCGGAGACGGTTGTTGCGGTTGATCACACGACGGTAGAGGTCGTTGAGGTCCGACGTGGCGAAACGGCCACCGTCGAGCTGCACCATCGGGCGCAGCTCCGGCGGGATGACCGGCACGACGCCGAGCACCATCGCGGCCGGCGAGTTGCCGGTGGCGAGGAAGGAGCTGACGACGCGCAGACGCTTGATCGCGCGGATCTTCTTCTGGCCCTTGCCCTCGGCGATCTGCAGACGCAGCGCCTCGGCCTCGGCGGCCAGGTCGAACGCCTCGAGCCGGAGCTTGATCGCCTCGGCGCCCATGTAGGCGTCGAAGTAGATCCCGAACCGGTCCTGGAGCTCGTGGAAGACGGCGTCCTCGGGCTTGAGGTCGCCCACCTTGAGGTTGCGGAAGTCCTCCCACACACGCTCGAGACGGGTGATGTCCTCGTCGAACGACTTGCGGACCTGGGACATCTCCTTCTCGGCGGTGTCCTTGGTGCGGCGCTTGACGTCGGCCTTCGCACCCTCTTCCTCAAGGGCTGCGAGGTCGTCCTCGAGCTTCTTGAGGCGGTCAGCGATGATCGAGTCGCGCTGGCCCTCGAGGGTCTTGATCTCGAGACGCATCTCGTTCTCGAGACCCGGCATGTCCGCGTGACGGCCCTCTTCATCGATGTCGATGATCATGTACGCCGCGAAGTAGATGACCTTCTCGAGGTCCTTCGGCGCCATGTCGAGGAGGTACCCGAGGCGCGACGGGACGCCCTTGAAGTACCAGATGTGCGTGACGGGGGCAGCGAGCTCGATGTGGCCCATGCGCTCACGACGGACCGAGGACTTGGTGACCTCGACGCCGCAGCGCTCGCAGACGATGCCCTTGAACCGGACACGCTTGTACTTGCCGCAGGCGCACTCCCAGTCGCGGGAAGGACCGAAGATCTGCTCGCCGAACAGACCGTCCTTCTCGGGCTTCAGGGTGCGGTAGTTGATGGTCTCCGGCTTCTTGACCTCGCCGTACGACCACTGACGGATGTCCTCGGCGGTCGCGAGGCCGATCCGAATGGCGTCAAAGGAAGTTGCTTCGAGCAATGTTCTTCTCTCTTGCTGATTCAGGCTTCGATGTACGGGCGGGATCAGATGTCGTCGACAGAGGACGACTCGAACCGCGAGGAGATGTTGATGCCCAGCTCCTCCGCAGCGCGGAAGACCTCGTCATCGTTGTCGCGCAGGCTGACCGCCTGGCCGTCGGCCGAGAGGACCTCGACGTTCAGGCAGAGCGACTGCATCTCCTTCATGAGGACCTTGAAGGACTCGGGGATGCCGGGTTCCTGGATGTTCTCGCCCTTGACGATCGCCTCGTAGACCTTCACGCGGCCGAGGATGTCGTCGGACTTGATCGTCAGGAGCTCCTGGAGGGCGTAGGCGGCGCCGTACGCTTCGAGCGCCCACACCTCCATCTCACCGAATCGCTGTCCACCGAACTGCGCCTTACCACCCAGCGGCTGCTGCGTGATCATCGAGTACGGACCGGTCGAACGCGCGTGGATCTTGTCGTCGACCAGGTGGTGCAGCTTGAGGATGTACATGTAGCCGACCGAGACGGGCTCCGGGAACGGCTCGCCGGAGCGACCGTCGAAGAGCTGCGCCTTGCCGGACGAGCCGATCAGGCGCTCGCCGTCGCGGTTCGGGAGGGTCGAGTCGAGGAGGCCCTCGATCTCGCGCTCGTACGCACCGTCGAACACCGGGGTGGCGACCTTGGTGCCGGGCTCGGCGCTGTGCGCTGCCTCCGGCAGGTTCTCGGCCCAGTCCTGGATGCCCTCGACGTTCCAGCCCTGCTTGGCGAGCCACCCGAGGTGGATCTCGAGCACCTGGCCGAAGTTCATGCGGCCGGGGACGCCGAGCGGGTTGAGGACGATGTCGACGGGGGTGCCGTCTGCGAGGAACGGCATGTCCTCGACCGGGAGGATGGTCGAGATGACGCCCTTGTTGCCGTGACGACCGGCGAGCTTGTCACCCGCGGTGATCTTGCGCTTCTGGGCGATGTAGACGACCACGCGCTGGTTGACACCAGAGCCGAGTTCGTCGTCACCGTCCTGCGAGTCGAACACCTTGACGCCGATGATCGTGCCCTCTTCACCGTGGGGCACCTTGAGCGAGGTGTCGCGGACTTCGCGCGACTTCTCGTTGAAGATGGCACGGAGCAGACGCTCCTCGGCGCTCAGCTCGGTCTCGCCCTTCGGCGTGACCTTGCCGACGAGGATGTCGCCGGGGCGGACCTCGGCACCGATGCGGATGATGCCGCGCTCGTCGAGGTCGGCCAGCAGGTCCGGGCTGACGTTGGGGAGGTCACGGGTGATCTCCTCCTTGCCGAGCTTGGTGTCGCGGGCGTCGACCTCGTACTCCTCGATGTGGATCGAGGAGAGCGTGTCGTCCTTGATGAGGTTCTGCGACAGGATCATCGCGTCCTCGTAGTTGTAGCCCTCCCACGGCATGAACGCGACGAGGAGGTTCTTGCCGAGCGCGAGCTCGCCGTTCTCCGTCGCGGGACCGTCGGCGATGACCTCGCCCTGCTCCACGCGCTCGCCTGCGGAGACGATGACGCGGTGGTTGTAGCTCGTGCCCTGGTTGGAGCGGTCGAACTTGCGCAGGTAGTAGGTCTGCGTGCCGCCCTCGTCGAGCTGCAGGGTGACGGCGTCGGCCGAGACCTCGGAGACGACACCGGCCTTGTCGGCGGTGACGACGTCGCCGGCGTCGATGGCCGTGTAGCCCTCCATACCGGTACCGACGAGCGGCGACTCGGAACGGAGCAGCGGGACGGCCTGACGCTGCATGTTCGCACCCATGAGGGCGCGGTTCGCGTCGTCGTGCTCGAGGAACGGGATGAGCGACGTCGCGACCGACACCATCTGGCGCGGGGAGACGTCCATGTAGTCGACCTCGTCCTTGGCGACGAGTTCGACCTCGCCACCCTTCTTGCGGACGAGCACCTTGTCGTCGGCGAAGTGGAAGTCGTTCGTCAGCGGGGCGTTGGCCTGCGCGACGACGAAGTCGTCCTCTTCCGAAGCGGTGAGGTAGTCGATGGTCTTCGTGACCTCGCCGTTGACGACGCGACGGTACGGGGTCTCGATGAAGCCGAAGGAGTTGATCCGACCGAACGACGCGAGCGAACCGATCAGGCCGATGTTCGGGCCTTCCGGGGTCTCGATCGGGCACATGCGGCCGTAGTGCGACGGGTGGACGTCACGGACCTCGACGCCGGCACGCTCACGGGACAGACCACCCGGGCCGAGGGCCGAGAGGCGACGCTTGTGCGTCAGGCCCGCGAGCGGGTTGTTCTGGTCCATGAACTGCGACAGCTGGGACGTTCCGAAGAACTCCTTGATCGCGGCGACGACCGGACGCACGTTGATGAGCGTCTGGGGCGTGATCGCCTCGATGTCCTGCGTGGTCATGCGCTCGCGGACGACGCGCTCCATGCGGGACAGACCCGTGCGGACCTGGTTCTGGATGAGCTCGCCGACGGCGCGGATGCGACGGTTGCCGAAGTGGTCGATGTCGTCCACGTCGAGGCGCAGCTGCACCGGCTCGCCGTCACGGACGCCGTCGATCGTGGTGCGCTCAGCGTGCAGCGACACCAGGTACTTGATCGTCGCGACGATGTCCTTGACGGTGAGCACCGAGTCGGACAACGGGGCGTCCATGCCGAGCTTGCGGTTGACCTTGTAGCGGCCGACCTTCGCCAGGTCGTAACGCTTCGGGTTGAAGTAGAAGTTGTCGAGGAGCGCACGCGCGGCCTCGGCAGCGACCTGCTCGCCGGGACGGAGCTTGCGGTAGATGTCCTTGAGCGCCTCTTCCTTCGTGAGGACGGCGTCCTTCTCGAGGGTCGATTCGATCGACGCGAAGCCCTGGAACTCGTCCATGATCTCTTCGCTCGTCAGGCCGAGGGCCTTGAGGAAGACGGTCACGGACTGCTTGCGCTTGCGGTCGATGCGCACGCCCACCTGGTCGCGCTTGTCGATCTCGAACTCGAGCCAGGCACCACGCGACGGGATGATCCGCGCCGAGTAGATGTCCTTGTCGGAGGTCTTCTCCTGCTGGCGCTCGAAGTACACGCCGGGCGAACGGACGAGCTGCGACACGACGACGCGCTCGGTGCCGTTGATGATGAACGTGCCGCGTTCGGTCATGAGCGGGAAGTCGCCCATGAAGACCGTCTGCGTCTTGATCTCACCCGTCATGTGGTTCATGAACTCGGCGTTGACGTACAGCGGAGCGGCGTAGGTCTTGCCGCGCTCCTTGCAGTCGTCGATCGAGTACTTCGGGTCTTCGAGCTCCGGCGCGGTGAACGAGAGCTGCATGGTCTCGCCGAGGTCCTCGATCGGGGAGATCTCCTCGAAGATCTCCTCGAGCCCCGAGTGCAGCGCGAGGTCGGTACGACCCTGCTCCTGCCCTTCGGCGAGGCGGGCCTTCCAGACGTCGTTGCCGACGAGCCAGTCGAAGCTCTCCGTCTGGAGTGCGAGCAGATCAGGAACCGTGAGGGTGTCCGTGATCTTGGCGAACGAGAGTCGCGAGTGGTTGCGACCGTTCTTGGGGTTGGTGGATGCGTTGGGCGCAGCAGCCAAGGGTGTGACCTCCGGTAGGCCCCGTCGGGCCGACACTGACGAGCAGTGTGTAGGTGAGTGGATTGATCGCTCGGCGAACCCTGAGATGCAAGCCCTGCGACCACGCCGACGCGTGCCTGACGCGGAACGTCGGTGCACGTGTGGGATGATCTCCGTGAGCGGTACCCGCCGCCATATACGGGTCCGGCTGCACCAGGGCGAGATGAGTTTCTGTCTCAGAACTCTGCGTCGACCGCAATATGACGACACGGATGCCAGGGAGCGCGAACTGTCATCATAGTTCGCTCCGTGGCGTGCTGTCCAGTCCCGGCTTGACCGGATTCGGCAGTGGCGTGTATAAGCCGCCACACGCCGCTTCCATTCCCCTGCTCAGCCCAGGCGCTCGCGCTCGACGCGATCCGCGCCTCCCGGCCCGCCTGGCAGTCCCGCCAGCGCACGGAACGCGTCCTCCGGGCGACGCGTGCGGACGAACGTGACCCGACCGCGATCGTCCGTGAGCTCGATCCCGAGCCCGGGCGTGAGGATGAGCGCACGCTCGCCGCGACGGATCCGCAGGCCGACACCGCCGTAGGTGGCCGCGTCCGCCTCGACCAGGCGGACGTCGGTGATCCGCCGGCGCGGGATGCGCCGCGGCGGAAGCGGACGGAAGTGCAGGGTCACGTGCCGCTCGGTGACGGTGAACCCGGCCCGGGCGAGCAGGAGCAGCGACCCGAGGGCGACGGCGAGCAGGGCCGGCACCAGCAGGGCGACCTCCGGCGCGTCCCCGGGCCAGCCGAGCACGGCGGCGGACAGCCCGGCACCGCCGAGGAGCAGCGCCGTGCCGACGACCCGCATCCAGGTCGGTGCCGTCTCGCGGTCGGCGTGGAACGGCAGAGAGGCGCGGAACGGCAGGGCGGCGCGGGACGGCCGGGAGGCCCGGATCACCCGGGTGGGTCGGGTTCCGGACCGGTGGGTGTCCGGGGTGGTGAGGCGTGCGGTGGGCACGCTCATGGTGTCGGCGGTCATGACGGAGGTCTCCTGCGGCGGATCAGCAGTGGTGCACTCGTCATCGGGTGCGGTGCGTTCGACGGCCAGCGCGCGCGGGTGGCCGGAGGGGTGGCGCGCAGCAGCACGCCGACGGCGCGCACGCTCGAGCGGTGGGGGCGCTCACGGGCACGTCGTGGTCACGGTGTCCGGGCGGACGCGTGGAGTGTGGGGCACACACGCATCGACGCTCTGGCGTCGTGACGACAGACGTCAACGGTACGCAACGAGTCTTGGCGTCCGCTGGTCGTCCATGTGTACGCATTCACGTGTCCGCAGTCCGTCGCTCGGGGACGACGGGGTGCTGCGGGTGGTCAGCGCAGGACGCGGGCGACGGCCTCGGCCCGGGTGCGGACCCCGAGCTTCGCGAACACCTGGTTCACGTACGACTTCACGGTGGGCACCGTCAGGAACAGCTCGGCGGCGATCTGCGGGTTCGTCCGGCCGTCCGCGATCCGCTCGAGGACGTCCACTTCGCGCGGGGTGAGCTCCGGGAACCGCGCACCGAGCGACGGACCGGGATCGGGTGACGCAGGCGCCACGGAACCAGCAGCGACACCGTCACCTGCACCGGCACCACCTGCGAGGCGCGCCACCAGCCGCGCCCCCACGGTCGCGTCGAAGGTCGACTGCCCGGCGGCCACCGCACGCACCGCGGTCGCGATCTCCGCTCGCCCGGCGTCCTTCGTCAGGTAGCCGCGGGCCCCCGCCCGCAGCGCGGTGGTGATGGAGTCGTCGTCGGCGTAGGTCGTCAGCACCAGGACCGCGACCCCGGGGTGCTCGGCGACGATCCGCGCGGTGGCGGTCGGCCCGTCGACCCCCGGCATCCGCAGGTCCATCAGGACGACGTCGGGCACGTGCCGGTCGACGGCGGCGATCGCCTCGGCACCGTCGGCCGCCTGCCCGACGACCTGCAGGTCGGGCACGAGCGACAGCACCGTCACCAGGCCGTCGCGGACGATGGCCTGGTCGTCGACCACGAGCACCCGGATGGTCACGAGCGGTCGTCCTCGGCCACCGGAGCCCGGACGTCGACGGGCAGGTGCATGGCGACGACGAACTCGTCGTCGGAACGCTCGGCCTCCACCGTGGCCTCGCTGCCGAGTTCCGCGAACCGCTCGCGCATCCCGAGCACCCCCTGCCCGCCGCTCGGCAGCGGGTTGGCCACGACGACGTCCACGGCGTCGCCGTCCCGGATCACGGACAGGGACACGGGGCGGCCGGGAGCGTGCCTGCGGGCGTTGCTGAGGGCCTCCCGGACGACCTGGACCACGGCGGCACGGTGGGCGTCGTCGAGGACCGCGAGGGTCGCGTCACCCTGCACGACGGCCTCGCCGCCGAACGAGCGGTGCGCGTCGAGCAGGGCCGTCAGGCCCGACGCGTGGTCCGCGGACGGACTGGAGGCACGGGTCGGCTCCGGCTGGCCGGGCTGCGGTTCGTCGCGGAGCGCGTGCACCGCACGCCGTGCCTCGGCCAGGCCGTCCGCGGCCAGCGCGCGAGCGTCGCCGGCTCGGCGGGTGGCCTCGTCGACGCGGCCGGCCTCGAGCAGGGCCTCGACCGCGTCGAGCTGCAGGACCAGGCCGCCGAGCGAGTGGGCGAGGACGTCGTGGATGTCCCGGGACGCCCGGGACCGGTCGGCGAGGAGCCGTGCGCGCTGCTGCTGCCGCTCGGTCTCGCGAGCCTGCGCCGTCGTGATCCGGACCTGCCGACGACTGAAGCCGACGAGCACGCCGAGCAGCAGCCCGCCGCTCACGCCGAGGACGAACTGCACCGACGTCTGCGCGAGCGTCGCGGTGACGGCCACCACCACGACGGCGGCGAGCGCGGCGACCGCGGCCGTCCAGACCGGCAGACGCAGGTCCGCGCCGAGGATGACGAGCCCGACGATCACCGGGACCACCAGCAGCGAGTCGGTCGGCACCACTGCGAGCGATCCGGCGGCGATCATCACGCCGGCTGCGGCGACGAGGACGCGGGGCGTGCGTGCCGCTTCGCGGACGGCCCAGGCGGCGAGCGCCACGGCCCCGACGGCCCAGACCCACGCGGGGTGGTGGAGCAGGAGGCCGTTCCGGACGAACCAGAACGCGACGACGGCGATCCCGACGGCGTTGAGCCCCCAGGAGAGCACCGAGGCGGACCGGACCCCGGCGGGGTCGGTCCGGTCCGGGTCGGTCGGCAGGCTCACCGCACCATCATGCCGCGGCGGGCGGCATCCGACCGGTCGCCGCCGCGGGGGATGCGCTGGTCGACGACCAGGGCACGGGCGGCGCGGTTCAGGGCGAGCACGAGCAGGATCGTGCCGGTCGAGGTGAGCAGGTGCGCACCGAGGTGGCCGCCGAGGACGTCGAGCCCGACGCGGGCGGCGATCAGGACGATCCAGAGCGCGGCGCCGAGCCACCCGGTGCGGGACTGTAGCGTGCGGCCCTTGTCGTCCGGCGTCGTGACCGTGCGGAACCGGGTCATGGCCCCCATCGCGAGGCCGACGCCGACGGTGAGCAGGGCCTCGAGGCCGAGGAACACGACGTCGGTGGTGGTGACGGTCGCCGTGGTCTGTGCGAGGACGACCACGCCGACGATCGCCATCACGAGCGGTCCCCGCCAGATGCGCGCCGGGTCGAGGGACCGCCAGGTCGCCTGCCGGTACGCCAGGAGGCCGACGAGGGCGAGGCCGATGAGCACGTTCGCGAGGAGCTGGACCGACATGGTGTGCCTTTCGAGGTGGTCCGGCGGAGTGTTCCGACCGGTGACATCAGCCTCGTTCCGGGCGCTCCGCGGGCACACCAACCAGGGGTGGGGACGCGGGTGGTGATCGCGGTGGTGTTCCATTGACGGCATGGCTGATGCGTTCGACGGGTTCCGGATCGGTGCGGGGTACTCGGTGGTGGAGCCGGACCGGCACCGACCGGGGTCCTTCACCCTGGTGGTGGACGGCACCCCGCAGTCACACGTGGACCTCGAGGACCCGACCCACCTGGCGTTCGAGTACATCCGGCGGATCGGGCACGCGATCGACCTGCTGCCGGACGGCCCGATCACGGCACTGCACCTGGGCGCCGGCGCCCTCACCCTGCCCCGCTACGTCGCGGTGACCCGTCCGGGTTCGCGGCAGCAGGTGATCGAGCTCGAGCGCGACCTGGTCGAGCACGTACGCGAGGCCCTGCCGTTCCCCCGCGGTGCCTCGATCCGGGTGCGGTATGGCGACGCGCGGGAGGTCCTCGGCAAGCTGCCCGCCGGACTCCGCGGCACCGTGGACCTGGCGGTGGTGGACGTCTTCGGCGGTTCGCAGATCCCCGCCCACGTGACGAGTGTCGAGTTCTACCGTGAGGTCGCCGCGTTCCTGTCGCCGACGGGCATCGTCGCGGTGAACGTGGCCGACGGCGCCGGGTTGGCCTTCGCCCGCGGGCAGGCGTCGACGCTGCAGTCGGTGCTGCCGTCGGTCGCCGCGGTCGCGGACACCGGCATGCTCAAGGGCCGGCGGTTCGGGAACATCGTGCTGCTCGGGTCGCCGACCGACCTGCCGGTGGCGGACATGCCGAGGCGGTACTCGTCCGACCCGATGCCGGCGAAGGTCGTGCACGGTGCGGAGCTCAAGGCGTTCATCGCCGGGGCGCCGATCGTCACCGACCAGACGGCGGTCGCGTCGCCGGAGCCGAACCGGAGCGTGTTCGGGGGCTGATGCCCGCGCGGCACCGCCGGGGACGGACTTCGGGCACTCGGCGGGTCCGGCTGTCAGGATGGTCTGAACGACTGCGCAGGTGCGCGACCGAGCGATGGGAACCCTGATGACGAACGACGACCGGAACGACCAGGACCGGACGGGCGACGGCCAGGCGCCGCGCTGGGGCGACGCCCCGCAGCAGCAGCCCGACGCCGAGGCCCCGCGGTACGGCGAGCGGGTGGACCCGGCGCCGACCTCGACCCCGCAGTACGGCGAGCAGTACGGGCAGGGCCAGCAGCAGTCCGGGCAGGGCCAGCCGCAGTACGGCCAGCCGAACGGCGAGCAGGAGTACGGCCAGCCGTCGAGCACGCCGAGCTGGAACGACCAGCAGCGCCACGACCAGCACCACGACCAGCAGCCGTACGCCGCCGCGCCCGCGCACGCCGGTGCCCCGGCCTGGCAGAGCCACGACGAGCCGAAGCCCAAGAAGAAGACCCTCGGTGTCGTGGCGTTCTTCCTCGGACTCGCCGCGCTCGTCATCGGCGTCATCGGCGGGTACGTGATGGGGTCGGCGCTCGCCAACAGCGATGCGATCAACAACCTCGTACCGAGCAGCGGTGCCACCCCGGACCAGCAGGAGCTGCAGCGTCAGCTCATGAACGACCCGGCCGTCATCTCGCAGATCGGTGTCGGTGCGGTGATCGCCGGCGTCGCCGCGATCCTCGGGCTCTGGGCGCTCGTGCAGGGCATCATCGCCGCCGTGACCAAGCGTGGTCGCGGCTGGGGCATCTTCGCGATCATCCTGGCCGTCGTGGCCACGATCGCGACGCTGGTCACCTACGTCGGCGTGGCCGCAGCCGCCGCGGTGGCCGCCAACTCCTGATCGACCACTCGGAACGGCCCGTCGTGCTCCGGCACGGCGGGCCGTTCGCCGTCCACGGGGCACGCGCGGACGGCCGAACCCGCGCAACCTGAGCGCGTCGCACCGACCGCTCCCGGGAGACCGCGGCTACCCTCGAACCGATGTCCCTCCCGCCCGACGACCGCCAGCAGCCCGACCTGTCCGACCGTTCCCGTGAACCGCGCCACGCGGCTCCCGTGACGGCCGGAGTCAGCCCGGGCAGCACCTTCGCGCCCATCAGCCTGCGACCCGCGGTCGACGTCGACGCCGTGCACCAGCGGCTCCGTGACCTCGGCCAGAGCCGCAGCACCGACGCCCTCGCCGAACGGGCCGAGCTCCTCCGCCTGCTCGGTCGTCTGGACGAGTCGCTCGTCATCGCCGAAGAGGTGTTCCGCCTGGCGATGTTCACCGGGGAGCGCCAGGACAAGGTCGCCGCGCGGATCCGTCGTGCGCACGTCCTGCACGACCTCGGGCGGCACGACCGCGCCGCCACCGAGGCCGCCATGGCCCGCGACACCGCCGCCACCGAGGAGTGGCCCGAACTCGAGGGCGCCGCAGCCGAGATCGAGGGCTGGTCGCTGTTCGAGAACGACCGCTTCGACGAGGCCCGCGCCGCCCTGTCGCGGGCGTACCAGGCCTTCCGACAGGCCGGCGCGCCGTCCGAGCGCACCGACGCGTTGCGCACCGCGGTCGAAGCCGCCATGCGGGCCTCGATCACGAACCCGGCGGAACCGTCCGACAAGCCACGGACCGCCCGCGAGGTCGCCGCCCGCCGTGCCGAGGACGAGGAACCCACCACCCGCGTCGCCGAGCCGGTGAAGCAGGTCCCGCCGGTCCGCCGCCGCGTGCTCGGTGCGCCCGACGCCGCACGGACCGAGGCCGACGACATCTGGGGCCGGATCGCGGCCCGGGCAGCGAAGAAGGGCCAGGCCGACCCGCGCGCCGAGCAGTGACCGCGCTCGAGACCGTCCGGCTCCGCGCCGAAGCGCTCATCGCCGAACACCTCGGTGCCGGCACGTGGGCGTTCGGCTTCGACCACGCCAAGACCCGCGCCGGTCAGTGCGACTTCGCGCGGAAGCGGATCACGGTGAGCCGTCACCTGGCCACCCGGTTCTCCGACGACGACGTCGAACAGGTCCTGCTGCACGAGGTCGCGCACGCACTCGCCGGCGCCCGGGCGGCACACGGACCGAAGTGGAAGCGCACCGCCGCGGCGATCGGGTACACCGGCTCCCGGCTGCACGACGGGCCGATCGCAAGCGAACTCGCCCCCTGGATCGGCACCTGCCCCGCGGGGCACGAGCACTTCCGGTACCGCACGCCCACCCGTCCCCTGGCCTGCGCCCGTTGTTCCCGGCGGTTCGATGCCCGGAACGTCATCACCTGGCGGCGCCGGACCGCGGACGACGACGCGGCCACGATGGCATCGACTACCGCATGAGGGTCCCGACGCACGGAGGCGCGCCGGTAACCAGTTAGCCTGGGCGGATGCACACGGGGCAGCACATCCGCACGGACGCCGGTTCCTCCTGGTTCTTCGACGCCGGACGGATCGCGCTCGACTTCGCGCACACGGGTGGCTTCGCCGACGACCCCACCGGACGCCGACCGCGGTCGCAGCTCGGGGAGCTGCTCGCGAGCCCGGCCGACCTGGACGAGTGGCTCAGCGAGCACACCGAGCCGATCGACGTCGGTGCCAGCGCCCGCGAGCTGCAGGACGCCCGGGCCCTGCGTGCCGCGATCGCCCGGCTCGCCGTGGCCGCCGCCCCCGCGCCGGCGAGCACCGCCGCGGAACGCACCGCCGTGGCGGCGGGCCTGCGTGCCGGGGCCGGCCGCACGCGCCCCGCGCCCGACGACATCGACACCGTCAACCTGTTCGCCGCCCTGCCGGACGTGCCCCCGAGCCTCCCGGGTGGCCGACGCCGTGCCGGAGCGAACCGGGTCCGCCTGGCGCAGGCCCTGTCGAGCGTGGCGCGCGACGCCGTCGCGCTCTTCACCGAGGTCGGCTTCGACGACGTCGAGGCCGACGGCCGGCCGACGCGGCTGAGCCGCTGCTCGGCCGAGGACTGCGGCCTGGTGTTCTACGACTCGTCACGCGGTGGGACCCGTCGCTGGTGCTCGATGCAGCGGTGCGGCAACCGGGCGAAGGTCCGGGCGCACCGCGCCCGCCGCGCCGCAGAGTGACGACGAGCTGAGCACGAGCGGTCACGACACCCCGCTCACCTCCGCCGAGCGGTCACCAACCGTCGGCTGGCGGCGCCTCAGCCGACAGGTCGTGACCACCCGACACACGCACGCTCGAGCGGCGACCGGCCAGCGCAACAACACGTCGAATAAAAAGATTCGGGATGCCGAATTCTCTGGCAGGATCGGTGCATGACCGACACTGCCAGCCCCCGGCTCGACGAGCACCCATCCGGTGCCCCGCGTCGCCGCGCAGCAGGGCTCACCCTGCTCGGACCGGCCTTCGTCGCGGCCATCGCGTACGTCGACCCGGGCAACGTCGCCGCCAACCTGACGGCCGGCGCCGAGTACGGGTACCTGCTGCTCTGGGTGCTCGTGGCCGCGAACGCCAGCGCCGTGGTGGTGCAGTACCTGTCCGCCAAGCTCGGGGTGGTGACGGGCAAGTCGTTGCCCGAGCACCTCGGCCTGCGGATGCGGCGCACCCCGCGCCTGCTGTTCTGGGGTCAGGCCGAGATCGTCGCCGCCGCGACCGACATCGCCGAGGTCATCGGCGGCGCGCTGGCGCTCTACCTGCTCTTCGGCCTGCCGCTCGTGGTCGGCGGGATCATCACCGGGCTCGTCTCGATGCTCCTGCTGACCCTGCACAGCCGCCGGGGCACGCGCCTGTTCGAGACCGTGGTGACGGCGATGCTCGCGATCCTGACGGTGGGCTTCTGCGCTGGGCTGCTGTTCGCCCGGGTGTCTCCGGCCGACCTGGTCGCCGGGCTCGTGCCGCGGTTCGAGGGCTCCGGGTCGGTGCTGCTGGCGGCCTCGATGCTCGGCGCGACCGTGATGCCGCACGCGGTGTACCTGCACTCGGCGCTCGCCCGGGACCGCCACGGGGACGTCCCCGCCGGGCCGGAGCGTCGCCGGGTGCTCGTCGCGACCCGGTGGGACGTCGGCCTCGCGCTGATCGTCGCGGGCGGGGTGAACATCGCGATGCTCGTCCTCGCCGCGGCCACCCTGCCGGGCGTCGAGGGCACCGACTCCATCCCCGGGGCGCAGCGCGCCATCGCCGAGAACGTCGGCCCGGTCGTCGGGGTGCTCTTCGCCGTGGGCCTGCTCGCGTCCGGCCTGGCCTCGACCTCGGTGGGCTGCATGGCCGGCGCGGAGATCATGCAGGGCCTGCTGCACGTGCGGATCCCGCTCGTGGCCCGGCGCGCGATCACCCTGGTGCCGGCCATCGTGCTGCTCGCGGTGAACATCGACGCGACGATGCTGCTCGTGGTCAGCCAGGTGGTGCTGAGCTTCGGCATCGCCTTCGCGATCGTGCCCCTGGTGGTCTACACCTCGCGACGGAGCGTGATGGGGACCGACGTGAACGCCGCGACCACCCGCGTGGTGGCGTGGGTGATCGCGGCGGTCATCGTGGCGCTCAACGTCGCGCTGGTCGTGCTCACCCCGACCGGCTGAGTCGCAGCCGGTCAGGGTGACGGGCGGTCGTCACTCGACGACCTGGACGTCCTTCCAGAACGCGACGTAGCCCGAGTAGTCCTTGCCGACGCGGTCGAACGACGACGGGATCGGCGTCGGGTACGACCACGCGCGGTCCTGCAGCGCCTGTCCGTCGACGTTCACCGTGAAGTACTGGGTGTCGCCCTTCCACGGGCAGTGGTACTGGGTGGGGCTCTCGGTGAAGAGCTCGGTCTTCACGCTCGACGGCGGGAAGTACCAGTTGCCCTCGATCTTGATGAGGTCCTCTTCGGGGGCCTCCGCGATCACCGTGTCGCCGACGACTGCCTGCATGGCGTTGCTCCTTCGCTCGCTGGTTCCGTGACGGGGCGAACGCTACGCGCGCTCCCCCGATTCCCGCAGGACGGGCAGGTCCGGCCCCGCGGCGAGCGCCGCGTGCACGTCGTCACGGCTCAGGACGGCGGCTCCCTCGGACGCGCTGACCAGGTGCCGCACGGCACGGCGCAGCCCCGTGTACGCCGCGCAGGCCGCAGCGGCCTCGGGTGAGGTGTGGTCGATGCCGACCTCGGTGAGCGCGTCGACGACGGCTCCGGCGGCGAGCAGGTCCTCGACGGCGAAGTCGGGTGCGTCGGCGACGTCGACGGACTCCCCCGCCGCCTCGGCCGCGTCGTCGAGGGCTGCGGTGTGGTGCAGCCCGGCGGCCACGATCGCGACGACGCACCGGTCACCGCGTGCGGCCTGGAGGCTCGTCACCCGTTCCGCGACCGCCACCGCGTTGCCGAGGTGGCCGAGCACGACCTCCGGCCCCTGCGGCAGCTGGGCGGTCACGTTCCGCAGCGCGCGCCGCTGTGCTGCGGCGTCGGGGGTCGGCGGCAGGGCGTCGACCCAGACGAGCAGGTGGGTGCCGTGGGCGATCCGTGCCGCACCTCCGGGACCCCACGCGAACCGGACCTGGTACTTCTCCTGGGTGCGTTCTGCCACGTCCGTCACGATAGCCGCCCGGGCGATGCTGTCCCTCTCCACAGGGTCGCTGTCCGACCGGGTTCCACCAGGGTCGGCGACCCTAGGATGCATGTCCATGGAGATCGCCCCCGTACCCACCCTGACCGGCGACCGTGTGACGCTCGAGCCCCTCGGGCAGGAGCACGCGGAAGACCTGCGGGCGGCGGTCGCGGACGGAGACCTGTGGCGCACCTGGTACACCTCCGTGCCCGCCCCGGCACAGGTCGAGGCCGAGATCGACCGGCGGCTCGCCGAGCACGAGGCCGGCCGCATGGTGCCGTTCGCGGTGCGGGACCGCCCGACCGGCCGGGTGGTGGGGGCGACGACCTTCATGAACATCGACCCGGGCAACCGCCACGTCGAGATCGGCAGCACGTTCCTGGCCCGGTCAGCGCAGCGATCGGGGATCAACACCGAGTCGAAGCTGCTCATGCTGTCGCACGCGTTCGAGGCCTGGCAGTGCATCGCGGTCGAGTTCCGCACCCACTGGCACAACCTGCAGTCCCGGGCGGCCATCGCGGGTCTCGGCGCCAAGCAGGACGGCGTGCTCCGGAACCACGCGATCGGCCGTGACGGCACGCTGCGCGACACCGTGGTGTTCTCGGTGATCGCGTCGGAGTGGCCGGCCGTCCGGCTCGGACTGGCCGAGCGGCTCCGGCGGCACGACCGCGCCGAGGGGTCCCGCCGTCGGTCGGCCCGGCACGCCTGAGGCGTCTCGCCTGCGTCGTCGCGCCTGCGTCGTCGCCCAGCGCGCCACGGCGCACCGTCCAGCCCGCGGGCGTAGCGTCACCGCCATGCACGTCGGCCTCCGGATCGTCCTCGACGCGCCGGTCGACGCCGTGCGCGATGCCCTGCTGTCCCCGTCCGTGATGGTGGCGGTGACGAAGCCGTTCCTGGCGTACCGCTCGCGCGACCCCCGGGGGTTCCCGGAGCGCTGGGAGCCGGGACACCCGCACCCGATCACGGCGGACGCCTTCGGACTGGTGCCGAGCGGCGACACGCACGTCGACCTCGACCTGTACGAGGTCCGGGGAGTCCCCGTGCAGCGCGACAACGGCGGCGGCACGTCCGGGTTGTTCGGGCGGATGACGATGTCGCACCGGATGGCCGTCGTCCCCGCACCGGGTGGCCGGACCCTGCTGCTCGACCGCCTGACCTACCGGATGCGACCGGCCGTCCTCGGAGTCGCCCTGTGGCCCGGCATGTGGGTCATCTGGCAGTGGCGGGCGTTCCGGATGCGCGCCCTCGCGCCCACCTGGCGGACCGACGGCGAGTGACGTGACGCGGGTCGGGCCTCCCGTCCACCGCGGAGCGGGCGTAGCCTCGACCACGTGAGCCAGACGCGCCCCCAGGAGCCGACGACCGACGACCGCGTGCGCAGCACGCTGGCGACGACGGATTGGCGGCGGATGACGTTCGACCTGTACCGCCGCGTCCGCGCCACCCCGGACCCCCAGACGGCGCACGCACTCTGGCGCGAGACCCGTGACGCGATGTTCGCGGAGCACCCCGCCTCGCCGCTGCTCGACGAGGACGCCCGCGACTTCGAGTCCCTGCCGGTGCCGGACTACGACCCGGCGTGGCGGTTCCAGGTGCGCATCGAGGCCACGGAGCCCGCCGAGTTCGACTTCGAGACCGGCACCGACGGTGTCGTCCACTTCGACCGGCTCGGACTCGTGCGGGTCCCCGGTGTCGGCACCCTCGACGTCTGGAAGCACGGCGGCTACGCGGGCGGGGTGTTCGTCCCCGTCAAGGACGCCAGCGCCGGCAAGGCCCGCGGCACCTACGGCGGCGGGCGCTACCTGCTCGACACCATCAAGGGCTCGGACCTGGGCGGCGACGACCTCGGGTCGCTCGTGCTCGATTTCAACTTCGCCTACAACCCGTCGTGCGCGTACGACCCGGCGTGGGCGTGCCCGCTCGCGCCCCCGGGCAACACCGTGCCGGTCCCGATCCCCGTCGGCGAGCAGTACGACTTCTAGGGTGGAACGCATGACAGGACTCGTCGCCCTCGACGTCGGTGGCCGCGTGCCGCCGTTCGAGCAGGTCCGATCGCAGATCGCCGCACAGATCACCGCCGGGTACCTGGTGGACGGCGAACGGCTGCCGAGCGTGCGTGGGCTGGCGGACGAGCTCGGGCTCGCCGCGGGCACCGTCGCGAAGGCCTACCAGCTGCTCGAGGAGGCCGGGCTCGTGCACACCGCACGGGGCGCCGGTACCCGGGTGGTGCGGCCGGCAGCGGTGCCGGACGCCGTGACCGAGGCCGCTCGTGCCCTGGCCGCCGCGGCGCGCTCGGCGGGGCTGTCGGCCGACCAGGCGGCGACCGCGTTGCGGGAGGCCTGGCCGGCGTAGCGCTGGCGGGCGCGGGGCTGGCGGGGGTGGCGCTTCCGGGCGTACCTGGTCGTTCCGGGCGTACCCGGTCGTTCCGGGCGTACCCGGTCGGAAGTTCTGACCCGGTACGCCCGATTCGACCAGGCATCGCAGGCGTTCTGGGAAGAACCGTTCCGAGCGCTCAGCAGTGCTCGTACACGTACGCGTCGTCCTTCGGGGTCACCAGGTCGCGGTCGCGCAGGATCGTCATGGCCGCACGGCTCTTCAGCCCGCACACCGACCCCCACGAGCGCTCGAGGGTGTCCGAGTACTCCACGTCGATGACCCGCTTGCCGTAGGCCTTCGTGTACGCGGCGCACTCCCGGTACTGCACGCACTCCTCGGCGACGACGAAGTCGAACCCGGTCTGCTTCCGGCCGGACGCCCCGAGCTGCGGCGTGTTCTTCTGCCCGACGGCCAGGCCGTGCCGGTGCCCCTTGGCGACGAGCGACTTCGCGAGCGCCAGGTTGCCGGCACGGGTGAGCCGCTTGCCGCTCCGGGTCCACGAGTCGAGGTTGTCGAACTCCACCGCGTCGAACCCGCGGTCACCGCAGCGGGCGACGGTCTTCGCGAGCACCTTCGTGATCAGGGCACGCTTGGCCGCGGTCCGGGTGTCGAGGAGCATCTCGTCCGGCCACCCCGGGTCGGAGACCGGCTTGCCCGCGCGGTCGCGGAGGATCGCCGACGGGTACGACTTCTTCCACGTGCGGGCGGCCTCGGGCTGCGTCTGGAACCCGTTGACGTAGCAGATGTTGTACTTGCCCTTCGCGGGGCGGTCGGTGCTGTCGCGCTCGACGATCGTCACGCCGGAGGGCGGGGTGTACCCGCCGCCGAGCTGGTAGTCCACGCGGCCCGAGGTCGGCAGGTTGCGGTAGCTCCCGGCCGCGCTGGTCGTGGCGGCCTCGGCGCAGCCGGCCGTGCCGAGGACGGCCACCAGGGCCATCGCGGTGGTCAACAGGACGGATCGCATGCGCACCCCGGAATCCTCGCACGCGCAGGGCGAACGACCCCGCCCTCGCTGTTCCGGGGATGTGCACGCTATGCTGGTCGTACTCGAGGCGCCGATCGCCTCGTGCGTCGTACGGACGCCCCGAACTCCCGACCACCTGTCCCCGGACTCTGGTCGATGATCGAGCACCTCACGAAGGTGCCCAGGCTTCTCTGCTGCGGCGACTGCGCCAGCCACATCCGTTGGCGCGCATCCCGCCCGCGCGCTGCCTCAGAGCGCGCCCACAGCCGGACTGCTCCGGCTCGAAAGGTCACCATGACCACCGAAGACATCCGTTTCTCCGACCTCGGCGTCCCCGCGCCGATGGTCTCCGTCCTCGCCGACCAGGGCAAGGACATGGCGTTCCCCATCCAGGCGGACACCCTCCCGGACTCCCTGCAGGGCAAGGACGTCCTCGGCCGCGGCCGCACCGGCTCCGGCAAGACCATCGCCTTCGCGATCCCGCTCGTCGCCCGCCTCGCCGCCAGCGGCCGCAAGCGCCGCGCCGGCCGCCCCCGCGCCCTGGTGCTCGCACCGACGCGTGAACTCGCGACGCAGATCGACGTCGCCCTCGCCCCGCTCGCCAAGGCCATGGGCCTCAACACCACGACCATCTTCGGTGGCGTCGGTCAGGGTCGTCAGGTCGACGCCCTGCGCGGCGGCGTCGACGTCGTGGTCGCCTGCCCGGGTCGCCTCGCCGACCTGATGCAGCAGGGTCACGTGAACCTGGGCGACATCGAGGTCACCGTCCTCGACGAGGCCGACCACATGGCCGACATGGGCTTCCTGCCCGGCGTCACCAAGATCATGCAGGCGACGCCCGAGAACGGGCAGCGACTGCTGTTCTCCGCCACGCTCGACAACGGCGTGGACAAGCTCGTCAAGAAGTTCCTGCACAACCCGGTGATGCACTCCGTCGACGAGGCGAACAGCCCCGTCGAGGCGATGACCCACCACCTGTTCGAGGTCGCCGACGCCGACGCGAAGAAGCACCTCGTGAGCGCCCTCGCCTCGGGCAACGGTCGCCGCATCCTCTTCATGCGCACGAAGCACCACGCCAAGCGCCTCGCCAAGCAGCTCAGCAGCCAGGGGATCCCGGCCGTCGACCTGCAGGGCAACCTGTCGCAGGGTGCCCGTGAGCGCAACCTCGCGAAGTTCTCCTCCGGTGAGGCCCTCGTGCTCGTCGCCACCGACGTCGCCGCCCGCGGTGTGCACGTCGACAACGTCGAGCTCGTCGTGCACGTCGACCCGCCCACCGAGCACAAGGCGTACCTGCACCGCTCTGGCCGCACGGCGCGTGCCGGTTCGTCCGGTGACGTCGTCACGGTGACGATGCCCGCCGAGCGTCGCGACGTCGCGCAGATGATGCGTGCAGCCGCGATCAAGGTCACGCCGCAGCACGTCTCGGCGACCTCCCCGGCCGTCACCGCGCTCGTCGGCGAGGTCGCCCCGATCCGCCACGTCGCCGAGGAGCAGCCCACCCAGCAGCGTCAGCCCAAGCAGCGCTCGGCCGAGTCCGCCGGTGACGGCGGCGGTCGTCGCCGTGGTCGCGGCGGTCGCTCGGGAGGCGCGGCGCAGCCCGCGCGCTCCGGTTCGGCTGGCGAGTCCGCCGGTTCGGCCGGGGGCCGTCAGGGCCGTCCGGCCCGTGGCGCACGTTCCGAGGGCGCCGGGCGCTCCGGTGCCGCAGCCGCCGGTTCGACCGGTGGTCGCCGCAGCGGCGGCAACCGCCGCTCGGGCAGCAGCGACGTCGTGCGCGGCGGCTCGTCGGCCGTCTGGTCGTCCGAGGGCGGCTACGCCGCGGGTCGGTCCGGCAACGAGTCGGGCGGCAACCGTCGTGGTGGCTCGCGCCGCGCCTCCCGTCCGGCCGGCGCTGCCGACCGCCACTGACCTGCGCGCTTGACCCACGCGGTCTGACCCGCTCGGCCTGAGCGCGTCGATGCCCGCACGACACCGGTGTTCACGTTTCGAACCCCCGCATCCCGGGGTGTGATCCGTGAACACCGGTGTTTTGCGTGAGTGTGCTGGCGAACCTTGGCGGGGGCTGGGGGTGGGGGACTCCACCGGGCGTACGGTCTGCTTCACCGGATGCCGCGAAAGTGGCTGACGGGGAACACGTCCGCTTCTGGAAGGAGTGCCTATGGCTGGCATCGATGACATCAAGAACGCCGCTGAGAAGGCGGGTGGCAAGGTCAAGGAAGCCGCCGGCAACGCGACCGGTAACGACCGCTTGAAGGCCGAAGGCCAGACCGACCAGGGCAAGGCCTCGGCGAAGCAGGGCGTCACCGACGTCAAGGACGCCGCGCACGGCGTCGCCGACAGCTTCAAGGACGACAAGCACTGAAGCCGGTTCGCAACCGCGCTGCGAAGCCCCCGGATCCGATCGGATCCGGGGGCTTCGTCGTGCGCCGGGCGCGGACGCCCCGGTCGGACTAGTGGAGGGCGCCGACCGATGCCAGACCAGCCCGCAGCAGTGCGCCACGGCCGCCTTCCATCTCGTCGGCGACGGCGTCGGACGCGGCTTCCATCGGGGTCATCCACGTGAGCTCGAGGGCGTCCTGCCGGGGCTCGCACGTCCCCGTGACGGGGACGACGTACGCCAGCGAGATCGCGTGCTGCCGCTCGTCGGTGTACACCGAGGCGCCGGGCAGCGGGAAGTACTCGGCCACGGTGAACGGCGTCGGGCTCGAGGGCAGCTGCGGGAACGCCATCGGCCCGAGGTCCTTCTCGAGGTGGCGGAACAGCGCGGTGCGGATCGACTCGCCGAACATCACACGACCGGACACCAGGGTGCGGGCGATCGAACCGCTCGGGGAGACACGCAGCAGCACGCCGACCTCGGTCACGACGCCGAGGCCGTCGGTGCGGACGGGGACCGCCTCGACGTAGCAGATCGGCAGACGACGGCGGACGTTCGCGAGCTCCTCGTCGGACAGCCAGCCGGAGTCGGGATCGGGGGTGCGCAGCGAGGACATGCACCGTGTCTACCAGGGACGGCGGCGAGTTCGGCGGAAGGCGCGGGAGTTGGGGATGGTTAGCGTTGTCCACATGATCGATGCGGACCTGGTGCAGTGGACCCGGAGTACCTCCGACCGGCGGGGCACACCCCTGCTCGTGGCGATGCACGGGGTCGGGTCGAACGAGCACGACCTGCTCGGCCTCGCCCCCGCGCTGCCGCCCGCGTGGACGGTCGCGTCGCTCCGGGCACCGATGCCGTGGGGGCCCGGCTTCAGCTGGTACCCGCTCGGCACGCCCGGCTCCCCAGCGCCCGAGGCGGTGGACGCCGCGACCGCCGAGGTGCTCGACTGGATCGACTCCGTCGCCGCCGATCACCCGCGGATCGGGCTGCTCGGGTTCTCGCAGGGCGGCTCGATGGCGCTCCAGCTCCTGCGCGCCCGGCCCGCGGCGTTCGCGTTCGCGGTGTCGCTGTCGGGCTTCGTCGTGCCGGGCGTCACGGACTCCCGCGACGAGGCCGTGTCGGCCGTGCGGCCGCGGGTGTTCCTCGGGCACGGTGACCTCGACCCGGTGATCCCGCCCGAGGCCACCGCCCGGACGCAGGTGTGGGCCGCAGCGCACACCGACGTGACCGACCGTTCCTACGCGGGCCTGCCGCACGCTGTGTCGACGGCGGAGCTGGCGGACGTGGCCGCCTTCGTCGGCGCGGGGTAGCGCTGCGGAGCGCGCTTCGTGAGCACGAACGGTCGGGTCCGACGTGCGGACCCGACCACAGCTGCTCACGATGTGCGGACGGACAGGAGGCCCGGTGCCAGCTGGCACCGGGCCTCCTGTCCGTCATGGGTGACGTCCGTCAGTCGGCGAGGATCTGGAGCAGGTCCTTGCGGAGCTGGTCCACCTTGGCCGTGGCGGCCTTGGCCTGTTCCTCGGTCGCGGTGCTGCGGTACATCTGCAGGACGCCCATGGTCTTCCGGAGCGCCTCGAAGAACTCGCGCTGGGCGTCCGGGATGCCCGGGGCCCCGTCGAGTGCAGCAGCGATCTCGTCGGCCTTGGCCTCGGTCTCGGCCTTGCCGGCGTCGGTGAGCTCGAAGAGCGTCTTGCGGCCGTCGCCCGACGAGACCACGAGGTCTTCGTCGACGAGCTGCTGGAGCGTCGGGTAGACCGAGCCGGGGCTCGGCTTCCAGGCGCCGCCGGTGCGCTCGGCGATGGTCTTGATCACGGCGTACCCGTTCTGCGGGCCCTCGGCCAGCAGACCGAGGATCGCGAGGCGGACGTCACCGCGGCGACGGCGTTCGCGGCCGAAGCCGGGCCCGCCGAAACCGGGGCCGAAGCCCATGCCCGGGCCGAAGCCGGGGCCGAACCCGCGGCCACCGAAGCCGCGGCCGCCGTGGTCGTGGTCACCGCGGTCACGGCCGGGGAAGCCGGCGCCGTGGTGCTGCCGCGCGCCGCCGAAGCGGGGGCCGCGCGGGCCGAACCCGCGCTGGTCGCGGGGGGACGTGTTGCTGTTGTCGTCATACGAGGGGCGCATGAGGAGTCCTTTCGTCGTGCTGAGTCGGCTCGCGATCGGTCTGACCTGATCGTCTTCGTCGTATCGCGATGTGTTTACGATAGATCGGTAACTATCGCTCTGTCAAGGGGCACGTGCGCTCGGCCTGCTGTCGGTGGTGGCGGGCAGGATGGGACGGACCATGACGGACGTCTTCGAGCGCTTCTCCCCCGCCACCACCGAGTGGTTCCGCGGCGCCTTCGACGCACCGACGCCCGCGCAGGCCGGGGCGTGGGACGCGATCTCGACCGGGCAGCACGCACTCGTGATCGCCCCGACCGGCTCCGGCAAGACCCTGGCGTCGTTCCTGTGGTCGATCGACCGGCTCATCAGCGCGACGGACCACCCACCGGCGAAGCAGCGCACGCGGGTGCTCTACGTCTCGCCGCTCAAGGCCCTCGGCGTCGACGTCGAGCGCAACCTGCGGAGCCCACTCGTCGGCATCACCCAGACCGCTCGGCGGCTCGGCACGGAACCGCCCGACGTCACGGTCGGGGTGCGCAGCGGTGACACCCCGTCGTCCGACCGCCAGAAGCTCCTGCGCCAGCCGCCGGACATCCTCATCACCACGCCCGAGTCGCTCTACCTGATGCTCACCTCGCAGGCGCGCGAGACCCTGGTGAACGTCGACACGGTCATCGTGGACGAGGTCCACGCGGTCGCCTCGACCAAGCGCGGCGCACACCTGGCCGTGTCGCTCGAGCGCCTCGACGACCTGCTCGACAAGCCGGTGCAGCGCATCGGGCTGTCCGCGACCGTCCGCCCGCCGGAAGAGGTCGCGCGGTTCCTCGGCGGCCGTGCACCGGTGACGATCATCGCGCCGCCCGCGCAGAAGACCTTCGACCTGCGGGTCGTCGTGCCCGTCGACGACATGACCGAGCTCGGGGCGCCGCCGGTGGGTGCGGACGCGTCCGAGTCGCCGACGAACGGGTCGATCTGGCCGCACGTCGAAGAGCGCGTCGTCGACCTGATCGAGGAACACCGCTCGACCATCGTGTTCGCGAACTCGCGGCGGCTGGCCGAACGGCTGACTGCTCGACTGAACGAGATCCACGAGGAACGCGTGCTCGCCGCCGCCGGTGACGGCGTGCTGGTGCCGGCCGGTGCGTCCCCGGACGACGACGGCCTGCCCGTGGCGCGGGGCCGCCCGCAGTCACCGGCCCGCACCTCGGCCCACGCCGTCGCGCCCCAGGGGGCCAAGCGACCGCCGGCGCAGCTGATCGGAGGGTCCGGGCAGACCGGCGGCGGGGGCTCGGACGCCTCCGTCCCGGTGCTCGCCCGCGCACACCACGGCTCGGTGTCGAAGGACCAGCGCGCGATCATCGAGGACGACCTGAAGTCCGGTCGGCTGCGGTGCGTCGTCGCGACGAGTTCACTCGAGCTCGGCATCGACATGGGCGAGGTCGACCTGGTCGTCCAGGTCGAGGCGCCGCCCTCGGTCGCGAGCGGCCTGCAGCGCGTCGGTCGTGCCGGCCACCAGGTGGGCGAGATCTCCCGCGGCGTGCTGTTTCCGAAGCACCGGGCCGACCTGGTCAACAGCGCGGTCACGGTCGAGCGGATGGTCACGGGCCAGATCGAGTCGATCTCGGTGCCGGCGAACCCGCTCGACGTCCTGGCGCAGCACACCGTGGCGGCCGGGGCGATCGACACACTCGACGTCGAGCACTGGTTCGAGCTCGTGCGGCGGAGCGCCCCGTTCAGCGGCCTGCCCCGATCGGCGTTCGAGGCGACGCTCGACCTGGTCACGGGCCGGTACCCGAGCGACGAGTTCGCCGAACTCCGGCCACGGCTGGTCTGGGACCGCGTGCACGGCACCCTGACCGGGCGCCCCGGTGCCCAGCGCCTCGCGGTGACGAGCGGCGGGACGATCCCCGACCGCGGCATGTTCGGCGTCTTCATGGTCGGCGAGAAGGCGTCCCGTGTCGGCGAACTCGACGAGGAGATGGTCTACGAGTCGCGCGTGGGCGACGTCTTCGCCCTCGGTGCGACGAGCTGGCGGATCGAGGAGATCACCCACGACCGCGTCGTCGTGAGCCCGGCGTTCGGGCAGCCCGGACGCGTGCCGTTCTGGAAGGGCGACGGCATCGGCCGGCCCGCCGAGCTCGGCCGTGCGACCGGTGCGTTCGTGCGCGAGGTCGAGGGCGCCTCGGACGACGACGCCCGCGCCCGCGTCGCCGCCGGTGGACTGGACGAGCGCGCGATCACCAACCTGCTGACCTTCCTGCGCGACCAGCGCGCGGCCACCGGTCACGTGCCGAACGACACCACGCTCGTCATCGAGCGGTTCCGCGACGAGCTCGGGGACTGGCGGCTCATCCTGCACTCGCCCTACGGCATGCAGGTGCACGCGCCGTGGGCCCTGGCCGTCGCCGCACGGCTGCGCGAGCGGCACGGCATCGACGGTGACGCGATGGCGGCCGACGACGGCATCGTCGTCCGCATCCCGGAGACCGACGCCGAGCCGCCGGGTGCCGACCTGTTCGTGTTCGAGCGCGACGACCTCGAGGCCCTGGTCACCGACGAGGTCGGCGGCTCGGCACTGTTCGCTGCGCGGTTCCGTGAGTGTGCGGCGCGCGCCCTGCTGCTGCCCCGACGGAACCCCGGGCAGCGGTCGCCGCTCTGGCAGCAGCGGCAGCGGGCCTCGCAACTGCTCGAGGTCGCGCAGAAGTACCCGACGTTCCCGATCGTGCTCGAGACCGTGCGCGAGGTGCTGCAGGACGTCTACGACGTGCCTGCGCTGCTCGGGATCGCCGACGACATCGCCGGACGTCGGATCCGCCTGGTCGAGACGGAGACCGAACAGCCGTCGCCGTTCGCCCGGTCGATCCTGTTCGGGTACGTCGCGGCCTTCATGTACGAGGGCGACACCCCGCTCGCCGAACGCCGGGCAGCGGCCCTGTCGCTCGACTCGACCCTGCTCGGCGAGCTGCTCGGCCGCGCGGAGCTGCGCGAGCTGCTCGACCCGGCGGTCATCACCTCGGTGGAGCGCGACCTGCAGCGGCTGTCGCCGGACCGCCGTGCCCGTGACGCCGAAGGACTCGTGGACGTGCTGCGGCTCGTCGGCGCGCTCGACCTCGACGAAGCGGTCGACCGGAGCTGGCTCGCCGACACCGCCGACCGTCCAGCGGCCACCGCCGAACTGCGGAGCACGCTCCAGGTGCTGGAGCGGGACCGCCGGGTGCTCTCGTTCTCGCACGCCGGCGCGACGCGCTGGGCCGTGATCGAGGACGCCGCCCGCCTGCGCGACGCGCTCGGGGTCCCGCTGCCGATCGGTGTGCCCACGGCGTTCGTCGAGCCCGTGGCCGACCCCCTCGGTGACCTGATCGGCCGCTACGCCCGGTCGCACGGGCCGTTCTCCGCGCAGGAGGCCGCCGGTCGCCTCGGGCTGGGCATCGCCGTCGTGCAGGACACCCTGCGCCGACTCGTCGCCGACCGCCGTGTGATCGAGGGTGAGTTCCGCCCCGACCGCCAGGGCGCCGAGTGGTGCGATGCCGAGGTCCTGCGACGGATCCGCACGAAGTCCCTGGCAGCCCTGCGGCACGAGGTCGAACCGGTCTCGCCGGACACCCTCGCCCGCTTCCTGCCCGCGTGGCAGCACGTGCAGACCCCCGGGACCCGCGGCGGGCTCCGTGGCGTCGACGGCGTCCTGCAGGTGATCGACCAGCTCGCCGGGGTCGCCCTGCCCGCCAGCGCCTGGGAGACCCTGGTGCTGCCGTCGCGCGTCACCGACTACTCGACGAGCATGCTCGACGAACTCACCGCCACCGGCGAGGTCCTGTGGTCCGGCGGGGGCACCCTGCCCGGCAACGACGGCTGGGTACGCCTGCACCTGGCCGACACCGCGGCGACGACGCTCGCCGAGCCCTCCGGGGACGAGACGACCGAGCTGCAGCGGGACGTGCTCGGCGCCCTGGCCGGCGGTGGCGCGTACTTCTTCCGGCAGCTCGGCCAGGCCGTGGGCAGCAGTGACGACCAGGCGCTCACCACCGCGCTCTGGGACCTGGTCTGGGCCGGGCAGATCACGAACGACACGTTCGCCCCGCTGCGCTCGATGCTCGGCGGCAAGGCGAAGAGCTCGAGCGCTCCGCGTGCTCGGGCCTACCGCGGCCGTCGGCGTCCGACCATGCCGACGCAGTCCGGGCCGCCGTCCGTCGGGGGTCGTTGGTCGCTCCTGCCGCTGGCCGAGTCCGACTCGACCGTTCGGGCCGCCGCGACCGCCGAACAGCTGCTCGAACGCTACGGCGTCGTCACCCGCGGTGCCGTGCAGGTCGAGGGCGTCCGGGGTGGTTTCGCCGGGGTGTACCGGGTGCTCTCGCGCTTCGAGGAGTCCGGCCGGGCTCGTCGTGGGTACTTCGTCGAGGGGCTCGGTGCGGCCCAGTTCGCCACCGGCCCGACCGTCGACCGGCTGCGCACCTACGCCCGCGAACTCGGCGACGACGAGCGTGACGACCCGGACCGGAAGCGCGAGGCACTCACGCTCGCCGCGACCGACCCGGCGAACCCGTTCGGGGCCTCGCTGCCGTGGCCGACGGGCGACGCCGACCCCGGTCTCGTGGCCGACGACGGCGGAGCCGCCCCGCCTGAGACCGCGGTCGGCAGCGGCGCGAAGACCGCTCGGGGCCACCGGCCCGGGCGCAAGGCGGGTGCCCTCGTCACGACCGTCGACGGCAAGCTCACCGTGTACGTGGAGCGCGGTGGCAAGTCGGTGCTGACCTTCACCGACGACGCCGCCGACCTCGCTGCCGCGGCCGCCTCGATCGCCGGCATCGTCCGGACCGGGCTGCGGAAGCTCTCGGTCGAGCGGGTCGACGGGGACTTCGTGCTCGAGACGCCGCTCGGCGGCGCGCTCCGGGCCGCGGGGTTCACGGCGACCCCGCAGGGGCTGCGGCTCCGTGTGTGAGGCGAGCCGCGCCTCCCGGCAGTGCAGCGACCACGTGCCGGAGGTGACCCGTGCCATCGGGACTGCGCGCGCGCACCCGTCGGAGGTGACCCGTGCCTGAAGGCGACACCGTCTACCGGGCTGCCCGCCGCCTGCACACCGCGCTGGCGGGCAAGGTCCTGACGAAGAGCGACTTCCGGGTCCCCGCGTTCGCGACGCTCGACCTGGTCGGCCGCACCGTCGACGAGGTCGTCCCCCGCGGCAAGCACCTGCTGCACCGCATCGGCGACCTGACCGTGCACTCGCACCTGAAGATGGAGGGCCGGTGGGACGTCTACGCGCCCGGTGACCGCTGGCGACGCCCTGCGCACCAGGCCCGGGCGATCCTGGACGCCGAGGGGGTCTCCACCGTCGGCTTCGCCCTCGGGGTGCTCGAGGTCGTGCCGCGCGACCAGGAGTCCGAGGTCGTCGGACACCTGGGGCCGGACCTGCTCGGCCCCGACTGGGACGCCGACCTGGCGTTCGCCAACCTGACCGAGGACCCCGAGCGCCCGGTCGGGCTGGCACTGCTCGACCAGCGGGTGCTCGCCGGGCTCGGCAACGTGTACCGGAACGAACTCTGCTTCCTGCGCGGTGTGCTGCCGACGCGTCCGGTCGGGCAGGTGCCGGACCCGGCGCGGACGATCACGCTCGCCAGCCGACTGATCCTGGCCAACCGCGACCGCAGCGCCCGCGTCACCACCGGCGTCGACCGCCCCGGGCGACGGTTCTGGGTCTACGGCCGTGCCGGCAAGCCGTGTCTGCGGTGCGGGACCCCGATCCGGCACGGCGAACTCGGCGACTCGGAACTCACCCTGCGCGACACCTACTGGTGTCCGCGCTGTCAGACCTGACGCGCGGGGTGCAGTCGCGACGACGCGGTCGCACGGACGGCGTCGGTGACCCGCTCGAGCAGGGGTGACGCCAGGTTCCAGCGCTGCCACCACAGCGCCACGTCCGCGTGCCGACCCGGGGCCAGCTCGACCAGGACACCGCGGTCGATCGCCTCGAGGCACTGCGCCTCGGGCAGCAGCCCCCACCCGAACCCGAGCGTGACCGCACGGGCGAAGTCGGCAGAGGTCGGGACGAAGTGGCGCGGGCCGCCGGGAGCGTGGCCGAGGACCTGCCGCAGGTACCCCTGCTGCAGGTCGTCGTCGCGGTCGTAGTCGACGAGCGGGACCTCGTCGAGCCGCCGGAGCATCCGCCGCTCGGTGCCGGTGTCGCCGAGGTAACGGGCGACGAACGCCGGGGACGCCACCGCCCGGTACCGGTCGATGCCGAGCGGCACCGACGAGCAGCCCTGCACCGGATCCGCCTCGGCCGTCACGGCACCCATCACCGTGCCGGCGCGGAGCAGCTCGGCGGTGCGGTCCTGGTCCTCGCGGTGCAGGTCGAAGACCACCTCGGTGCCGGCCCGGACGAGGGCGAGGGCGTCGAGGAACCAGGTGCCGAGCGAGTCGGCGTTCACGGCCAGCGGGATCGACGGCACCACCGACGATCCACCGCCGAGCGCTCGGGAGGTCTCCTCGTCGAGCAGCCGGACCTGCCGTGCGTGCCGGAGCACCACTGCGCCGTCCGCGGTCGGGCGCACCGGGGTGGTGCGCTGGAGCAGGACCCGGCCGACCTGCTGCTCCATCGACTTGATCCGCTGCGAGACCGCCGACGGGGTGATCGCCAGCGCACGGGCCGCCGCGTCGAGCGTGCCGTGGTCGACGGCGGCGAGCAGCGTCTCGAGGTGCTCGCGCTGGAACCGGGTCATGCAGCTGAGCTTACGGCGCTGCAGGAAAGTGAGCTGTACTACACCGACGCCCGGCCCTAGCGTCGGATCGTGACCTCGCTCCTGCCCCTGCTCTCCGGCCTCGGCACCGGCCTCGCACTGATCGTCGCGATCGGTGTGCAGAACACGTACCTGCTCCGGCTCGCGGTCAGCGCCGGGCTCCGGGTGGTGGCCGCTGCCGTCGTGGTGTGCGCCGTTTCGGATGCGCTGCTCATCGTCGCCGGGGTGCTCGGGGTCGGCGCCGTGGTCGAACGGTTCCCCGTGGCGCTCCTGGTGGTCCGGTTCGTGGGTGCCGCGTTCCTGCTCACGTACGGGGTGCTCGCGGCGCGGCGTGCGCTGCGGCCCTCGGGGGACGCGATGCGGGTGGCCGACGAGGCCGCCGACGACGGAGTGGTGGGCGCCGGCGCGAGCGCGGGGGTCGGCGCGACCACCGGCGGGACGGTGGCGGCGGGGCGGACGCGCACCGCGCCTCCCGGCCAGGGGGTGACCATGCGGACGGCCGTGCTGACCATGCTCGTCTTCACGTGGGCGAACCCGCACGTCTACCTGGACACGCTGGTGTTCCTCGGGTCGGTGGCGAACCAGCAGGGTGCGGACGACCGGTGGCTCTGGACGATCGGTGCCGTCACGGCGAGCTGCCTGTGGTTCGGTGCGCTCGGGTTCGGCGGACGGCTGCTGCGGCCGCTGTTCGAGAAGCCGCTGACCTGGCGGGTGTTCGACGGGCTGGTCGCCGTCGTGATGCTCGCGTTCGGCGTGCTGCTGCTCGTCGGCGCGTAGTGGCGGCGGCGGGCGGGCGGTGGATGCAAAACACCGGTGTCCACACGTCGCGCCGCGGTCTGCGGGTGTGCAACGTGCGAACACCGGTGTTTTGCGGGCCAGGCCGACCCGCGGAGCGCCCTACTGCATGCGCTGGCCGACGCGGCTGTGGCGACGGCTGTAGCCGAAGTAGATGACGAAGCCGATGGCCAGCCAGACGACGAACCGGAGCCAGGTCTCGACCTCGAGGTTCAGCATCAGCCAGAAGCACAGCACCGCCGAGATGATCGGCAGCACGGGCGACCACGGCACCCGGAAGGCCCGCGGGGCGTCGGGGCGCGAACGACGCAGCACGACGATGCCGATCGACACCAGGACGAACGCGGACAGCGTGCCGATGTTGATCATGCCCTCGAGCTTGTCGACCGCCGTGAACCCTGCCAGCAGCGCCACGACGACACCGGCGACGACCTGCACGCGCACCGGGGTCTGCGTCTTCGGGTTGGTCTTCGAGAACCAGCGGGGCAGCAGGCCGTCGCGGCTCATCGAGAAGACGATGCGGGACAGCCCGAGCAGCAGCACCATGACGACGGTGGTCAGCCCGATCAGGGAGCCGATTGCGATGATGCCGGCGGCCCACGGCAGTCCGACGATGTTGAACGCCGACGCCAGGGACGGTGTGTCCTCCTCGGCCAGGCGCTGGTACGAGACCATGCCGGTGATGACGATGCTGACGCCGACGTAGAGCAGGGTCACGATGCCGAGGCCGATGAAGATGCCGCGGGGCAGCGTCTTCTGCGGGTTCTCGGTCTCCTCGGCACTGGTGGCGACGACGTCGAACCCGATGAAGGCGAAGAACACCAGGGACGCCGCGGCGAGCAGGCCGAAGACGCCGTACTGGGCGGGCTCCGCACCGGTGAACCACGACACGAGGGACTGCGTCCAGACGCTGCCCTCGGCACCCTTGGCGGGCTCGGCCGGCGGGATGAACGGGGTGAAGTTCGCGGCCTTGACGAAGAACGCACCGGCGACGATGACGAACACGACGATCGCGACCTTGATGACCGTGATGACCGCCGACACCCGCGACGACAGGCGGGTGCCGAAGGCGAGGAGCACCGTGAAGATCCCGACGATGAGCACCGGCCCCCAGGTGAACGGGATCGGACCGAGCTGGATCGTGCTGGGCAGGTCGACGCCGAACACCTTGAACGCTTCGCTGAGGTAGATGCCCCAGTACTTCGCGATCACGGCGCTGGCCGTGAGGGTCTCGAGGATGAGGTCCCAGCCCACGATCCAGGCGAGCAGCTCACCCATCGTGGCGTAGGTGAACGTGTACGCGGAGCCGGCGACGGGGATCGTCGACGCGAACTCGGCGTAGCACATGATCGCCAGGCCGCAGGTGACGGCGGCGAGCAGGAAGGAGATGATGACGCCGGGCCCGGCGAAGTTCGCGGCGGCGTTCGCGCCGACCGAGAAGATGCCGGCGCCGACGGCGACCGCGATCCCCATCGCGGCGATGTCGAACGTCTTCAGGGAGCGTTTCAGGGACCTGCCCTGCTCCTCGGAGTCGGCCAGGGAGGCCTCGATCGACTTGATGCGGAGCTTCGTTGCCATGGGGTGGATCCCGTCATCGGCTGGCGGCGGACCTCGGAAGGGTACTGGTGTACCACTGTGTCACGCAAAGCGTCCGGCCGGACGGTGGGCCGGTCCGGTGACGGCCGGGAGGCGCGGTGGCGGTCCGGCGCGCAGCGCTCGGCCGGCCGACGGGTGCGTCCAGGGCTGCGGTTGCGTCAGCGGGGCGCGGTTGTGGCCGCGTCAGCGGGATGCGGGTGTGCTCGCGTCAGCGTCCGGCGCGCCAGTCCGCCAGGAACCGGGCTCCGGCCTCGTCGTGGATCACGCCGTCGGGCGCGGTGAGCACCGGGTACGGCGTGGCCGGCACCCCGTCGGCGGGACGGACGTCGACGTGCGCAACCTCGTGGCCGTGGGCGTGCAGCCAGTCCGCCATGGCGTAGTCGCTGCGGGAGTCCCCCACGGTGCGCCAGGTGACCGGGAGCTCGCCGTCCTGCCCGAGGAGCTCGAGCGAGCGTTCGGCACCCAGGTCCTTGCCGCTGCGGTCGGACTCGACGTCAGTCGAGATGATCGTCGGGTCGATGCGCCACTGCACGGCGCCGTCGGCATCGGGCCGGACGTCGTCGAGTCGGCGGACACCGAGCCCGCGACGCTCGAGTGCGGCCATGGCCTTCGCGTCGAACTCCGGCTGGCGGGCCAGGTAGGTGGCGTTCGGCACCTCGACGCGCTGCTCGATCGACACCATGGCGCGCTTCGTCTCGTCGAAGAACACCAGGTCGGCGTACTCGTCGCGGACCAGCTCGCGCATCTCGTCGGCGTAGTCCCGCGGCAGCGCGAGGTCCTCGGCGACCGTCAGTTCGCCCATGCCGCCGTCGTACTGCGGACCGATCGAGCACCACACGGCGCCCTTCTCGCAGACGGCGTGGACCCGCCCGCCCTCGGCGAGGCCACCGGCGAGCAACGGGCCGACGACCTCGGAGCGGATGAACGCGTCGCTGCGCCCGGTGTTGAAGACGATCGGGATGCCCTCGGCGGCGAGCGCGACGAGGTCCGCGACGATGCTCGGGATCGCGATGGTGCGGGAGACCGGGCTGGCGATGGGCCCGTCGACGTCGAGCAGGAGACCGAGGCGGGGTGCGTTCACCCGCCCATCCTCTCGCAGTCAGCTGCTGGGCGAGACGATCCGGCTCCGGACGCGGTCGATCAGGGCTCCGAGGGCCGCCGGGGCGGGGACGTGTCCCTGCCCGGGCACCTCGGCGTACTCCGAACCGGGCACCGCGTCGACGAGGGCGCGGGCCGCACGACGCATCCACTCGAGTCCGTCGCCACCGGCGCCGACGAGCACCGGCACCCCCACGGCGGCAGCGACCCGCTCGGGCACGGCGAGGCCGTTCAGCACACGGACCTCGCGGCTGAGCACGTGGGCGTCGACGACCAGGGAGCGCCAGAGCGACCCCTTGAGCCGCAGTGCCGTGACCTGGCCCATCGGGACCCCGAGCACCTGGGTCAGGAACCCGCGGACGGCCTGGGCCCGGCGGCCGGCGCCGACGTGTTCATCGAGCAGGTCGGCGAACACGACGTCGTCGGCGTGGGGGTCGACCGAGGCGCGGTACGGCGGTTCCCACAGGACTGCACCGTCGACGGGCAGTCCGGTGGCGAGCCCGTGCAGGACGACGCCGGCGCCGACGCAGATGCCGACGGCGGTGGTCGGTGCGCCGATGCTCTCGACGACGGCGCGCAGGTCGTCGACCTCGCGCTCGATCGCCCACGTCGCGGAGTCACCGCTGGCACCACGGCCACGGCGGTCGTAGGTCACCACGCGGTGGGTCGAGCCGAGCTCGGCGACCACACGGTCGAGGTACGGGGTCCCCCGGTGGTCGAAGGCACCGCCCACGACGACGACCGCCGGCCCGTCCCCTGCCTCGGAGACGGCGATGGTGGTGCCGTCGGAGGAGACGACCGTTCGGTCGACTGGAGGGAGCATGGGGTCCTTTGCGAGCTGTCGACGGCGATGCGTCGGGCCTCGGAGGGGACCGTGCGGATTACCGGTCCTCCGAGTGTCGCAGGCGTGGGAGTCCGTGTCTCCCCCCGCTTCCAGGGGCAGAACCCGGACGCTCGACACCGTGGGGGTCGCCGTGCCATGCTGTTTGAGTACACCTGTACTCAAACGAACACCGCCACCGCCACCGCCACCGCCACGGGGAACCATGACACTCATCGCCATCGTCGCCTGCGAGATCGCCTTCTGGGTCGCGATCCTCGGCGGCCTGACCACCCGGTACCTGCTGCGACGGCCGCGCACGGGTGCGGCGATGCTCGTCGCGGCACCCGTGATCGACCTCGTGCTGCTCGCGGTCGTCGCGGTCGACCTGCTCGGTGGCGGAACCGCGTCGTGGCACCACGGACTCGCGGCGATCTACATCGGCTTCTCGGTCGCGTACGGGCACCGGATGATCGCGTGGGCGGACGTCCGGTTCACGCACCGGTTCGCCGGGGGTCCCGCACCGGAACGCCTGAGTGGACGGCGGTACACGGCCCGGTGCTGGGGCGACGTGCTGCGGACCGGGCTCGCCGTGCTGATCGCCGGCGGGATCATCGGTGCGCTCGTCCTCGTCGTCGGCGACCCGGAGCGCACGGACGAGCTGCAGGGCACGGTCGCACTGCTCGGGGTGATCCTGGGCATCGAACTGCTGTGGGCGATCAGTTACACGATCTGGCCGCGCCGAGTCACCACCGCAGCCGCGGACCCGGCCGGAGCATCGAGCCAGCCGTAGGCTGACCCGGTGCCCCGCCGTGTCGACCTCGAGGAACGGGGATCCCTGGTGGCCGCGGCCTGCCTGCGGATCCTGGAGCGGGACGGCCTGAGCGCACTATCGGTGCGGAACGTCGCGGACGAGGCCGGCATCGCTCCGGCATCACTCCGCCGCGTGTTCCCCACGCAGGACGCCCTGCGCGAGCACTGCCTGACGATCATCGAGGAACGGGTCACCGCTCGGCTCGCCGCTCTGCGTTCGACGGGTCGTGCGCTCGCACTGGACGTCCTCGCCCAGGTGCTGCCGCTCGATGCCGAGCGCACGACCGAGATCCTGGCGCAGGTACAGCTCGGCGTGCTCGCGCGCACCGACGACCACCTGGCTGCGAGTGCCCGACGCCTGAACGACGGGGTCCGCCGGGTGTGCACCCGGGCGCTGGAGATCCTGCGCGAGGACGGCGGCTTCGGCGACGGTCGCGACCTGACCGACGAGGCCGACCGGCTGCACGCGCTGATCGACGGGCTGGCGGTCGAGCACACGTGGGATCCCGCGGCACGGGCGCCCGAGCGGGTCCTGGCGCTCGTCGAACTGCACGTGGACAGCCTGCGCGGCGCGATCGCCTGACGTCTCAGCGACCCCGGTAGACCTCGCGCCGGTGCCCGGCGCGCACGACGACGACCACGAGCCGCCCGTCGTCGATCAGGTAGATCACGCGGTAGTCACCGACCCGGACACGCCATTCCGGGCTGTTGACGAGTCGACGAGCCGCGGGTGGACGTGGCTCGTCAGCCAGGATCGCGAGAACCCCTTCGACGAGTCGTCGGGCATGTGGCGGCAGTTTGCGGATGGCACGCCCCGCACTCGGCTCGAACTCGATGTCGTAGGTCATCCCAGACCGAGTTCGCGCCTGAGGTCCTCCCACTTGACGTTCTCGCCGCCGATGCGCTCGTTCTCGAGTCGGGCCTCTTCCACCGCCTTCAGGTCGTCCAGGTCCTCCGCCGCCTCGAGCAACCGGTCGAGGACGGCCGCGTCGACCACGGCCGCGACGCGCTTGTTGCGCCGGGTCAGGTAGACGGGTTCGTGCCGGGCGTCATCGATGATCGACGCCAGGCGGCCACGGGCTTCGGAGATCGACACTTCGCTCACCTGTACATTCTAGAGCGTTTTGTACAAGTCAGACGAGTGCCGTGGTGCCGACCGACTCGCGTTCGAGCAGGGACCGCTTGACGTCAAGCCCCCACGCGAAGCCGCCGAGCGTGCCGTCCGAGCGCAACACCCGGTGGCACGGGACGAAGAGCGCCGGGGCGTTCCGGGCGCACACGCTCGCCGCCGCCCGCACGGCGTCGGGCCGGCCCATCGCCGCCGCGAACCCGGTGTAGGTCAGGGTGCCGCCGGCGGGGATCCGGCGGAGCTGGCGCCACCCCTCGGTGAAGAGCTCGGTGCCGAACTGCCGGACCGGTACCTGCATGGCGTGCTCGACCTCGCCCGAGTAGAAGGCGTCCACGGCCTCGGCCGAGGCGACCACGCCGTCGAGCACGCGGTCGGGGCGGTGGCGATCGGCCAGGCGGGCGAGGATCCGCTCGACGGAGTCGGTCCACCCGGAGGCGAGGACCCTGCCCTCGGCGTCCTCGAGCACGGTGAACGGCCCGTCGGGGGTGTCCAGGGTCTGGATGGTTGCGTCGGTCATCGGTCGTCCTTCCGGGGGTCCTCGGGGGCACGGGCTGCACGGGCGCCGGCGGTCGCGGTCATCGCGCGGTCGATGATCGGTCGCCAGCAGTGCATCGTGAGGTAGCTCCGCCATGGGGCCACCTGCTCCGACCATAGGGAGAGCTCACGCGCCGTTCCGGGCAGCCCGAGTTCCTGTGCACCGTTCCGCACGGCGAGGTCGCTGTGGAGGAAGATGTCGGGGTGGTGCCGGACCCGCAGCGCGACGTAGTCGGCGGTCCACGGCCCGATGCCCTTCACCGCGAGGAGTCCGTCGCGCAGGTCGCCGAGGGACTGCCCACCGTCCACCACCAGGGACCCGTCGGCGAGCGCGGCGGCCACCCGCAGGATCGTGTCGACGCGGGCGGCCGGGCCACGCAGGACCTCGTGCCCGCATTCGGCGATCACCGCCGCTGACGGGAACAGCAGCCCGCCGGCCCGGATGGCGTCCGGCACCGTCGCTCCGAGTGCGGCCACGAGCCGGGTCTGCGCGGTGCGCGCCGCGGCCACCGAGACCTGCTGCCCGATCAGGGTGCGGAACACGATCTCGTGCGCGTCCACCGCGCCGGGGAGTCGGAGACCGGGCACCCGTGCGACGGGTCCGGCGAGCTCGGGCACGGCTCCGAGGACCGCATCGACGGCGACCGGGTCGGCGTCAAGGTCGAACAGTGCGCGGACACGCGCCACGAGTGCCGGCAGGTCGGAGAGGTCGGTCACCCGCACGCGCAGGTCGATGCCGGTGCCCCGCCCGGCCGCGTCGGGGACGGCGGCCGCCGCGCTGAACCAGCCCGGGCCTCCAGGCAGGCCGACCAGCCGCCCGTACGACGTGACCCGGCCCGTGGGGTCGGTGTCCACCTGCTCCGTGCCCGGCAGGGCGTGCAGCGCGTGCCAGTCGAGCAGGCCCTGCGCGTCGAAGGGTGCCCGGGCCGGCAGGTGCACGTGCAGTGCCCCGTCGCCGCCGTCCGTGGCACCGTCGCCTCGCCCGGACCGCCGTGCGCGGAGCTCCGTCGGGGTGACGGCGAAGACCTCGCGCACGGTGTCGTTGAACTGTCGGACGCTGGCGAACCCCGCGGCGAACGCGACGTCGGCGACGGGCAGGTCGGACGAGGTGAGCAGGGTCCGCGCGGTCTGCGCCCGGTGCGCCCGGCTGAGCGCCTTCGGCCCGGCGCCCAGCTCGGCCGTCATGATGCGGTTGAGCTGCCGCTCCGAGTAGCCCACGCGCGCGGCGAGCCCGGGGACGCCGTCGCGCTCGACGACACCGTCGAGGACGAGTCGCATCGCCCGGCCGGCGACGTCCTCGCGCAGGTCCCACTCGGGGCTGCCGGGGGTCGCCTCGGGCAGGCAGCGCTTGCAGGCGCGGAAGCCGGCCAGGTGCGCTGCTGCACTCGTGCGGTAGAAGGTGACGCCCGAGACCCTCGGCGTGCGGGCCGGGCAGCTGGGCCGGCAGTAGATGCCGGTGGAGTGCACGGCGGTGACGAACTGGCCGTCGAAGCGCGCGTCGCGCGAGGCGACGGCGCGGTGTCGTTCGGCGTGCAGCGCGTCCGGCTGTACGTCGGTGTCCGGGGTGGTCATGGACTCAGCCTGACATGCGCCGCCGACCTCGACTGGCGGGAATCGGACGGAGCAGCGCACGGCCGGGAGGCCCGGCTAGCGTTGACCGGGTGACTTCCGCAGACGACGTGGCCGGTCTCGACGACCTGCCGTTCCGGACCGAGGTCGAGGTCGCGCTGCTGCTCGTCTCGCCGCGGCACCGGTACGAGGGACGCCCGGCCGACGGCGCGCTGCCGGTGGGCGCGGACGATCCGGACGAGTCACGCGGCCGGATCGAGCTCCGGTCCGGGCTGGGCATCGTCGGTGACCGGTACTTCGCGGCCCGGGCGCACGTGCACGCCTCGGTCACGGTGATCGGCCTGGAGGGGCTCGAAGCCGTCGGCACGGCGATCGGTGCCACCGTCGACCCCGCTGCGACCCGGCGGAACGTGTTCCTCCGCGGTGCCGACGTCGAGGCGCTGCGGGGCGAGCCGTTCTCGCTGGAGAGTGTGCTTCCCGGTGACGACGGCGGCGGCACCCTCGGTCGTGCCGTCCGGTTCCGTGGCTTCCGGGCGGCGAACCCCTGCGCCTGGATGGACCACGAGGTGGCCCCCGGGGCATTCCGTGCGATGCGCGGCCGGGGCGGCGTGCGGTGCGATCCGGAGTCCGACGGTGTGCTCACCCTCGGTCCGGCGGTGCTCCGCACGGCCCGCCCCGTGGCGCTCGGCTGATGCGGTCGCCGGGCGGCGAGACGCCCTGCGGCACAGCGCTCAGGCGGTGAGGGCGCTCTCGATCGCGTCGACGAACGCCGGCAGGTCGTCCGGGGTGCGGGAGGTGATGAAGCCGCCGTCGACCTGGACCTCCTGGTCGACCCACTCGGCACCGGCGTTGCGCAGGTCCGTCTGCAGCGACGGGAACGAGGTGACGGTCTTGCCGGACAGCACGCCCGCCTCGACGAGGGTCCACGGGCCGTGGCAGATCGCCGCGACCGGCTTGCTCGCCTCGGCGAAGGCCTGCACGAGCGTCGCCGCGCGGGACTCCTGGCGCAGCGTGTCGGCGTTGATCGTGCCGCCGGGGATCACGAGGGCGTCGAAGTCCTTCGCGTCGACACCGGCGATGGTGGTGTCCGGCTCGAGCGTCTGCCCCGGGTCCTTGTCGCCGACCAGGGTCTGGATCGTGCCGGTCTCCTTCGCCGCCACGGTCACCGAGGCACCGCGCTCACGCAGCTGCTCGGTGGGGACGACGATCTCGTCCTGCTCCACGCCGTAGTTCGTCGTGATGACGAGGACCTTCTTGCCGTCGAGGGTTGCCATGATCGCTCCTTCCGCGGCCCGGTCGTTCCGGCCGCACACCCGAGGGTCGTCGGGGTCGGCTGGGCAGGCCTCCAGGGGCGGCTCGGGGTCCGGTCGGCCGGTCGTACCCCCCCCCCGCTCACGTCCGCCGGGCGGTCGCGAAGCGTCGGCTGGCGGCGGCGCATCCGACGGTTCCTGACCACTCGGCGCAGGCCGGGCGGGGTGTCCTGACCGGCCGCCGAGGCGCCGTGGACGCGCCCGCAGTCGGCCTGGAGGCACGGTGCGAGCCCGCCACGGGCCTCCAGGCCGCCGTTCCGCCGGTCGCAACCCACCGCTCACGTCCGCCGGGCGGTCACGAAGCGTCGGCTGGCGGCGGCGCAGCCGACGGTTCCTGACCACTCGGCGCGGACAGGGCGGGGTGTCCTGACCGACGGCAGACCGCCAGCCGGGGAGGACGGGCGCCGCGCTCAGCCGCGGATGCGGAAGGCGTCGCCGTCACGCTCGACGGTCAGGCCGTCGTACCCGTGCACTCGGTGCAGGCCGGCCGTCACCGGGTGCTCGAGCGGACCGACGACGACCGTGGTTGCGCCGGAGGCGATGGCGGACTCCAGCCCGGCCGGGGCGTCCTCGAACGCCACGCAGTCGGTCGGGTCGACGCCGAGCAGGGCAGCTCCGCGCAGGTAGCCGTCGGGGTGGGGCTTGCCGTGCTCGACGTCCTCCGAGGGCACGAAGGCCTCGGGCACGGCGAACCCTGCGGCGGCCATCCGGCCCGCGGCGAGGTCACGCGGGGCACTCGTCACGAGGGCCACCGGGACGCCGAGTTCGACGAGCCGCTGCACGAAGGCGACGGCGCCGGGGATCTCGAGGATGCCCTCGGTGCTCGCGGTCTCCTCGGCGACGAGCTCGGCCGCAATCCGCTGCTGCTCGGCCAGGGGCAGATCGGGGAGGAAGCGCCGCAGGGTGTCGATCGCCTGCCGCCCGTGCGAGAACGCGAGGATCTCGTCGGGGTCGATGCCGTTCGCGTGGCCGAACCGGGTCCAGGTCGCCTCGACCACCGCGGTCGAGTCGACGAGGGTCCCGTCCATGTCGAAGAGGACCCCGGACGCCACGATGTCGATCACGCGCCCGACCCTAGCCCACGGGCCCGACCGTCCCGCGGTCCGCGGTCCCGCGGTCCCGCGGTCCGCGCGCGACCGGTGTCAGCGCGCCCGGACGTAGCGGGTGAGCAGCACGCCGCCGGCGCCGAGCAGCACGTGCGCCGGTCGCATCCGCCGGAGCTCGGGTGACGAGCCGCGGGCGATGCGCGGCCCCTCCCCGCCCTCGAGGGACGGGTCGATCGTCAGGGTCAGCTCGTCGACGGCGTCCGCGGCGATGAGTGCTCCGAGGAACGACGGCCCGCCCTCGCAGTGGATCGTCCCGAGGCCACGGTCGGCCAACACGCCTCGGATCCGCCCGACGTCCACCGAGTCCGGCTCGTCGTCCGCGCTGCAGGGCACGACGTCGGCGACCTCGGCGAGCGCCTGGGCCTTCGACGACGCAGCCGCCGTCTCCGACGTCAGGACGATCGGGCGCACCGGCGCCTCGGTGAACACCCGAGACCCCGGGTCGAGCGACAGCGAGCCGGTGACGATCGCGAACACGGGGTGGTCCGGCTTGCCGTGCGCCCGACGCCAGGCGACGTCGGCGTCGTGCAGGACCATCGGCCCGTAGCCCTCGTCACGGACGGTGCCGGCGGCGACGAGCACGACGTCGGCCACCCGCCGGAGCAGGTCGAAGACGCGCAGGTCGTCGTCGCCGCCGAGCGACCCGGACACCCCGGCAGCCGAGGCCGAACCGTCGAGCGTCGCGACGAAGTTCACGCGGAGCCAGGGGGCCCCGGCGTCGGCGGTGTAGAGGTCGAGCAGGTCGTCGTCGGACAGGTCTGCGATCGGCGGGGGCAGGACGTTCACGTGTTGTGCCTCGATTCCACGGGGGTGCGCCATCCGAGCGTGGCCTCGACCATGCGCATCGCGTCGACGCTCTCGGCGACGTCGTGCATCCGGACGATCCGGGCGCCGAGCATCGCGCTCACGGTCGCCACGGCGAGCGATCCGGAGAGCCGTTCCCCGCGGGGGCGTCCGAGCGACTCTCCGACGAAGTCCTTGTTCGACACCGCGGCGAGGACCGGGTAGCCGAGCGCGACGACCTCGGGCAGCCGACGGGTGAGCTCGAGCGTGTGCACGGTGTTCTTGTGCAGGTCGTGGCCCGGGTCGACGATGATCCGCGACTCGGGGATGCCCGCGGCGAGCGCCCGGTCGACGCGCTCGCGCAGGAACGCGACGACCTCGCCCGCGATGTCGCCGTACTGCGGCGGCGCGGGCAGCGGACGACGGGGTTCGGCGAGCGAGTGCGTGATGACGACGGTGGCGTCGGAGTCGGCGACCACGGCGGCCATCCGCGGGTCGGACAGGCCGGTGGTGTCGTTGACGACGGTCGCCCCGGCTGCGATCGCCGCTGCGGCGACCTCCGGGCGGAAGGTGTCGACGCTGATGACGACGTCGGACTGCTGGGCGAGCTGCTCGACGACGGGCACGACGCGGTCGATCTCGTCGGAGGCGGGCAGCTCCGGACCGGGGGCGAACTTCACGCCGCCGATGTCGACCCAGTCGGCGCCCTGTTCGGCTGCGCGGACCGAGGCGGCGACGGCCCGGTCGAGCTCGAAGGTGGCGCCGCGGTCGTGGAACGAGTCGGGGGTGCGGTTCACGATCGCCATCACGGCGATGCGGTGGTCGAAGTCGATGGTGCGGCGGCCGAACGTCCGGACCGGGTGGCGCAGGTCCGGCACGACCCAGCCGGGTCCGGCCACGCCGGGTCCGGCCACGCCGGGTCCGGCCGCGCCGTCCAGGAGGCCCGTCATGCGTCCGCCCCGGCACGCTCGTCGTGCCCGGCCTCGGTCCCACGCCCCGCGCCGATGAGCGCGATCGCCTCGGCCCGTCCTGCGGTGTCGGCCAGCGAACCGGTCGCCGCCACCGTCACGGTCGTCGAACCGGTCTGGCGCTCCCCACGCGTCGTGACGCACTGGTGCTGCGCGTCGAGGACCACCAGGACGCCCTCGGCGCCGAGCCCCTCGGCGATGGTCGCGGCGACCTGTTCGCCGAGCCGCTCCTGCAGCTGCGGACGGGAGGCCACCGCGTCGAGCACCCGCGCCAGCGTGCCGAGCCCGATGAGGCGGTCGCCCGGCGCGTACGCCAGGTGCGCGACCCCGAGGAACGGCAGCAGGTGGTGTTCGCAGACGGAACGGAACTTCACGTCCCGCACGATGACGAGCCGACCGCGTTCGCCGTCCTCGGCGTGCACGGTGCCGTCCCGGGCGATGGCGACCGCATCGGTGCCGATCCCGGAGAAGAACTCGGCGTACGAGTCGGCGACCCGGGCGGGGGTGCGGGTGAGTTCCGGGCGGTCGGGATCCTCGCCGATGGCGAGCAGCAGCTCGCGGACGGCGGCCTCGACACGGGCGCGGTCCATGGGTGACGTCACCCGCTCATCCAACACCAGCCATGGCCGGAGAACGCGGGCAGACGCCCAGCGCGAGGTGCGCGATCCGCGTGGAACGGGCCTCCCGGCTGTCGCAACCTGTGAGACCGGTGTGACACGCCCGAAACCCAGCGTCCTTTAAACTCTCGTGGTGAGCGCCCCGCAGACCGACACCACGCCCCGGAACCGCTTCGCGACCGGCCTCGATCGATTCTTCTCCATCACCCAACGCGGATCGTCGATCCCCCGCGAGGTCCGCGGTGGCCTCGTCTCGTTCGTGACGATGGCGTACATCGTCATCCTGAACCCCCTCATCCTCGGCGGGTTCAGCGCCGACCAGGCCGCCAAGGACGTCAGCGGCGGATGGCTCGAGAACGCTCAGGTGGCCGCGGCGACCGGTCTCGTCGCCGGCGTCATGACCATCGCGATGGGCATCATCGCGAACCTGCCGTTCGGCATCGCCGCGGGGCTCGGGATCAACTCGTTCCTCGCCGTCAGCGTCGTGCACCAGGTCACCTGGGCCGAGGCGATGGGCCTGGTCGTCATCAACGGTGTGATCATCGTGATCCTCGCGCTGACCGGCATCCGGACGATGATCTTCACCGCCGTCCCCGCACAGCTCAAGGCCGCGATCACGGTCGGCATCGGCCTGTTCATCGCGTTCATCGGGCTCGTCGACTCCGGCTTCGTGCGGTCCTCCGGGCTCGCGTCGCCGCCGCTGCAGCTCGGCGAGGACGGCTCCGTCGGCGCCCTGCCGACCATCGTGTTCCTGATCGGCCTGATCATCATCGGCACGCTCATGGCCCGCCGGGTCAAGGGTGCGCTGCTCATCGGCATCGTCGCGACCACGATCATCGCGATCATCCTGCAGGCGATCTTCCAGGTGCCGACCTCGGTCGACTCGAAGACCGGCTGGAACCTCAACGCCCCCGGCCTGCCGAGCGCACTGTTCGCCGTGCCGGACCTGTCGCTCGTCGGCCACGCCGACGTCTTCGGTGCCTTCACCCGCATCGGCCCGCTCGCCGCGTCGATGCTCGTCTTCACCCTCGTCTTCACGAACTTCTTCGACGCCATGGGCACCATGACCGGTCTGGCCAAGGCCGCCGGTGTCGCGAAGCCGGACGGCACGTTCCCCCGCCTGAAGTCGGCGCTCGTCGTCGAGGGCGTCGGCGCGATCGCCGGTGGCGGCGCGTCGGTGTCGTCGAACACCGTCTTCATCGACTCGGCCTCCGGCATCGGCGAGGGCGCCCGCACCGGCATGGCCTCGGTCGTCACCGGCCTGCTGTTCCTGGCGTCGATGTTCCTCACGCCGCTCACCCAGGTCGTCCCGCTCGAGGTCGCCGCCGCCGGGCTCGTCGTCGTCGGTGCGCTCATGGTCGCGCAGGTCGCGGACATCTCGTGGTCGGACTTCGGCTCGGCCCTGCCGGCGTTCCTGACGATCGTCGTCATGCCGCTGACGTACTCGATCGCGAACGGCATCGGCGCCGGCTTCATCAGCTGGGTGCTCATCAAGCTGCTGTCCGGCCGCGGCCGTGAGGTCTCGTGGCTGCTCTACGTCGTCGCCGCGGGCTTCCTGCTGTACTTCGCGCGGGGGCCGCTGGAGGCACTGCTCGGCGTCGGCTGAGGCTTTGCGGCTGGGCCTTGCTGATCCGGGTCTGGCTGGACCTGGCGCAAGACGCCGTCGTGTCATCGAGACGCCGCCGAATCCGGCGGCGTCTCGACGTTTCCGGGGCGTCTTCCGCAGGACGCCGGCGTCTCCCGCAGGCTGGAGGCCCGTGGTCAGTCCGGCAGGTCGCTCGGCGTGGCCTCGTGGTGGCGCTGGTCCTGGGTGCGACGGTCTTCCTTCATGCCCGCCTCGAACAGGTGGCGACGGCCCTGCACGAGCTCGTCCCGCGCCGTGCGCTCGAGCTCCTTGGCGAGGGCGTAGTAGCCGTCGTCGTAGTCCTCGACGATCTGGAACGTCCAGCGGCCCGCGATGACGTTGCGGCCCACGAGTTCGGTGTCGATGCGCTCGGCGAGTTCGGTGTGCCCGGCCTTCCGCAGCTGCTCGACCGCCTCACCGAGGTTCAGGTCAGCGGTGCCGGTCAGGCGGTGGAACCCGTAGAGCAGGCCGCGGGCGTGCTCGATGACCTCGACCGCGGCGGACAGGCTGCCGAGTGCCTCGACCGTGGCCTCGGACACCCCCTCGGGAACCTGGTGCTGCGCGTCGGGGCCCTGTTCGTCGTTCGTCATGGGTCCCGTCTACACGACGACTGCCGAGTCCGAGCGCAGTCACTTCGTCTGGTTGGGGTGGTGGGTGTGCACATCGGTGATGCACACCACCCGGTCATCCACGTCGACCGTGAACCAGATCCGGGCGCCGCGCTTCAGCTCGAACTGACGACGCGTCCACTCCCGGCCAGAGTGTCGAACCACACCGAGTTCCCCGCGCAGGGCGTGGCAGGACAGGTCCTCGGTCAACGGATCCGTGGTCAGCCGATCCCACGCGGCAGCGACTGCGTTCCGCTGCACCGCCACCACGTCGCGCCACCCCTGTTCCGCGCCACGTGTCCCGAAGACGATCGCGTACTCCGCCGAACGGATCGGCCGGGGGACCCCGCCGCGCCGGCCCGCCACCGCGTCAGGGCTTCTCGACGCGGATCGGCTCGGCGAGGATCTCCGGCTCTCCGGTGCCCCAGCCCGCGGCGATCGCCTCGGCACTGTTGCGCCACGCCTGCATCTCGAGCAGGAGTCTGCGCGGCTGCCGGAGCGAGAACGAGCCACGGGCGACGTCGACGATCTCCCGGGCGAAGCGCTGCTGGTCTGCGGCGCTGAGGAGCTTGATCCACGGGTACGGGATCGCCAGCCGATCGTGGAGTGGCAGTTGCTCGTTGAGCGTCACCGCGGCGATGAGCTGCGCCGCGATGTCGAGCACTGCGTCGTCGTCGTCGGATCGTTCCTTCGTGGTGAGGACGAGGGGCTTCCCGTCGCGACGGGTGACCTCGAGCGGGGCTTCCTCGGCGGCAGCGAACACCTGCTTGGCGTGGCGGGAGAGGTCAGAGGACTGCACCGACCGTCGGGATCGGGGCGGAGCGACGAGCGTCATGGATCGAGCCTATTCAGAACGTGTTCTGAATGCAACGGTCAGTTGCGACGTCGGAGGTCGACACCTACCATTCGAACACACGTTCGAACGAGGAGACCCGATGATGATCACCGACACGGCCGCCACGGTGTGGTGGGCCGAGGGCACGCCGACGCGGCTCGTCTGGGCCGGACGGCGCTGGCGGGTGAGCGACACCCCCACCCGGCTGACCGTGACGCGCGCCGAGCTGCCCACCGCGATCACCCATGCGCCCGAGCGCACCGTGGGCTGGCGGTTCCAGGCCACCAGCGACGACGACGGCGAGGCCCTGGTGGTCGACATCGTTCCGCAGGGTGCCGGCTGGGGCGTGGCCCGGACGTGGACGTGAGCGGCCCGGACCGCTACCGTCCGGACATGGACAGGTGGGTGGCGCTGCTGCGCGGGGTGAACGTGAACGGCATCACGATCCGGAGCGCTGAACTCGCGGAGCTCTTCCGAGAGCTCGGGTTCGACGACGTCCGCACCGTGCTCGCCTCGGGCAACGTCGTGTTCTCCGCCGACGTGCCCGCCGAGCAGCTGAAGACGTCGATCGAGCAGGGGCTGCGCGACCGGTTCGGCTACGACGCCTGGATCGTGCTCGTCCGGCACGACGCCCTCGCGGCCGTGGTCGACGGGTTCCCCTTCGCGCGTGCCGACGAACGGCACGACTACGTCGTGTTCGGGTCCGACGACGGTGCGCTCGACGCGTTGGTCACGGACCTCGAACTCGACGACGCGGTCGAGCAGGTCACCCGCGGGGAGGGCGTCGTCTACTGGTCGTGTCCGAAGGGGTCGAGCACCGACACCGTGTTCGCCAAGCGGGCCGGCGCCGCACGCTTCAAGCGCACGACGACGACCCGCAACACGAACACCCTGCGGAAGCTCCTGTGACGCTCGGCACGCTGCACCACGTCGAGCTCCGCACCGCCGACCTCGACACCGCCGTCGGGTCCTGGGGCTGGCTGCTCGGCGAACTCGGCTACGAGCCGTTCCAGCGCTGGGACCACGGCCGGAGCTGGCGGCTCGGCCCGTTGTACGTCGTGCTCGAATCGGCGCCGCTGGACGGCGATCACGACCGCCGCCGACCGGGGCTCAGCCACCTGGCGTTCCACGCCGGTACTGCCGAGACGGTGGAGCAACTCTGGGCCGAGGCTCCCGGTCACGGCTGGGCACGCCTGTACGAGGACCGACACCCGTTCGCCGGTGGCCCGGAGCACCACGCGGCCTTCCTCGAGGACGCCGAGCGGTTCAAGGTCGAGCTCGTCGCCAGCTGACGGTGCCGCCCGGGCCGGGGTGGCTCAGGCCTGCGGCGGCTGCCCGTTGCTCGCCATCGTGCCGCCGTCCACCGGCAGGACCGCGCCCGTGATGAACGAGGCCGCGTCGCTGGCCAGGAACAGGATCGCCTCGGCGACCTCGGCAGAGCGACCCCCGCGGCCGAGGGCGATGCGCTCGGTGAACTTCGACTGCAGGGCCTCGTCCTCCGCCTGCTCCTGGGTCAGGTCGGTCCAGATGAGTCCCGGAGCGACGGCGTTCACGCGCACGCCGAACTGCCCGTTGTCGAGGGCAGCGGCCTTGGTGAAGTTCGTCACGCCACCCTTCGCCGCGTTGTAGGGGCTCATCCGCCAGTCGGCGTCCTCACCGGAGACCGACGACGTGTTGACGATCGACCCCTTCGTCTCGCGCAGGAACGGCAGGGCCGCCCGGGTGCCGTAGAACACACCGGACAGGTCGGTCTCGATGACCCGGCGCCACTCGGCCGTGCTGATGTCGGTGATGTCGCCCGAGCTGAAGGTCCCGGCGTTGTTCACCAGGACGTCGAGCCGGTCGAAGCGGTCGATCGCCGCCGAGACGACGGTCTCCCAGTCCTCCGGGCTCGCCACGTCGGCGTGCAGGGCGACGACCCGGTGCGTCGGTAGGGAGTCACCCACCGCGCGGACCTTCTCCTCGACGCTGTCGGTCAGCACGACCGACGCACCCTCGTCGATGAACGCCCGCACCGTCGCCTCACCGATGCCGGACCCTGCGCCCGTGACGATCGCGACCTTGCCCTCGAACCGGTTGCCCATGATGTCTCCTCTCGTTGCACGAACCGTGCCCGGGGAGACGCCATCGACCCGAGGGGCACGGCAGACCACGGTGCCCCGGGCCGACTGGACGCGTTCGGAGGCGCCGGCAACGTCCCGGGAACACAGGTCGCCCCGGCTCCGCGAGGCGGAACCGGGGCGACGTGCGACTGCGGCGCAGGGCAGTGCAGCGCAGGAACTGGCGTCAGCCGGTCGAGTCGTCGAGGTCGAAGTCGCGCTCCAGGGAGATCGTCGGGATCGACGCGGTGATGACCGAGCCGTCCGCACGCAGCGTGCCCTGGATGTCGCTCGTGGTCGGGGCGTGCCCGGACATGCGCGGCCCGTGGTGCGGCAGCGGCACCACGGTGGGCTCCCCCGCCTCGATGTCCCACTGCTGGTTGTGCACCCACACCGTGAAGCCCGAACCGGTCTCGACCGTGAGCGTCATGGCTTCCTGCTCGAGGTCGACCCGGACCCGCGATCCGCGCACCGTCAGACGGTAGGACAGACGGTCCCAGTGCTTCGGCAGCCGCGGGTTGAAGCTCATCCGCCCGCCGTGGTCGCGCATGCCACCGAAGCCGTTGACGAGGGCGCCCCAGATGCCACCGGTCGACGCGATGTGCACGCCGTCCGAGGTGTTGCCGTGCAGGTCCGCCAGGTCGACGTAGAGCGCGGTCTGGAAGTACTGGTCGGCGAGGTCGTGGTACCCGACCTCAGCCGCCATGATCGACTGCACGACCGCGGACAGCGTCGAGTCACCGGTGGTGAGTGCGTCGTAGTAGTCGAAGTCGCGACGCTTCTCGGCCGCCGTGAACTCGTGCCCCTGCAGGAACAGTGCGAGCACGACGTCGGCCTGCTTCAGCACCTGGAACCGGTAGATCACCAGCGGGTGGTAGTGGAGGAGCAGCGGACGCTTGGACTCGGGGGTGTTCTCGAGGTCCCAGAGTTCCTTGTCGAGGAACTGGGCGTCCTGCGGGTGGATGCCGCGGTGCGGGTCGAAGGGGATCTCCATCGACTCCGCGGCGTGCTCCCACTCGACGAGCTCGTCCGGCTGCAGACCGGTCCGGCGCACCATGCGGTCGTACTCTTCGGCGTCGTCGGCGGCGAGCTCGCGGCAGGCGTTGACGGCGAACCACAGGTTCGCCCGCGCCATGACGTTCGTGTACAGGTTGTCGTCGACGACGGTCGTGTACTCGTCCGGCCCGGTGACGCCGTCGATGTGGAACTTCTTGTCACCGTTGGACCGCCAGAACCCGAGGTCGGCCCAGAGCCGGGCGGTCTCCACGAGCACGTCGATGGCGCCGCGCTTCAGGAACTCGCGGTCGCCCGAGGCCCGCACGTACTGCATGAGCGCATGCGAGATGTCGGCGTCGATGTGGTACTGCGCGGTGCCGGCGGCGTAGTACGCGCTGGACTCTTCACCGTTGATCGTCCGCCACGGGAACAGGGCGCCGCGCTGGTTCAGCTCGCGGGCCCGAGCCCGGGCCGCGTCGAGCATGTTGTAGCGGAAGCGCAGGGCGTTCCGGGCGACGATCGGCGCCGTGTACGACAGGAACGGCAGGACGTAGATCTCCATGTCCCAGAAGTAGTGGCCGCCGTAGCCGGACCCGGTGACGCCCTTCGCGGCGATGCCGTGGCCGTCGGTGCGGGCGGTGGCCTGCGCGAGCTGGAAGAGGTTCCAGCGGACGGCCTGCTGGATCGCGGGCTGACCGGCGATCTCGACGTCGCTGCGGGCCCAGTAGTCGTCGAGCCACTCGCGCTGCTTCGCGAAGGTCTCGTCGACGTTCTCGGCGTGCGCGCGGTCGAGCGTGCGGTCGCACCGGTCGGCGAGCTCGCGCACGGGCACCCCGCGGGAGGTGTGGTAGACCACGTGCTTCACGAGCCGGATGGGCTGACCGGCGCGGGCCTGCACCCGGTAGACGTGCTTCGCCAGGTCGTCCTCGATCGAGGAGGACTCGTCCCAGCTGTTCTCGGTCTCGATGTGGTGCTCGACGCCGACGCAGATCGTCATGCCGGAGCTGGACGCCTGGTACCCGAGGACCGAACGGCCGCCGGTGCTGCGCTTGAGCTTCGGCACGAGCACCCGCTCGGTGAACGACTCGGCCTTGCGGGGGTCGAAGGCGTTCGCCGCGGCACGCATGCCGGCGTGGTACTCGTCCTGCACGTCCTGGCGGTTGAGGATCTGGCTGGACAGCAGGATCGAGGCGTCCGCGTCGAGCACCGTGACCTCGTAGTCGATGACGGCGAGGTGCCGGTCGGTGAACGACACGAGTCGACGTGCCCGGATGAGCACCCGCTTGCCGGACGGCGTCGACCACTCGGTCTCGCGGAACAGGTACCCGCCGCGGAACTCCAGCCGGCGGGTGTGCCGGAGGATGTCGGCCTCGGCCAGCACGAGCGGCTCGTCGTCGACGTAGAGGCGGATGACCTTGGCGTCCGGCGCGTTGATGATCGTCTGCCCGGTCTTCGCGAAGCCGAAGGCGTCTTCCGCGTGCCGGATCGGCCAGGTCTCGTGGAATCCGTTGATGTACGTGCCGTACTGCACGCCGCCACGGCCTTCGTCGAGGTTCCCGCGCAGGCCGAGGTACCCGTTGCCGACGGCGAAGTTCGTCTCGGCGACGCCCTGCTCGTCGGGGGTGTACTCGGTCTCGACGAGGGCCCACTCGTCGATCGGGTAGCGGACGCGGTCGAGGGGGTCCGAGGTGATGGGGTTCATGCTGCTCCGTGGGAAGGGAGGGGAATGGGTGCGTCGGTGCGGCCGGCAGGCAGGGAGTGTCCGGCCGGGTGGCCTACGTCGTGCTGGTGGCCGGTGCGGGCAGCTCGTCGATGAGTTCGGCGAGGTCGGACACCACGACGTCGGCACCGTGCTCGCGCAGGGCGTCCGCCCCGGCGCCGCGGTCGACACCGACGACGAGACCGAACGAACCGTTGCGGCCGGCTTCGACCCCGCTGGTGGCGTCCTCGACCACGACGCACTCGGCGGCGGTGAGTCCGAACCGGGTCGCCGCGTCGAGGTAGGTGTCGGGAGCGGGCTTGCCGGTCAGGCCGTCCTGGCGCGCGACGAGCCCGTCGACGACGACCGGGAACCGGTCGAGGATTCCCGCTGTCCGGAGCACCGAGGTGGCGTTCGCCGAGCTCGAGACGACCGCGACGGACATGCCGGCGGCGATCGCGGCGGTCAGGAACCGGAGCGAACCCGGGTAGGGCTCGACGCCGTGCTCGTCGAGCTCGGCGGTGAACTCCGCGTTCTTCCGGTTGCCGAGCCCGCACACCGTGTCGGTGTCGGGCGCGTCGTCGGGGGTGCCCTGCGGCAGGTCGATGCCGCGCGACTCGAGCAACGAGCGCACGCCGTCGTAGCGGGGCTTGCCGTCGATGGAGGTGAAGTAGTCCTGCTCGGTGTACGGCGCGACCCCGTGTGCTTCGAGGTACGGCGTGAACAGACGGCTCCAGGCCCGCATGTGGACGTCGGCGGTCGGGGTGAGCACGCCGTCGAGGTCGAACAGGAGCGCTCGCTGATCACTCAGTCGAGCGGGCGTGCGCTGGTCCTGCGTCGTCATCTGCGGTCCTCCGGGGACTGGTGGTGGACGTGTGGCTCCCGACGAGTCTAGGACCGCTCCAGTCCGGACGTTCCGACGCGCCGCACCCTGTGGAGCGAGTTCACCGGCCGCTCCGCCGTGCAGGGAGGACCCCCGCCACGGCGCACCTGTGAGGCCTCTGAGACACACCCCGGCACGCTGACCCGGACGAAAGGCACCACCATGACCAGCGACACCACGGCCGCACCCCACGACGGCGCGCAGTCGAAGCTCCGCCAGGCGATCACCGGCCCGCTGCTGTTCCTCTTCATCCTCGGCGACGTGCTCGGCGCCGGCATCTACGCCCTGATGGGGACGCTGGCGAAGGACGTCGGCGGTGCGCTCTGGGCACCGCTGGTGCTCGCGCTCCTGCTGGCACTGCTCACGGCGGGCTCCTACGCCGAACTCGTGACGAAGTACCCGAAGGCCGGCGGTGCCGCGGTCTTCGCCGAACGCGCCTACAAGGCGCCCATCGTCTCGTTCCTGGTCGGGTTCAGCATGCTCGCCGCCGGCGTCACGAGCGCCGCCGGCCTGTCGCTCGCCTTCGCCGGCGACTACCTCGGCACGTTCGTCGACCTGCCGCCCGTGCCCACCGCGATCGTCTTCCTCGCCCTGATCGCCTGCCTGAACGCCCGCGGCATCTCCGACTCGCTCAAGAGCAACGTCGTGATGACGATCATCGAGGTCTCCGGCCTCGTCATCGTGATCGTCGTCGTGGCCGTGATGCTCGGCGGTGGCGGCGGTGACGTCTCCCGGATCGGCGCGTTCCCGTCCGAGGCGAACCCGGCCCTGGCGACCCTGAGCGCCGCGATCGTCGCCTACTACTCGTTCGTCGGCTTCGAGACGTCCGCCAACATCGCGGAGGAGGTCCGCGAACCCAGCCGTGTCTACCCCAAGGCCCTGTTCGGTGCCCTCGCGACCGCCGGCGTCGTCTACGTCCTCGTCGCCCTCGCGAGCGCGATCGCCCTGCCCGCTTCGGAGCTGTCCGAGTCCAGCGGCCCGCTGCTCGCGGTCGTCTCCGCCACCGGCGTCCCGATCCCCGACTGGGTCTTCAGCCTCATCGCCCTGGTCGCCGTCGCGAACGGCGCGCTCCTCACGATGATCATGTCGAGCCGCGTGACCTACGGGATGGCCGAGCAGCGGCTCCTGCCCGCTCTGCTCGCGAAGGTCCTGCCGAACCGGAAGACCCCGTGGACCGCGATCATCGCCACCACGGTCGTCGCGATGCTCCTCACCCTGGTCGGCGACGTGGGCGTGCTGGCGGAGACCGTCGTGCTCCTGCTCCTCTTCGTGTTCATCAGCACGAACGTCGCCGTCCTGGTGCTCCGCCGCGACCACGTCGAGCACGACCACTTCAAGGTCTGGACCTTCGTCCCGGTGCTCGGGGTGCTGTCGTGCATCCTGCTGCTGACGCAGCAGAGCGGGCAGGTCTGGCTCTACGCCGCGATCCTGCTCGCCGTCGGCGTGGTCCTGTACTTCGTCGCCCGGTTCACCGGGCGCCGTTCCGGACGCGACCACGAGGCGGGCCGGATCCACTGACGCTGCGCACCACGGGCCTCCAGGCAGACCGTCTGGAGGCCCGTGGTGCGTCCGCCGGTCCGCCCGCGTGATCAGCGCAGGTCGCGCACCCAGGCCTCGACCGCGTCCGAGATCTGCTGGCGGGCATCAGCACGGCTGATGGTCGCCGTGCGGTCGCCCGGCTGGTCGCCGTAGGCACCGAAGTCGGCGTGGTTCGACCCCTGGATCTCGGTCATGGTGGCGGTCGACGGCAGCTTGTCCCGCGCGGCGTCGACCTTGGCCGGGGTCGACAGGCCGTCACGCGAACCGGAGACGCTCAGCACGTCGATGTAGGAGCGGCTGATGTCGTTCGCGCAGTAGCTGCCGAGCAGCAGCAGGCCGTCGGCGTCCTGGGCGAGCTGGCACGCGCGGACGCCGCCGAGGGAGTGCCCGCCGACCGCCCAGCGGGTGACCGAGGGTACGTGGGCCTCGAACGTGGCGAGTGGCCGGGTGTCGAAGAACGCGAGGTTCAGCGTCGGCTTCGTGATGACCACCGTCGTGCCGTTGGCGACCACCTGCCGGAACGTGGCCATGTAGGCGTACGGATCGACCTTCGCGCCGGGGATGAAGACGATCCCGACCCCGTCGGCCTGGCCGGTCGGGGTCATCACCACCGAGTCACCGGCGTCCCGGACCGCGATCCGGTCGTCGCGCCAGACCTGCAGGGCAGCGCTGCGGGTGCCCTGCATCACGATGTGCGCCCAGACGAGGAACACCACGGCGATCAGCACGACGACGGCGACGATCCAGGTGGTCCAGCGCAGCGCTCGGTTCATGTGGCCACCGTACGGCGCATCCGGACGGCGGCGTTCGCTTCGTGAGCAGGAATGGTCGGGTGCGACCTGCACACCCGACCATTCCTGCTCACGATGTCGCCCGGGAAGGGCGACCGAGACGCGCTACTTGATGGCGGCGCGGATCTCGGCGGCTGCTGCGCCGACGTCCGACGCGCTGTAGATCGCGCTGCCGGCGACGGCGATGCGGGCACCGGCCTCCTGCACCGAGGCGACCGAGGACGCGTTCACGCCGCCCGCGATCGAGAACGGGACGCCCGAGTCCTTGCCGGCGTCGAGCAGGGTCGAGAACGTGAAGCCCTCTTCGGCCTGCTCGTCGAGCCCGGCGTGGACCTCGACGAACTCGGCGCCGAGCGCGACGACCTCGCGGGCACGGGCGGCCTTGTCGGAGACGCCGATCAGGTCGACGACGATGCCCTTGCCGTGCTTCTTGGCGGCCTTGACGGCACCGACGATCGTCGAGTCGCCGGCGACACCGAGGACGGTGACCAGGTCGGCACCGGCCGAGAAGGCGATGTCGGCCTCGAGCTCACCGGCGTCCATGGTCTTGAGGTCGGCGAACACGATCTTGTCCGGGTGTGCTTCCTTGATCGCGGTGACGGCGGACAGGCCGGCGCTCTTGATCAGGGGCGTGCCGAGCTCGAGGACGTCGACGTGCGGCGCGGCCGCGGCGGCGAGCTCGAGGGCGGCTTCGGTGGTCAGGGTGTCCATGGCGAACTGGAGCTGCATGGGTGTGCCTTTCATTCGAGGTTGGCGTGACGGGGCCAGAGGTCGTCGGCGGACTGCCCGCCTCGGGCCCACAGGGCGTGGAACACGGCGTCGCCCACCAGGGCGACGGCCTGTTCGAAGAGGCTTCCGGCGTACTGGGCCGAAGCCGTGCCGGAGCGGTCGGTCTTCGTCGCGGCGGGCAGCACGATGGTGACGTCCGCCAGCTCGGAGAGCGGGGAGTCGTCGGTGGTCGAGAGCGCCACGACGGATGCACCGACCTCGTGCGCGGTGCGTGCGGCCTGCACGATGCCGGTGGTCGTGCCGGAGCCGCTCGCGACGAGGAGCAGGTCACCCGATCGGATGGCCGGGGTGGTGACCTCGCCGACGACGTGCGCATCGAGGCCGAGGTGCATGAGGCGCATCGCGGTCATGCGGAGGGCGAGTCCGGAGCGCCCGGCGCCGTGGACGAACACCCGGTCGGCGCCCTCGATCAGGTCGAGTGCGCGCTGGGCCGGGGCGTCGTCGAGGCGGGCTGCCAGGTCGCCGACCTCGCGGACGACCAGGTCGAGCGCTGCGGAGACGGTGGTTGCTGCCATGCCCTCGATCCTTCCGTCGCACGCCTCGGCACGCCGCTACCCGCCCCGGCAGGGCCCCCGTCCCATCGGGTGGGCCCGTCCGCTCGGGTGGGACGGGTACGGTCGCGTCCATGGACGCATCGGTCGACACCCTGGAGGCCCGGGGCGGCTCCGCCATCCGGCTCGCGGCCGCCGAGCACGCCCGCACGGTCGCCGAGCAGGCGGACCGGCACGCGCTCACCCTGGAGTCCGTCCTCGCCGTGCTCCGGTCGTCGCGGGTCACCGACGCGGCCGCACGGGCCGAGGCCGTCGAGATCGCCTCGGCCGCCCTCGTCGACCTGCGCACCGTGACCGATCAGCAGCGGAGCACCCTGCTCGAACCCGTCACCGGCGCGTTCTCGCGGTTGCGCGCCGACCTGCGACCGCTCGTGCGCTTCGGGGACCTCGACGTGCAGTTCGTCGAGCCGCCGGCCACCGGCCGTGCGCTCCCGGGTGACGTCGCCCACGCGGCCCGGGCGATCGTCCGGACCGCGGTGCTCGCCCTGGTCGACGACGGTGCGGCGAAGCGGGTGCGCATCCAGTGGGACTGCGACGGCCGGAACCTGCTCATGCAGCTCCGCGACGACGGCTCCGGCACGCTCGACGTGCACGACGACGCCATGCGGCCGATCGCGGAGCGGGTCGTCACGCTCGACGGGCGGGTGCAGGTCGCGAGCACGCCCGGCTGGGGGTCCGTGCTCGACATCTCACTGCCGCTCGACCCGCGGCCGACCGAGGTGGACGCGGTCGACGACGGCGACCTGACCCCGCGGGAGCGCGACGTCCTGCGGCTCGTGGCGACCGGTGTCGGCAACCGGGAGATCGCCGAGGGACTCGGCATCAGCGTCAACACCGTGAAGTACCACGTGGCGAACCTGCTCCGGAAGCACGGCGCCCGGACCCGGGCCGAGCTCGCGGCGTTCAGCTCCCGGGCGTGAACCGACGGGACCGCGACGAGGCGTCCCGACGAGATCGCGACAACGGGTACCGACGGTCGAGCGCGGGCTCGACGACGGTCGCCATCAGGAACTGCGAGAGCAGCCGCCCACCCGCCCAGTAGATCGGGATGACGAAGATCGCGGCGCCCGGCCAGATGCGCGAGCCGATCAGTGCCAGGGTGCCGAGCGTCACGACGATGCCGACACCGGAGTACAGGTACTGCCAGCCGCGCGAAGCTGCGTCGCGCTGCGCCTGCTCCCGCTCGGCACGCTCGTCGAGCCCGCGCACCCCGGGGTCGAGCGACGCCGGCTCCTCGGTGGCGAACAGGTCGCGCACGGGGACCTCGAGGGCCGTGGCCACAGCGGACAGCGACTCGAGGCTCGCGTCGTTGCCGCTCTCCATCCGTTGCACCGTCCGCACGGCGATGCCGCTCGTCTCGGCCAGTCGTTCCTGGGTCCAGCCCCGCAGTCGTCGGAGTTCACCGATCCGCATCTCGTTCATGTCCTGAACAGTAGGGAACCGCGGAACGGCACACCACGACAGGGACCCGCCACCGACACGACAGTTCCCCGACAGCGACCCGCCAGGGTGTCCGCGGCGGCGGTCCGCCCTACGCTCCGGGGGCGAAGCGGTACCCCATGCCGGACTCCGTCACCAGGTAGCGCGGGTGCGCGGGGTCGGGCTCGAGCTTTCGCCGCAGCTGGGCCATGTAGAGGCGCAGGTACCCGGAGTCGTTGCCGTGCGTCGGTCCCCAGACCTCGGTCAACAGCATCTCGCGGGTCATCAGGCGGTCGGGGTTCGTGACCAGGACCTCGAGCAGGCGCCACTCGGTGGGCGTCAGGCGGATCGCCGGACCCTCGGCCGGGGTGACCTGCTTCGCGACGAGGTCCACGAGCAGCGGTCCGATCGCGATCGTCGGGGTCTCCTCGGACGCCACCACCCGTCGCCGTCCGAGTGCCCGCAGCCGGGCGAGGAGCTCGTCCATCTGGAACGGCTTCGTCACGTAGTCGTCGGCACCAGCGTCGAGTGCGTCGACCTTGTCGGACGAGTCGGTGCGCCCGGAGAGCACGAGGACCGGCACCTGCGACCAGGCCCGGACGCCCTCGAGCACCCCGATGCCGTCGAGCCGGGGCATGCCGAGGTCGAGCAGCACCAGGTCGGGGCGCTCGGTGATGACGGCGTCGATGGCCTCGCGCCCGTCCCGAGCCGTGACGACGTCGTACCCGCGCGCCGAGAGCGTCACCGAGAGGGCGCGGACGAGCTGCGTGTCGTCGTCAGCGATCAGGACCTTCATCGGATCTCCACTCCCACGTGCCCGGCGATCGGCAGCCGCACCACGACGGTGAGCCCACCGCCCGGGGTGTCGTCGACCTCGATCGTCCCGCCCATGCCCTCGGTGAACCCGCGCGCCAGGGCCAGGCCGAGCCCGAGGCCGGTCTCGTTGTCCGTGTCGCCGAGCCGCTGGAACGGCTGGAACACCTCGTCGCGGCGGTCCTCGGGGATGCCGGGGCCGTGGTCGGCGACGCGGAGTTCCACCCCGCCGGCGAACGCGCTCGCGGCGACCCGGACGTGGGTGCCGTCCGGCGCGTACCGGGCGGCGTTCGCGAGCAGGTTCACGACGACGCGCTGCAGCAGGACCGGGTCGGCGAGCACCGGCGGCAGGTCCGCAGGCAGGTCGAGGTCGACGTCGTCGGGGCCGAGCTCCAGCTCGTCGAGCGCCGGCGCGACCACCGTCTCGAGCGCGATCGCCGCCGGGGTGACCGCGAGGACTCCGGCCTGCACGCGGCTGACGTCCAACAGGTCTGCCAACAGCACCGCCAGCTGACCGAGGCTCTCGTCGGCGGTCGCGAGCAGCGCCTCCCGGTCGGCCCGTGACAGGTCGATGTCGGGCGCACGCAGCGTCTGCACGGCGGCGGAGGCCGCGGCGATGGGTCGGCGAACGTCGTGCCCGACGGCCGCGAGCAGCGCGCTCCGGACCCGGTCGGCGGCGGCGATGCGCTCGGCGCCGACGGCGGTGCGGGTCAGCTCGCGGTGCTCGACGGCGGCGTCGAGCTGCTGCTCGACGACCCGCAGCAGCCGGCGCTGGGTCGGGTCGTCGGGCGCACCGGCGAACTCGAGCACGGCACCGGACGCCAGCGTCGTCGACGCGTCCGGCGTCGCACCGAACTCGCCGGAGGTCGCCGGCACCTCGTCGCCCTGGCGGATCCGGACGCCGGCGAAGCCGAAGGCCTCACGGGTGCGGTCGAGCAGTGCCTGCAGGGCGTCGTCGCCGCGGAGCACGCTGCCGGCGATGCCCATCAGGAGCCCGGACTCGGCCGAGGCCCGACGGGCAGCGCGGGACCGCCGAGCGGACCGGTCGACCACGAAGCTGACCAGCACCGCACTGATCACGTACATGACCAGGGCGAACAGGTGCCACGGCTGCTGGACGGTGACCATGTAGAGGGGTTGCACGAAGAAGTAGTCGAGGCTCAGCCCGGACAGCACGGCCGTGAACACCGCCGGCCACATCCCACCCACGAGCGCCACGACCAGGACGAGCAGCTGGTACGCCAGCACGTCCACCGTGATGGCGTCCGGATCGCTGCCGATCGACAGCACCCACGTGAGCAGCGGCCCGACCAGGACCGACAGCACGAACGCGGCGACCACCCGGCCGCGGGACAGGCTGCCGCCGAGCTTCGGCAGGGTGATCCCGCCGCCGGCGCGCTCGTGCGTGACGACGTGCACGTCGATGTCGCCGGACTCGCGGATCACCGTGTTGCCGATCCCCGGACCGGTCATGGCGGCCGCGAGCCGGCTGCGGCGGCTGACCCCGATCACGATCTGGGTGGCGTCGATCGACCGCGCGAACCGCACCAGCGTGCTCGGCACGTCGTCGCCGACGACCTGGTGGTACGTGCCACCGAGCTGCTCGAGCAGGGTCCGCTGCTTGCCGAGCGCGCCGGGGTGCCGGACGCGCAGGCCGTCGTTCGTCGTCACGTGCACGGCGGCGAGCTCGCCGCCGGCACTGCGGGCGGCGATCCGGGCGCCGCGGCGCAGCAGGGTCTCCCCCTCGGGGCCGCCGGTCAGGGCGACGAGCACGCGCTCCCGGGTCTCCCACCGGTGCTCGATGCCGTGCTCGGCGCGGTAGGCCTTGAGCGCGTCGTCGACCTCGTCGGCGAGCCAGAGCAGGGCGATCTCGCGCAGCGCGGTGAGGTTGCCGAGGCGGAAGTAGTTCGACAGCGCGGCGTCGATCCGGGCCGCCGGGTACACGAGCCCGTCGGAGAGCCGCTCGCGCAGCGCTGCCGGGGCCAGGTCGACGACCTCGATCTGGTCGGCCGCGCGCACCACGGCGTCGGGGACGGTCTCGCGCTGCACGGTGCCGGTGATCTCGCGGACCACGTCGCCGAGGGACTGCATGTGCTGCACGTTGACGGTCGAGATGACGTCGATGCCGGCGTCACGCAGTGCGTCCACGTCCTGCCAGCGCTTCTCGTTCGGGCTCCCCGGGGCGTTCGTGTGCGCGAGTTCGTCGACCAGCGCGACCTCGGGTGCCCGGGCGATGACGGCGTCGAGGTCGAGGTCGTCCAGGTCGACACCGCGGTGCGAGACGGTGCGGCGGGGCACGACCTCGAGCCCGTTCACCAGTGCTGCGGTGGCGGCGCGCTCGTGCGTCTCGACGACGGCGACGACCACGTCGCGACCCTCGTCGAGCAGCCGACGCCCCTCTTCGAGCATCGTGTAGGTCTTGCCGACACCGGGCGCCGCACCGAGCAGGACCCGCAGCTTCCCGCGCTTCACGTGCTCATCCTCTCGCGTCCGCTGTTGCGGGGCAGCCGGTCGACTGATATTCTCCTCGTAACCGTTCCCACCAAGGCTCGAGCTCCGGCTTCCTCAAATCGGGTGGGACTGCACCGCCCCGTGTCGCTTGTCGGCGCGGGGCACTCTTTTCTTTCGCTCACGTTCGTTTCCCACGCTGGATCCCGCCGCCGACCTTCCGCTCCCCCGCGGACCTGGTCGCTCGACTCGAGGGACTGCCGAAGCGCACGCCGGTGCACTCCCTCGAACTGCTCGCACACCTCGCCGAGACCGTCGGCCCGTGCGACCGTCACGCCGCCGTTCGACGGTTGATCGACGAGCACGACGATCTGACCGACGGCATCGGAGGACGGCCGAGCTGGGCGGCGAGGTGACCGCACGGTCAGGAGGACTTCGTCAGCGCCAGGTTCAGCGCGAGCACGTTCACCACGGGCTCACCGAGGAACCCGAGCTGCCGCGACTCGGTGTGCGACGCCACGAGCTGCCGCACGGTTGCGACGGGCAACCCCCGCGCCGAGGCCACTCGAGCCACCTGCTGGGACGCATAGGCGGGGCTGATGTCCGGGTCGAGCCCCGAACCGGACGCGGTCACGGCGTCGGCAGGCACCTGCGCGGCGGAGACCCCGTCGGCCTTCGCCAGCGCCGCACGACGCTCCTCGACGGCCTTGAGCAGGTCGGCGTTGTTCGGCCCGAGGTTCGAGCCGGAGGACGCCCCCGCGTCGTAGCCGTCCCCGGCGGCGGACGGCCGCGACTGGAACCAACGGTCGGCCTGCTTGCCGGTGAACGACTGCCCGATCGACGAGGAACCGACGACCTTGCCGGACGAGTCCGTGACCATCGAACCGTTGGCCTGGTCGTGGAACGCCGCCTGGCCGACGCCCCAGACGGCGAGCGGGTAGCCGACGCCCAGGACGACGGTGGCGACGAGGGTGAGGCGGATGGCCACACCGGCGGAACGGAAGGTGGAACGTGCAGATGCCATGACTAGAACCCCGGGATGAGACCGACCACGAGGTCGATCAGTTTGATGCCGATGAAGGGGACGACCACGCCGCCCAGCCCGTAGACGAGCAGGTTGCGGCCGAGGATCGACGACGCTGCGGCCGCGCGGTACTTGACGCCACGCAGGGACAGCGGGATGAGCGCCACGATGACGAGCGCGTTGAAGATGACAGCCGACAGGATCGCCGACGACGGGCTGTGCAGCCCCATGATGTTGAGCGCCGCGAGCCCGGGGAACGCCGCCTGGAACATCGCCGGGATGATCGCGAAGTACTTCGCGACGTCGTTGGCGATGGAGAAGGTGGTCAGGGCACCGCGGGTGATGAGCAGCTGCTTGCCGATGCGGACGACGTCGATGAGCTTGGTCGGGTCGGAGTCGAGGTCGACCATGTTGCCCGCCTCCTTCGCCGCCGTCGTGCCGGTGTTCATCGCGACGCCGACGTCCGCCTGGGCCAGGGCCGGGGCGTCGTTGGTGCCGTCACCGGTCATGGCGACGAGGTTGCCGCCCTCCTGCTCGCGCTTGATGTAGGCGAGCTTGTCCTCCGGGGTGGCCTCGGCGAGGAAGTCGTCGACGCCGGCCTCGTGGGCGATGGCGGCCGCGGTGCGGGGGTTGTCGCCGGTGATCATCACCGTGCGGATGCCCATCGACCGGAGCTCGGCGAACCGCGACGCCATTCCGTCCTTGACGACGTCCTTCAGGTGCACGACGCCGAGCAGGGCGACCGCGCCGTCGGAGGAGCGGCGGCCGACGACGAGCGGGGTGCCGCCCTGGTCGGAGATCTCCGCGACGGTCGCGTCGATGGCCGACACCACACCGGCTTCGGTGGTGTCCGCCCAGGCGAGCACTGCCGCAGCAGCGCCCTTCCGGATCTGCGACCCGTCGGGCAGGTCGAGACCGGACATGCGCGTCTGCGCCGTGAACGGCACCTCGACAGCGCCGTCCGGCAGTGCCGGCGCCACCCCTGCGTCAGCAGCGAGCGACACGATCGAGCGGCCTTCCGGTGTCCCGTCGGCGGCGCTCGACAGCGCGGCTGCCGCCATGAGCGAAGCCTCGCTCACGCCCGGCACCGGCACCACGCGGGATGCCCGACGGTTGCCGTAGGTGATCGTGCCGGTCTTGTCGAGCAGCAGCGTCGTGATGTCGCCGGCGGCCTCGACCGCGCGGCCCGACATCGCCAGCACGTTGTGCTGCACGAGCCGGTCCATGCCTGCGATGCCGATCGCGGAGAGCAGGGCTCCGATGGTGGTCGGGATGAGGCAGACGAGCAGGGCGATGAGCACCGGCACGCTGACCGTCGCGCCGACGAGTCCCGCGATGGGCTGCATCGTCAGGCAGACGATCACGAAGACGATCGACAACGAGGCGAGCAGGATGTTCAGCGCGATCTCGTTCGGCGTCTTCTGCCGTGCCGCACCCTCGACCAGGCGGATCATCCGGTCGATGAAGGTCTCGCCCGGCGTCGAGGTGATGCGCACCACGATCCGGTCCGACAGCACTCGGGTGCCGCCGGTGACGGCACTGCGGTCACCGCCGGACTCGCGGATGACCGGTGCGGACTCACCCGTGACGGCCGACTCGTCGACCGACGCGATGCCGTCGATGACGTCGCCGTCGCCCGGGATGACCTCGCCGGCGACGACCACGACCACGTCGCCCTTGGCCAGGTCGACGGACGCGACCTCCTCGGTCTCGTTGCCGGTCGCGGCCGCGTCGGTCGTCGCGTACCCGAGCACCCGGCGGGCGCTCGTGGTCGAGCGGGTCTTCCGCAGGGTGTCGGCCTGCGCCTTGCCACGGCCCTCCGCCACCGACTCCGCCAGGTTGGCGAAGACGACGGTGAGCCAGAGCCACACGGCGATCGCGATGGTGAACGCGGACGGCTCGACGACGGCGGCCACCGTCGTCAGCGCCGCGCCGACCTCGACGATGAACATGACGGGGTTCCGCCACATGAGTCGCGGATCGAGTTTCCGCAGGGCGCCCGGGAGGCCCGCCACCAGTTGGCGGGGTCCGAATGCGGACGAGCGGGTGGCCGGTTCCACGGCGGTGCGCGGTTCCGACTCCGTGGTCACGGGGGTGGTCATGACAGTCCTTCTGCGAGCGGACCCAGTGCGAGCACCGGGAAGTAGGTGAGTGCGGTGACGATGACGGCGACGCCGCCGAGCAGCCCGATGAACAGCGGGCGGTGGGTGGGCAGCGTGCCGGCGGTCTCCGGCACCCGGTCCTGCGCGGCGAGGGACCCGGCGAGCGCCAGGACGAACACCATCGGCACGAAGCGGCCGAGCAGCATCACGACGCCGAGCGAGGAGTTCATCCAGGTGGTGTTCGCGGTGAGCCCGCCGAAGGCCGAGCCGTTGTTGTTGGCACCCGAGGTGAAGGCGTAGAGCAGCTCGGTCAGCCCGTGGTTGCCGGGGTTGAAGATCGACGTCCCGAGCACCTGTTCCCGGACCCCGGGGATCACGAGCGAGAGCCCGGTGGCCAGGAGCACGAGCGTCGGCGTGACGAGGATGTACAGCGCCGCGAAGGTCATCTCCTTGGCGCGGATCTTCTTGCCGAGGTACTCCGGGGTGCGACCGACGAGCAGGCCACCGATGAACACCGTGATGACGGCGAGCACGAGCATGCCGTACAGGCCGGATCCGACGCCGCCGGGGGTGACCTCGCCGAGCATCATGTTGACGAGCGCCATCATCCCGCCGATCGGGGTGTAGCTGTCGTGCATCGCGTTGACGGCGCCGGTGGACGTCGAGGTGGTCGCGGTCGAGAAGAGCGTCGAACCGAGGATGCCGAAGCGGCTCTCCTTGCCCTCCATCGCGGCCCCGGCGGCGTGTGTGGCGACACCGCCGCCGCCGAGCTCGGCGATCGACATGACCGACAGCGACACGAGGAAGATCGCGCCCATCACGGCGAGGATCGCGTACCCCTGGCGGTCGTCGCCGACCAGCCGCCCGAACGTGCGCGGGAGCGAGAACGGGATGACGAGCATCAGGAAGATCTCGACGAGGTTCGTCCACGCCTGCGGGTTCTCGAACGGGTGCGCCGAGTTGGCATTGAAGTAGCCGCCACCGTTCGTGCCGAGTTCCTTGATCGCCTCCTGCGAGGCGACGAACCCGTCGGGGATGTGCTGCGTGCCACCGATGAGCGTGGTGACGTCGGTGCCGCTCCCCCACGACTGGACGACCCCGCCGGCGACGAGGACGATCGCGAAGACGAACGCGCCGGGCAGCAGCAGACGGCCGAGGCCGCGCACGATGTCCACCCACACGTTGCCGAGCGTGCCGGACTTGCGACGGGCGAACCCGCGCACCAGCGCCACGGCGACCGAGAGGCCGACGGCCGCGGACAGGAAGTTCTGCACCGCCAGGCCGGCCATCTGCACCGTGTAGCCGAGGGTGACCTCGGGCGAGTACGACTGCCAGTTCGTGTTCGACACGAACGACGCCGCGGTGTTGAACGCGAGCGACGGTCCGACGCCGGGCAGCCCGAGGTCACCGGGCAGGACGACCTGGATGCGCTGCAGCAGGTAGACGAGCAGGAGCCCGGCGACGCTGAAGAGCAGCACGCCGCGCAGGTACACGGGCCAGGACTGCTCGGCGTCCGGGTCGACCCCGATCAGCCGGTAGACCCCGCGCTCGACCCGGTTGTGGCGGACGGGCGTGAAGACCTTCGCCATCCAGTCACCGAGCGGGCGGTACGCGACGACGAGCAGCAGGACGAGGGTGGCGACCTGGGCGATGCCCGCCCAGACGTCCGCGGCGCCCACTAGAAGCGCTCCGGACGCACGAGCGCCCAGACGAGGTACACGACTGCGGCGATGCCGAGGACGGCGGCCGCGATGGTGATGCCGATCACAGCCGTTCCACCCCCTTGGCGATCAGTGCCACCACGCCGAACACGGCGAGGACACCGGCGACGACGAACACGTCGAACACGAGGGACTCCAGAAGATCTGCGGTGTCCGCGCCGGGTGACGCGGACCGGCACCACGAGTGGTGCCGAACCGATGCTGGATCCTGCGCCGCGCCTCCAGGCCGCTCCTAACGGATCCCTGACGCCGCCCTGGCGGACGCATGCACGCTCCTAACGCCTGTGGAGAGCGCTCGATCCCGTGACGTGGATCCTGGTAGAGTTTCGGCATCACGATCGGCCCGCTCGCCTCACGGCTCGGGCCGATTTTCTTGTCTCGGGGGGCGCATGGAGTACGTGAAGCCGTGGCTCTCGATCGGTGAGCAGATCGAGAAGCTGGCTTCCAAGGGAGTCCGCATCGGTGATCGGGGCGTCGCGGGTTCGGTGCTGCGCGAAGTCGGCTACTACCGCCTCACCGGGTACCTCTACCCCTTCCGTGAATCCTCGTCTGTTCAACCGGAAGTTGGTCGTGGTCCCGAAACGGCCGAGGTCCGGTGCGGTACCGCTCCTCGCACATCTCTCGGGAACCGATGCGCCGAAGCAGTTCGGTGTCTACAACACCTTGGCGGTGATGGCCTACCTGCTCAGGTCGATCCCGTCCGACCACGACTGGGCCGAGCGCGTGGCCGCTCTCCTCGGGGCCTTCCCGAGCAACGAACACCTCGATCTCTCGTCGATGGGTGTCGGCGCCGGTTGGCTGGACCACGCGATCTGGAGAGGTCGCCACTGATCACGCTGGGCCACGCGTGCCGGCCGCGTGCAACCGGTCAGCGAGGTCTGCCACGGCCTCGACGAGCTCGTCCGGACCCGCGACGACGAAGTCGACCGCAAGTCCTGACACCACGCCCGCAAGCCCGTCCCACGACCACGATCCGAGGGTGACGCGGGCCCGGTCGTCGTCGAGCTGCTCGACCACGGCGTCCTCGGGCAGGTACGGCCCGATCCGCCGCGCATCGCCCGCCGTCGTGGTCACCGACCCGGTGCACGGCCACACGTCGTCGACCGCAGACCCCTTGAACCGCGCGGACACGAACGCGGCCGCATCGCCACCGGGGATCGGACGTAGCGTGAAGGGGACGCGGGTGCGCATCCGGGGCGTGATCCGGTCGATGCGGTGCGTGCGCCAGTCGTCGCGATCGGCATCCCAGTCGAGCAGGTACCAGCGGCCGTTCCGGGCGACGACGGCGTGCGGTTCCACCCGGTGCGGAGTCTCGTCCTCGCCGTACCCGAAGCGGAAGACCTCCTGCAGGTGGACGGCCTCGCTCACCGCCACCAGGACCTCCGGGTCGGTGGTGGTCCAGCTCGCCGCGGTCACGGCCTGCACCGCGTCGACCCGGGACCGCAGCCGCGCGGGCATCACCTGCCGGACGGTCGCCAGGGCGCGGGCCGCCGACTCGGCGACGTCCGCCCCGGATGCCGGTGCCACGGCGAGCGCCAGGGCGATCGCCACCGCCTGGTCGTCGTCGAAGAGCAGCGGGGGCAGGTCGGAGCCGGCCTCGAGCCGGTAGCCGCCGGCCGGTCCGCGGAGCGCCTCCACCCGGTACCCGAGCCCGCGGAGCCGGTCAACGTCGCGGCGGACGGTGCGCGGACTGACGTCGAGCCGACCGGCGAGCTCGTCGCCCGGCCAGTCGCGGTGCACCTGGAGCAGGGAGAGCAGCGCGAGCATCCGTGCGGAGGGTCCGGCCATGGCGTCCATCTTCGTCCGAGAAGCGGACATGATCTGACCGCATCGCCCGAGATCCTCGTCCTATGAGCATCGAAACGACAACCCACCTCAACTTCGACGGCGACGCCCGCGCGGCGCTCGACTTCTACGCATCGGTCTTCGGCGGCGAGGTCACCGCCGCCACTTACGGCCAGATGGGTGCCCTGGACGACCCGGCCTGGGCGGACCGCATCGTCTTCGGGCAGGTCTCCACGGCCGCCGGCTTCCGCGTCATGGCCTTCGACGTCTGGCCCGGGCAGCCCTACGACCAGGGATCGAACGCCTTCTACGTGTTCGTGCACGGCGACGACGCCCCCGAGATCGAGCGGTACTGGGCGGCACTGTCCGAGGGCGCCGAGGTCCGGCAGCCCCTGGAACCCTCGGCCTGGGCACCGTTGGCCGGGCAGCTGCGCGACCGCTTCGGCGTGGTCTGGCAGCTCGACGTCGCCCCCGCTGGCGACTGACCACCTTGCGAAACGGCGAATGCCCCGTTCTTCAGTGAGAACGGGACATTCGCCGTCCACCGCCGTCAGTCCCGCCGACCGTGGCGCCGGGAGCGGCGGTACCGCATCGCTGATGCCGTGCACGCGCCCCCGGAGACTGCAGCGGCACCGACGGCAATCCCGCCCCAGGACTGCGCGGTTGTTCCGTTGACTCCGGCGTAGACGGCGGCCCCGATGAGCACGAGCCCGATGGCGGCGCAGATCGCGAGCGGGAGACTGGTCAGGATCTTCGACATGAGGGACTCCTCCTAGACGCAGCGACTCGTCTTCTTCGTGACGGGGTAGACGCGGACGGACTTCGGGCTGGGGCACTTGCTGTGCGAGGTGATGTACTGACTTGCCAGGATGATCGCGGCGCTCCCGACGATGCACGCAGCCGGACCGAGCGCACAGATCCCGGCGGCGAGCAGTGATCCGGCACCGCTGATGATCACGCCCTGGTCGAACGAGTTGAAGGCGATGTAAGCGCCGCGGTTGTCCGAGCCGTAGGCCAGACGGGCGTTCGGATTGGTGTCGTTCAACGCCAGCTCGAATCCGTTGCCACCATCGACGATGACGGTCCGGCTGCCGTCGGACTGCGTCTCTTCCCGCTTGACCGCGCCCGCACTGCGAGCTTCGTCGATCGCCTGTGCGATCAGCGCTCGGGTGACGAACGGCGCTTCGGACTGCGCCTCGACGACCTTGATACCGGCCTGTTCGGCGCTGGCAGCAGGGGCGGTCAGGCCTCCGCCCGCGATCAGCGCGGCGCTCAGGAAAATTCCAGCGCAGGTGTTGGTTCGCTTCGACATGTGCAGCCTCTCCGTGTCGGAGCCGCCCTCGTTGGCGACCCCTGGCAGCACACTAGAACATCAGATTCTTCATGCCAAGGCTGCAAAACGAACTTTCTTGCGTGGCCGTCAGCGCGTCGGCGTCCACGTCGACACGGTGACCGCGGCCGTCACCGTCGCCGGCTCGAACACCGTGTCCGCCGCGACGTGGTGGTGGCTCGGCCCCATGTGCACGACGTCGTGGACGTCCTCCGTCGACAGGTCCATGGTCCACGTCAGGTCCTCGGAGGACCGCAGCGCGAACGTCGGCGTCAGGGAGTCGTGCAGCCGGCGCTCCTTCTCCGGGTCCACGCTGATCGTCGCCTCGGCGAGTTCCGCCAGGTGGCCGGCCCGCGGGGTCACCACCGCGAGCACGCCGTCGGCGTGCAGGACGCGGGCGTACTCGGTCTGGTTGCGGGGCGCGAAGACGTCGAGCAGGACGGCGGCAGCGCCGTCGACGACCGGGAGGCGCTCGGTCACGTCCCCGACGACGGCCCCCGCACGCTCGTGGGCGCGTGCCGCACGCCGGATCGCGACGGCCGACAAGTCCAACGCGACCCCGAGCCTCCCGTCCGCCGCGCGCAGCGCATGCGCCAGGTAGGTCCCTGGGCCCGAACCGACGTCGAGCACGATGCCGGGCGCGGTGGCGTCCGCGACGATCGCGGCGAGCGCCCGCTCGACGGGCGCGTAGTGCCCGCGCCCCAGGAACCGCAGCCGCGCGTCCACCATCTCCGGAGTGTCCGCGGTGAGTGCGCGCCGCTTCGCGGGCAGGAGCGTCAGGTGGCCCTGCTTCGCCTCGTCGAACCGGTGACCGTTCGGGCAGCCGACCTGGCCGTCGTCGACGCGGCCGAGGGGCTCGGCGCACACGGGGCAGGCGAGCATCGGCAGCAGGTCGTCACGCACCGGCCCAGCGTACGGGCCTCGGTAGCCTGACCGGATGTCGCTGCAGCAGCTCTTCGGCCTCGACGGCCGCACCGCACTCGTGACGGGAGGCAGCTCCGGCATCGGCCGAGCGATCGCCGCCGCACTCGCCGACGCGGGTGCCCACGTCCTCGTCGCCGCCCGGACGTCCGCGACCATCGACGCCTCCGTCGCCGGAATCCGCCAGGCGGGCCGCTCGGCTGACGGCATCGTCGCGGACCTGTCCTCACGCGCTGGCGCACACGCGCTCGCGGACGCCGCCGGGGACGTCGACGTGCTGGTGAACTCCGCCGGGATCAACCTGCGGCCGCCGATGCCCGAACTCGACGAGGCGACCTGGGATGCCACGATGGCCGTCAACCTCGACGCGCCGTTCGTGCTCGGGCAGCGGCTCGCACCCGGCATGGCGGCCCGTGGGTACGGGCGGATCGTGTCGATCAGTTCGCAGCAGGCCCACCGCCCCTTCGCCGCCAGCGGCGCGTACGGGGTCTCCAAGGCCGGTCTGGAGGCGTTGGCCCGGTCCCAGGCAGAGGCCTGGTCCGCGCAGGGGGTCACCTCCAACGTCCTCGTCCCCGGTTTCGTGCGCACCCCGCTCAACGAGCGACTCGGGTCCGACCCGGCGACGGTCGCGGCCCTCGCCGCACGGACGCTGGTCGGGCGGAACGGGCTGGCGTCGGACTTCGCCAGCGCGGCGGTGTTCCTCGCCGGACCCGGGTCTGCCTACGTCACCGGGCAGTCCATCGCAGTGGACGGCGGGTTCTCCGTCCACTGACCTCGAGCGACGCCGACGGCACGGTGCTGCACGGCAGTACGGTCAGGACATGGCAGTCATCGAGCAGGCAACGCTCCGCCCCTCCAAGGCCAAGGCGCTCGCCGCCTGGCTCCCCGACCAGGCGTGGAGCGGCGTCGTCGCGGGAGCGCCGCTCGAGGTCGTCGGGCAATTCCGGTTCGACGACCCCGCTGGCGAGGTCGGCGTCGAGGTGCTCCTCGTCCGCACCGACGACGGCCGGGTCCTGCAGGCGCCACTGGCCTACCGGGACGCACCACTGCCGGGTGCCGACGCGTTCCTGGTCACCGAGATGGACCACTCCGTGCTCGGACGACGGTGGGTGTATGACGCCGTGGGCGATCCCGTCCACGCCGACGTCCTGCGCCGGGCGATCGTCACCGGCGGGCACGAAGCGGAGCTCGAGTTGGCCAACGGTGCCGGACAGCGGCCGAAGGACGCCTGGGCCAGCGGCAGCGGTTCCGCGCCGGACTCCCCTACAGTCACCTCGGTGCACGCGACGACGACGGGTGCGGTGACGTCGATCGCGACCGACCACGGCACGATCGTCATCGCTCGGGTCGTCGGTACGGCCCTGCCCGAGGGCGAGACGCTGACCGGGACGTGGACGGACGGCTCCGAGGTGCTCGCCGTCCTGCTGCCCGAACGCGCCTGAGGTACTGGCAGGGCCTGCCTGTGCCGGGGACCGGCTGGCAGGATCGACGGCGTGAAGACACTGGAGTTGCCACAGACAGACCTCACCGCCTCCGACGTCATCGTCGGACTGATGCGGATCAACGACATGAGCGATGAGGACATCCGTTCGCTCTACAGCGCCTCGCGCGATGCGGGCGTGAACATGTTCGACCACGCCGCGGTCTACGGCGAGTGGCACGGCTGCGAGGAGCGGTTCGGCGCCGCGGTCACGCTGACGCCCGCGGAACGCGCCGAGATCGTGCTGCAGACCAAGGTCGGCATCCGGCCGACGCCGAAGGGCGCGTACTTCGACTTCTCGTACGAGCACATCCTCGAGTCCGTGCACGAGTCGCTCGAGGCACTGCAGACCGAGTACGTCGACGTCCTGCTGCTGCACCGCCCCGACGCCCTGGTCGAGCCGGAAGAGGTCGCGAAGGCATTCGACGAGCTGCACGCCGCCGGCAAGGTGCACCACTTCGGCGTCTCGAACCACACCCCCGGCCAGGTCGACCTGCTCAAGAAGCACGTCCGCCAGCCGCTCGCGTTCAACCAGGTGCAGCTGAGCATCACCCACGCCAACGTCATCTCGCAGGGCCTGACCGCGAACATGGGCGGCCTCGAGCAGTCGGTGGACCGCGACAACGACATCCTCAACTACTCGCGCATCAACGACGTCACGCTCCAGGCCTGGTCGCCGTTCCAGAAGGGCTTCTTCGACGGCGTCTTCCTGGGCGACCGTGAGCAGTACGCCGAGCTGAACGACGTGCTCGAGGAGGTCGCCGCCGCACACGGTGTCACCCCGACCGGCATCGCGGTCGCGTGGATCACCCGCCACCCCGCGCACTTCCAGGTCGTCCTCGGCACCACGAACCCGCAGCGCGTGCGGGACTCGGCAGCCGGCTCGGACGTCGAGCTGTCGCGCGAGGAGTGGTACCGGATCTTCACCGCGGCTGGACACACCGTTCCCTGAACCGGGACCGCCCCGCCGGGTCGGGCAGGGTGGGGTCGTGCTCCACGACCTCGCCCTGCCCGTCCGCCTGACCACACGCTCCGGCGAACTGACGCTGCGGGACGCCACGGAAGCGGACCTCGACGCACTCATGGCGCTGTTGTCCGACGACCCGATCAGCGCCGCGCGCGGTGACGTCGCCGCATCGGAGGACCGCCCCCAGTACGCCGAGGCACTCCGGTCGATCGCGGACGACCCGGCGAACGCGCTGCTCGTCGCCGAGGACGCCGACGGGCGGCTCGTCGGGACGCTGCAACTCACCCGGATCCCCGGGATGGCTCGTCGTGGTGCCACCCGGCTGCTCGTCGAGGCGGTGCGGGTCAGCAGTGCTCTACGCTCCGGCGGCATCGGGAGTGCCCTGATGCGCTGGGTGACCGACGTCGCTGCGCCGGCCCTCGGGACCCCGCTCGTGCAGCTCACGTCGGACGCTGCACGGACCGATGCGCACCGGTTCTACGAGCGCCTCGGCTTCACCGGCTCGCACGTCGAGTTCAAGTACCGGGTCCCCGACCCTTCCGCGCGCTGAGGTTCCTTCCCAGAACGCGTGCGATGCAAGGTGCTTTCGGGCGTACCTGGTGGAAAGATCCGACAAGGTACGCCCGATCCGACCAGGTACGCCCGATTCGACCAGGCGCGCTAGTCGTCGGAGGCGCCGCCAGCAGACCTCGGCGTCGGCACGTTCACGTCGACCGGGGACACCCCGGCGGGGTCGGCGGAGGCACCACCCACGACGTCGAACGAGATCCCCAGCATCGCCGGGTCCTCGTCGAGTTCGAGCCCGTCCTGACGGACCTGGTCCTCCGGGATTGCACGGCCACCGGACGGGTCCCACGAGTTCGCGATCGACATGCGCACGAGCATGCCCGAGCCGCTTGGCAATCGCCCAAGAAACCCCGGAGGACCCCCGGAACGGTCAGAGGTCGTCCGGGTGCAGCCGCTCACCGGCGTGCGGACGTCGGAACACCGGGCCGCCGCCGGCCTCGTCCTCGTCGTGGTGACTGACGGGCGAGACGCTCGGGTCGGCGGAGTCGTCGCCGACGTCGGCGCCGCGGTCCTCCTCCATCTCGAGCTCGGACTCGTCACTGCCGTCCACGGGGATGGACCGGCCCTGCTGTTCGGGATCGAACGGTGCGCTCATCGACATGGGGCGAGCATGCTCCCGCTCGGTGAACGCCGGGTCAACGCTGTCCGTCGGCCGCGATGAGCTCGAGCTGCGTCAGCGTCAGGTCGGTGCCGGCGGTGAACGTGAACGACGAACCGCCGCCGAGGATCCGGAACACCCGGGTCTGGCCGGCCCACGAGAACTCGGCGCCGTCGACCGCCGTGACGGCGTCGTCGAGGCCGACCTGCCACGAGTAGGACCCCGGCGATGCCACCGTCACGGTGTACAACGAGGCGGCGGGGCACGACACGTCGAAGGACACGGACTCCCCCGCGGCGAGCGCCGTGACGGTGCGGCCGGTGTCGTCGGTGAGCGCCGACGCGCCGACGGGCAGGACGTCCACCGGAGCGTCCCGGTAGCCGTGCACGTCGGAGGCCGAGACGGGGCGGGTGTCCGACGCCCATCCCTGCGGTTCGTCGGACAGCGTGAACTCGATCCGCGACGCGGCCACGACCACGCTGTGCGGGATGGTGACCGAGGTCCAGGGCGAGCCGTCGACCGTCACCGACGCCACGTACGAACCTGCGGAGCCCGCGGCGATCTCGATGACCGTCTCCGTTCCTCCAGGCTGTCGCAGCACCGTCCTGCGGACCGACGGCGGCACGAGTACGTAGGTGCCGCTCGACGGCGCCAGCGGGTACAGGCCGATGGTCGCGAAGACGTACCAGGCGCTCATCTCACCGTTGTCCTCGTCACCCGGGTAGCCCTGGCCGAGGTCGGACCCGACGAACAGCCGCTCGAGCGACTCGCGGAGGATGCGGTGCGCGTCGTCGTGGCGCCCGGTGAACATCGGGAAGAAGGGGATGTGGTGCGCCGGCTGGTTCGACAGCCCGAGCATCCCCATCCGGACGTCGCGGGCCTCGGTCATCTCGTGGATCGGGAACCCGTACGAGCCGGACCGCGCCAGCGCGCCGGTCTCGGGGGTCGCGAAGAACGCGTCGAGAGCGGCGTCGAAGCGCTCCGGCCCGCCGTGCAGGTCGACGACGCCGGCGCCGTCGTGCGGCGCCGTGAACGCGGTGCCCCACGCGTTCGTCTCCGTGTAGTCGTCGCCCCAGTCGCGCGGGTCGAACTCGGTGCCGACCCGCCACGAGCCGTCCGGGTCGCGGCCGATGAAGAACCCGCGCTCGGAGTCGAAGACGTGCCGGTACTGCAGGGACCGGCGGGCGAACCACTCGGCCTCGGCCTCGTAACGGGACAGGTCGGCGGGCGTCCGCGCCCGTGACGCGAGCAGGCCCGCCATGACGGCCAGACCCCAGTCGTTGATGGCCGCGTCCAGGGTCCACGACATCCCCTCGTGGGTCGCCGTGTCGACGTGGCCGCGGAAGGCGCCCGGGAGGCTCCCCTTGCGTCCGACGCGCTCGTCACGCGGTGGGACGGTCGCGTTCCGCACCGCGCTCCGGTACGCCTCGGCCAGGTCGAAGCCGCGCACGCCCTTCACCGCGAGGTCGGCGAAGACGGTGTCGCTCGTGGTGCCGGTCATGCAGTCCTCGGCGCCGGGGGCACTCCAGCGGGGCGTCCACCCGCCGTCGTGGTGGTGCTCGACGAAGCCCTGCGCGAGCTCGCCAGCGGTCTCGGGGGTCAGGAGTCCGAGGAGCGGCCAGGCCGTGCGGTAGGTGTCCCAGAAGCCGTTCGTGGTGGTGAACGGGCCTTCGACGATCTCCGGCCCGGGCTCGTCGCGGATCGGCTCCGCCAGCACGTCGCCGTACGGGGAGCGGTGCCTCGGGGTGCCGGTCAGGGCGGTCTCCCCGGCGCGGTTCGGGTAGAGGAACAGCCGGTACAGGCCGGAGTACAGGCTCGTCAGCTGGTCGGGGGTCGCACCGTCGAAGGACAGCGTCGCGAGCTTCTCGGTCCACAGCGCCTCGGCACGGGACCGCATGGCGTCGAACGAGCCGGCGTCGTCGAGATTCGCGCGGGCGTCCTCGATCGAGACGGTCGAGATGCCGAGCAGGACGTCGACCGGGCCGGCCGTGTGGCTAGCCTCCCCCACGGACAGCCAGCCGCGCAGCTCGTGCTCGCCGACCGTCGTGTGGTCGGCTGTGACCCCAGCGACCCGCAGGTGCACGTGGTGCGGCGGGGTGCCGGGGCGGTCGTCCAGGAGCGCCTCGACCACGGCGGTGCCGTCGGTGATCGTCACGGAGACGTCGGACACCCGGCCGTGGTGGTCGAGCACGACGCTGCGGGTGCCGGTGAACCGGAACCCGAGGGCGAACTCCCCCGCGGTCAGCTCGGCCGTCACACCGTGCTCGAGGGCGACCCGGTAGCGGTGCGGGCCGTCCTGCTCGTCCTCGTGGTCGAACCCGAGCGCGCGAGCGGACCGGTCGACGTCGGGGGTGTCGAGTGGCGACGGCATCACCTGGAACACCCCGCGGTCGCCCATCCACGGCGACGGGATGTGACTCGTCGCGAAGGCCTGGATCGCCGGGCGGAGCCGCCCCTGGTCGTCGAGCCGGTCGTGCTCCTGGTACGCGTACGGCCAGCGGTTGCTCGAGGCGTCCGTCATCGGCAGGCCGAACACCCCGCCGTGCGGGACGCCGACGAGCGGGGCGTTGTTGCCGCGGGAGAACCGGGAGGACGCCTGGGTGCCCCGGGTCGTCCGGACGTGGCCGAGCGGGGTCGTCGGGGTCGGACGCGCGGGACCGATCCGGACGGCGTCGAGCCAGCCGCGCAGTGCGGGACGTTCGCCGTCGGCGGCCGCAGCCGGTGCGTCGGAGCCGAGCCGGGCCTCCAGGCGGTCGACGACCAGCCCCGTGAACGGCGTGAGGTCGACCGCGCGGCGGTTCCACTGGTCCACCCACTGCTTGCGGGCCGCGTCCTGTGCATCCGGGGTGATCGCATCGCCGTACTGGTCGCGGACCGCAGCATCGTTGCGTAGTCGCGAGCCGTCGGTGAAGACGACGTCGACGGCGAAGGCCGTGGCGTCCCAGAAGTGCGGCAGGTCTGCTTCCGTCGGTTCCGACGCCCCCTCGGGCAGTGTCCGTTCGGGGAACCAGACCCAGGAGAGCTCGTCGCCGATGGCGATGGTGCGTCCGGTGAAACCGGGGACGATCGCCTCGGCCACGGACGCTCCCGCTGGTCGTTCGACGAGCCAGGCCTCTGCAGAAACGAAGCCGACACCGTTCCGAGCGGCCACGGCCGTCGTCGGGCCACCGCTCCGTTGCAGTTCTCGCACGGAACGAGCCTATTTGCTCCAGGGACTGGACGAAAACCCCGGCGTGTCAGTCCTTGTTGTGTCCCGGTGCGCTGCCGGACTTGCCGGGGGCGGTGTCCGACGTGGTGTCGACCGCGCCGGTGTCGACCGCGCCGGAGTCGGCCGCGCCCGTGCCGTCCTGCGGCTCCTGCACCGGGTTCGAGGCCGGGGTGCTCGGCTCCGGTCCGACGGGCGGGTCCTGGGTGGGCTGCTCCGGCTCGGTCGGTTCGCTCGGCTGCTCGCTCGGTTCCTCGGCGGGCTGCGACGGCTGCGGCTGCTCCTGCGAGGGCTGCTGCTCGGCGGGTTCGCTCGGCTGCTGTTCCTCGCCCGGGTCCTCGGACGGCTGCTGCTCGGTCGGCGCGGTCGACGTGGTGTCCGTCGGGGCAGGGGTGCCGTCGTCGTCGCCGTTCAGGGCGAACACCGCGACCCCGATGCCGATGAGCACCAGGACGATCACGATGATCGCGGCGATGAGCGGTCCGCGCTTCTTCTTCTCCGGCTGGTCGTCCGGCCGGTCGGCCCGGACCGGCCGGGGCGTGACCGGCGGCGGGGTCGGCCCGCTCGGGCCCGATGCGCCGCGGCCGTTCGCCTGGGCGCCGAGGACGGTCGTCGAGACGTCGTCGGCGGCGTTCGGACGCTGGGTGTCGAGGACGCGGGTGGCGTCGTCCCCCGGACCCGCGCCGCCGTTCGGCAGTTCGCTCGCCGGCATCGCCTGCGTCCGGTCGTCGGCGTTCGCCGCTGCGGCGGCGCCGGCGCCGACCGCGGCACCAGCCGCACCGGCGGCCGCGGACGTCACCGCACCGGGCGTGCCGGGCAGCAGCTGCGTGGCGTTCGTCGGCTCGTCGCGGCCCAGCGCACGCAGGCGCTCGGCGGCCTCGGCAGCCGTCGGTCGCTCCGCCGGGTCCTGCGCGGTCATCACGTGCAGCAGGGTGCGCCAGGCCGTGGGCAGCTGCCGGTCGATCTCGGGCGAACGGGTGAGCCGGGCGGTGGCCGACTCGACCGCGCTGCCCGGGAACGGCTGGCGGCCGGTCATGCACTCGAGCAGCACGAGCCCGAGTGAGTAGACGTCGGCCTTGCCGGTGATCTCCTTCGCCAGGACCTGCTCCGGGGCAAGGTACGCGGCCGTCCCCATCACGGTCCCCGTCCCCGTCACGCGTGAGGCGTCACGGAGCAGGGCGATCCCGAAGTCGGCGAGCTTGACGTGCCGGCCGTCGCTCTCGAGCAGGACGTTCGCGGGCTTCACGTCACGGTGGACGATCCCCTGCGCGTGCACGGCGGCCAGGCCGTCGGCGACCTGGGCACCCAGGCGGGCAGCGGTCGCGGGGTCGAGCGGACCCTCGCGCAGACGGGTCGCCAGGTCACTGCCCGGCACGAGTTCCATGACGAGGTACGAGTCGCCGTCGACGTCGTCGAGTGCGGCGTCGTAGAGCGTGACGAGCTCGGGGGCGCGCAGCGTCGCGAGGGTCTGGATCTCCGCCTCGGCGCGGGCGCGCTCACCGCGGTCGACGGGGCCGATGCGGAACACCTTGACCGCGACCTCGCGACCGAGTTGCTCGTCGACCGCCCGGTACACGGACGCCATGCCACCGTGTCCGAGCGTGCCCGTGACGCGGTACCTGCCGCCGAAGACCCGTTCTTCCATGCCCGGCAACCTACCGGTCGCGGCTGACGGCGCTCTGCCGTTCGGGGCGGCGGGCCCGGGCGGCGGGGGGCTTTGCGACTTCGTGAGCAGAAGATGTCGGGTGCGGGCGAGCAACCCGACGTCTTCTGCTCACGAAGTGATGCGGTCGACGTCCGGCGCGGGCTCGGCACCGTGGTGGAGCGCCGTCAGGTACAACCGGTGCGCCATGATCACGAGGGCGAGCCAGGCGAGTCCGAGCGCCCACGCCGCCAGCACGTCGGTCAGCCAGTGGTGCCCGAGGAACACCCGCGACGCCCCCACCGACAGCACGAACAGGGTGCCCACGACGATCGTCCACACCCGGGTGACGACGCGCGACTGCCGCAGGAGCAGGAGGTACACGATGGTGCCCACGATCACCGTGGAGTTGAGCGTGTGCCCCGACGGGAACGACGGCGACGTTTCGTACGGCGGCACCGCGTCGGACAGCGGTGGACGGGCACGGCCGATGAGGTCCTTGCCCGCGATCGTCATGAGCAACGAACCACCGCTCGCTGCGACCAGGAGCACCAGTGGCGTCCACGCACGGCGCTGGATCGTGAAGCCGACCAGGAACCCGAGCGCGACGATCGGCATCCCGATCGTGCCCGCGATGTCGGTCCACCAGGTGACGAGCGTGTCCGCCGTGGGTGATCGGAGTGTGAGCGCCCAGTCGAGGACGGGTCGGTCGAGCACCGCGACGTCGTCGGCTTCCCGCACGGCGTCGTAGACCTCGGAGGCGATCCACGTCGCGAGGACGGCGACGCCCAGGCCGATGGCGAGGGTCAGCAGCAGGACGGGCATGGCGCCGAAGCGCTTGCCGACTGCGGTCCACGCACCGGCGACGCTGCGGCCGGCACGGGAGCGCCAACGGGTCAGGTCGACTTCGCCGACGGTGCGGTCGGCGGCGTCCCCGTGTTCGGTGTGCATCCGTCCACACTGCCCGAAGCCGCCGGGAGCCGTCCCGGCCGCCTCAGTCCTTCGCCTCCGAGTACGCCCCCACCACCCCGACCGACAGCGGGAACGTCACCGGGAAGTCCTGGAACAACAACCGTCCGGCATCGACAGCGGCCTCCCGGATCTGCTGCGCCACCCACTCGGCGTGCTCCGCCGGGGCGTGCACCACGATCTCGTCGTGCACGAAGAACACCAGGTGCGGCCCGTCCGTCACGGCTCCGGGGAAGCGCGCGATCAGCCGCGAGCGCAGGGACCCCATCCACGCGAGCGCCCACTCCGCCGCCGTCCCCTGCACCACGAAGTTCCGGGTGAACCGCCCCCAGCTCCGGGCGCGGGACTCGACCGCACGCTGCATCGCCGGGGTCCCCTCGACCGTGTAGGCCTGGTTCCGGGCCTCGAACCACGAGTCCTCGGGCACCGGTGACGTCCGCCCGAGCAGCGTCGTCACGGGTTCGCCGCGCTCCCCCGCACGGGCCGCCCGTTCCACCATGTCGAGCGCCTGCGGGAACGCCCGGACCAGGCGCGGCACGAGCCGACCGCCCTCGCCCTGGGTCGCCCCGTACATCGCACCGAGCATCGCCACCTTCGCCTGCTGCCGGGTCTCGACCGCACCCGAGGCCACCACGCCGTCGTACAGGTCGCGCCCGTCGCCGGCCGCGGCCATCGCCCGGTCGCCGGACATCGCGGCGAGCACCCGGGGCTCCAGCTGCGCGGCGTCCGCGACGACGAGCTTCCACCCGGGGTCGGCGATGACGGCCCCGCGGATGCCCTTCGGCAACTGCATCGCTCCCCCGCCGTCGGCCGCCCAACGGCCGGTGACGACACCGCCGACGACGTACTTCGGGTGGAACCGTCCGTCGCGGATCCAGTCGTCGAGCCAGGTCCAGCCGTTGGCGGTGAGCAGTCGCGCCAGGCGCTTGTACTCGAGCAGCGGCTCGATGACGGGGTGCTCGATCTCCTGCAGCTCCCACTTCCGCGTGCTCGTGACCATCAGGCCGGCCCGGCGCAGCGACTTCAGGACGTCGGCGGGTGAGTCCGGGTTGAGACCGGGGTCGTCGAGGCGCTCGCGCACGACGGCGGCGATCTCCTCGAGGCGTCGCGGCCGCACCCCGTAGGGCACGCGCGGTCCGAGGGCGTCCTCGAGCAGCCGTTCGTGCACGTCGGCACGCCACGGCAGCCCGGCGTGCAGCATCTCGGCCGCCACGAGCGCACCGGCCGACTCCGCGGTGAGCAGCAGGCGGAGCGCACCGGGAGCGCTCGACCCCGCCACCGCAGAGAGCTGCGCCCGGAACTCCGCCACCGGGTCGACCTCGTCGTCGGGCGCGGCGGCGGTGAACAGGGCGTCGTCGAAGAGCTGGGCCTGCGTCGGCCGGACCACGCGGGCTTCCGCGACCGGGGCGTCCAGGGCGTCGGCCGGCGCGGCCGCGAGCGCGGATCCCCGCGCCGCCAGCGCGGCCCGCAGGACACGACGGCCGAGGCGCAGGTCGACGCAGCGACCGACCCGACCGCCTGCAGCGAGCACGGCCGGGTACCAGCGGGCGGTGTCGTCCCACACCCAGCGCACGCCCGGTGCGTCGTGGGCCGCGACGAAGGCCGGGAGGCCCGGCTCGTCCAGGCGGATCGGCTCGCCCCCGGCGGTCCCCGCGTCGGTCAGGGGCGTCGCGAGGACGCCGCCGTCGACGCGGCGGAGGACGAGGTGCACGACACGATCATGCCGTGCCCCACCGACCCCGGCGGACCAGGGCCCGGAACGGGTGTCACTCGCCGGGTCGGACCGCCGCGGTGTCGGCGACGTCGATGCGGACGTCGCCGTCCTCGGCACGGGAGACCTCGACCCGCGGGTCGGCGTCGTGCTCGTCAGATCCGGACATGCGACGGAACGTGTCCTGTCGGCGTTCCTCGAACGTCATGTCGACGCCGTCGTCGAGGTGGTCGTGGTCGGGCTTCGTCATGCCGTGCACGGTACGCGGCCGCGGCTGCGGGCGGTCACGCGACCGGCGCCGTGCCGGTCCGCTCGGTCCAGTACCCACCGCTCGCCCACCGGTCGAGCACGGCCGCGCGCAACCGACCGGACGGCGCCGCGGACCGTGCGGTCGCCAGCGGCACCCCGAAGACGAACTTCGCGACGCTGGCGTCCCCCTCGGTCGCGTCGTGCGCCCCCGGGGGGACGAGACGGAAGCGCCGGGCGAAGCGCACGAGGTTGGCATCGGGACCGAGCGCGGCGGGCAGTCCCGGGTCGAGCATCCAGGAGCGGCACTGCCACCGGTCGGCAGCGAGCTGCGGTGCGAGGCCGCGCAGGACCTCGGGTGCGCGGGCGAACGAGCGGTCGCAGGCCACCGGGTCGAGCGGCCCGGTCTCCGGCACGTGCACGCCCCAGGCCAGCGTGCCGTCCGCCAGGTGGTCGCCGAGTTCGAACTGGAGGCGCCCCACGGCCACCACGCGCCCGGTCACCACGGCGACGAGCCACTCCACCCCGGTGCCGTGCAGTCCGTAGCGTGCGAGCTTGCGGTCGACGTCGGCGACGGAGGCCTCGGCGAGCGCGCGCGGGAGGCCCCGCTCCGCGAGCGCGTCGGCGCTGTCCGGCACCGCGGCGCGGAGCGCCGCCACCAACAGCGCGTCCCGCTCCGCGGGCCCGGCGTCGGCGACGGTGGCGGCCAGTGCGGCCGCCACCGTCGCGGAGTCGTCCGGTGACCCCACGGCGGCGGCGAGGACCGCGACGGACGCGGGGCGGGCCTCCAGGCCGGGGGTCGCGGTGGTCACTTCAGACCGGACGACGCGAGCCCGTCCATCACCCGACGCTGCAGCACGACGAACATGATGAGCACCGGTGCCATCGCCATCAGGCTGGCGGCCATCAGCACCGGGTAGTCGATCGTGCGGTCACTCGACAGCGTCGCGAGGCCGGCGGCGAGCGGCATGTCCTCGGCGCGGGTGGAGACCACGAGCGGCCAGAGCAGCTCGTTCCATGACCACAGCACGGTCGTGATCGCGAGCACGCTGATCGAGGGACGGGCCAGGGGCAGCATGATCCGCCAGAACGTCTGGAACGGGTTCGCGCCGTCCATCCGCGCTGCCTCTTCCAGCTCGGGCGGCATGTTCAGGAACGCGGTCCGCATCAGGAACGTGCCGAAGGCGCTGAACAGCCCGGGTGCGACGATCCCCATCAGGGTGTCGAGCCAGCCGAGCCCCTGCACGATCTGGTACTGCGAGATCAGGTAGACCTGCGAGGGCACGAGCAGGATCGACAGCACGATCGCGAGCAGTGCCGCCCGGCCGCGGAACCGCATCCGGGCGAAGGCGTACCCGGCGAGCGTGCACAGGACGATCTGCGCGATCGTGCGGATGATCGTGACGTACACCGACGTGCCGAGCTGGCTGAGGAACGGCAGGCGTTCGAACACCTGCGCGTAGTTCTGCCACTGCAGCTCCCCCGGCCAGAAGACCGGCGTGACGGACTGCACCTGCGCGTTCGTCGACAGCGACATGATGATCTGCCACAGGAACGGGAAGGCCATCGCGAACCCGCCGATGCCGAGCACGACGTGGATCCACCAGTGGCTGCCGCCGCGACGGCCGGGCCGACGCGCGGTCCGAGGCGGTGTGACGGTGGCGGTCATCCCTGCACCCACTTCCGTTGGACGCGGAACTGCACGAGCGTGACGATGCCGATGAGCAGGAAGATCACCATCGCGGTCGCGGCCGCGAAGCCCTTGTCGTTGTCGATGAACCCGGCGCTGTAGAAGTAGAAGACGAGCGACATCGTCTTCGGGATCACCGGGTTGGTGCTGCCGAGGATCGCGTACAGCAGGTCGAACAGCTGGAAGCTCGAGATCGTCGTGACGATCACCACGAAGAAGATGCTCGGGCTGAGCAACGGCACGGTCACCGAGCGGAACTGCCGCCACCGGCTCGCGCCGTCGAGCTCCGCGGCCTCGTAGAGCTCCGGCGGGATGTCCTTGAGCCCGGCGCCGAGGATGATCATCGAGAACCCGAGGGACGACCAGAGGCCGACCAGGCTCACCGCGATCAGCGCGAAGCCGGGGGTCGAGATCCAGTACGGGCCGTCGATGCCGAAGTTGCCGAGGAACCAGTTCACGATGCCGTAGTCGCCGTTGTACATGATGCGCCAGACCAGGGCGATCGCCGCGGGCATGGCGACGTACGGCAGGAAGAAGAGCACCCGGTAGAACTGCGCGAACCGCAGCCCCGGGGTGTTCAGCAGACTGGCGAGCCACACCGCGATCGGGATCCCGGCGAGGACGATCACGGTGTAGATCACCGTGTTGAGCAGCGACTGGTACAGCTGCGGGTCCCCGACGAGTCGCACGTAGTTGGCGACGCCGGTGAACGTGGCGCCCCCGAAGACGCCCCAGCTGGTGAACGAGTACCAGAACGTCTGGATGATCGGCCAGATGTAGAAGGTGCCGACGCCGACGAGCAACGGGAGCACGAAGAGCCACGGCCACCAGCCGTCGGTCCGTCGTGGCGCTCGGCCGCCGTCGGCGCGCGGCGCGGGGGCGCCCCGCCCGGACGAACGTGTCGTCCGGGCGGGGGTGGCTGCGGCCGGGGGCCGCTCGGTGTTGATCGTCACGCGCGGGTCCTACTTTTCCTTGGCGAGGGCGGCGTCCATCTTCTGTGCGAGGTCCTCTGCCACCTGGTCGACGGGCTTCGATCCGTCGAAGGCACTCGGCAGCAGGGTGGTCTCGAGGGTGTTCCAGGCCGCGGTGTTCTTCGACACCGGCAGCGGCTTCGCGTAGTCCACCGCGTCGAGGAACACCTGCAGGTCGGCGTCGGGCATCGTCTTCGTGAAGGCGCTCTGCGTGCCCTCGTACGCCGGGATGACCGCGCCCATGTCGCCCTGCTGCTGCTGGGCCGTCTTGCCCGCGAGGTAGACCTGCAGCGCCTGGGCGGCTGCCTTGTCCTTGCTCGCCTCGGACACGACGTTCGAGACCCCGTGGATGACGGTCACCTGCTCCTTGCCCTTGGGCAGCGGGTAGGCGACGACGTCCTTCTCGAGCTCGGTGCCGGTCAGCGCGGAGCGGAACCAACTGCCGCCCTGGTACATCGCGAGCTTGCCCGAGGTGAACCACTGGTCGGCCGTGGTGTCGGTGAGCTGCTTGATCGAGGGCGATGCCCCCGAGTCGATCAGGTCGGTCCAGAACTGCAGGCCGTCCTCGGAGGCCTTCGTGGCGTACTCGGACTCGGTGCCGTCCGCGTTCACGACCGATCCCCCGGCCTGCAGGATCGTGTTGTAGTACGTCGTCTGGCCGTCCATGCCGCCGGCTGCCCCGTAGGCGCCCTTCGCCTGCAGCTTCTCGGACAGCTCGGCGCCGGTCTGCTGGAAGTCGTCCCACGTCCAGTCCTTGGACGGCAGGTCCATGCCGGCCTGCTCGAACAGCGACTTGTTGACCCAGACGCCGATGGTGTCGAAGTCCTTCGGCACGCCGTACTGGGTGTCGTCGTACGTGTACAGGTCGTTGAGTGCGCTCGAGTACTTCGACGCGTCGATGTCACCCGACTCGACCTCGCCGGTGATCGGCGCGAGCTTGCCGTTGGCCGCGTACAGCTGGAAGTTCGGGCCGTTCATCCAGAACAGGTCGGGCAGGGTGTTGCTCGAACCCTGGGTCTGCAGCTTCGTCCAGTAGTTGGCGTACGGCGTGACGTCGACGCTGACCTTGATGTCCGGGTACTCCTCGTTGAAGCCCTTCAGGTTGGCCTTGATGGCCTTGACCTGGTTCTCGTCCCAGACGGCGTAGGTCAGGGACGCCTTGGTGTCCTTCGGCGCGGCTTCGTAGTCGCCGCCGGAGCCGGACGCGCCGGACGACGAGGAGCAGCCGGCCAGGAGTGCTGCCGCGCCGAGTGCGGCGACGGCGCCGAGGAGGACGCGGCGCACGCCGGTTCCTCGGGTGGGGATGTGTGCGGTCATCGGGGTGTCCTTTCGCACGGCCGTCAGGAGCCGACGGTCTGGGCGGGATGCGGGGTGGAGGGGGTGGAGTGCGGGGCGTTCGACGTGAAGTGCGCGATGGTCTCGGCCGGCAGGGGCGGGACGTCGATGGGGACGGACCCGTTGCGGAGCGAGCGCGTGGCCAGCGCGCCCGCGGCGACCGCGGCACGGGCCGCGATCGGGGACAGCTCCGACGGTTCGCCGAACGCGACGGACCGCAGGAACTCGGTCATGGTGAGCAGGTCGGCGTCGGCATGCCCGTCCTCGACGCCGTCGATCGGGTACTCGCGGTCCCCCGCGGTGTCCCAGCCCCGGCGGTGCGTCCAGACCTTCACGACGCCCCCACCGGTGTCGCCGATGTTCTCGAGGCGTCCCTCGGTGCCGATGACGGTGTAGTTCCGCCAGTAGTCCGGGGTGAAGTGGCACTGCTCGTAGCTGGCCTGCACCCCGTTGTCGAGCGTCATCATCACCATCGAGACGTCCTCGACGTCGACGACGGGGTTCAGCCCGGTCTGGGCGAGCGGCGGCCAGTTGTCGTGGGAGAACCAGTCCCCCATGAGCTCGCCGCTGCGGTCGCGCCGGTCGGTGACGTCGCCGTAGACCGACAGCGAGCCCATCCCGACGACCCGGGCGGTGTCGCCCCCGCCGAGCGCGTGGATGACGTCGAGGTCGTGGCTCGCCTTCTGCAGGAGCAGGGAGTTCACCTTGCTGCGGTCGGCGTGCCAGTCCTTGAAGTAGTAGTCACCGCCGTTGCCGACGAAGTGCCGGCACCAGACGGCCTTGACCTGACCGATCTCGCCGCGGTCGACGATCTCGCGCATCAGGCGGACGACGGCGGCGTGCCGGAAGTTGTGCCCGACGTACAGCGGCGTCCCGGTCTCCGCCGCGGTGTTCAGGACGGCGTCGGCGTCCTCGACCGTGATGGCCAGCGGCTTCTCGAGGTAGACGGCGATGCCCGCGCGGAGCAGGTCGATCGCGATCTCGGCGTGGGTCCAGTCCGGCGTGGTGACGATGGCCGCGTCGACGTGACCGGTGAGGTCACGGTGGTGTTCCACCACCAGGGCGTCCGGGTACTCGTCGTGCCCGCGGTCCCGGCCGGCCGCGGTCACGTCCGCGACGGCCACGACCCGGGCCTGCAGCGACGGTTCGTCCGCGGTTGCCTCGGCCACGTGGCGGGCGATGGCGGACCGCTGGCCCATCCCGATCACCGCGACGCGGAGTCCTGCGTTGTCAGCGCCCATGCTCATCGCTCCCTTGCGTGAATGTGACGCCCATGATGCCGAATCGATCATGAATGCACAATAGGCGCTCACGGATCGCTCACGCATCCGTGCCGGGGAGGGTTTTACACGATCGAAACGTCCGGACCGCTCCGGGGTGGCCGCAGGGGGTGCTCAGTCGGCGACGACGAGCTCCACGCCGGCGCTGGCCAGGTCAGCAGCGAACGAGGCCGGCACCGGCTGGTCGGTGACCAGGACGTCGATGCGGTCGAGCGGGCAGATCCGGGCGAAGGTCGACCGTTCGATCTTGGTCGAGTCGGCGACCACGACGACGCGTCGTCCGACCGAGGCGAAGTGGCGGCTGACCTCGGCCTCGCCCTCGTGCATGGTGGTCGCGCCGTACTGGCCGGTGAGCCCGTCGACGCCGAGCACCACGAGGTCGAGGGCGAACTCGTCGAGCGTGTCCCGGACGAGCGGCCCGACGAGCTCGTAGGACTGCCGCCGCGCCACACCACCGGTGACCACGATCTTCACGTTGGCGCGGACGGACAGCTCGTACCCGACGTTCAGGGCGTTCGTCACGATCGTGATGCCGAACTCGCCGTCGGCGCGGATGAACCGCTCGCTCTTGCCGAGTTCACGCGCGACCTCGGTCGTGGTCGTCCCGCCGTTGAGCCCGACGGTCTCCCCCGGCTGCACCAACCGGGCGGCCGCGCGGGCGATCGCCGTCTTCGCCTCGGCCTGCCGGGCGATCTTGTACTGCAGCGGGAGCTCGTACCCGGCCCCGAGTGCTGCCGCTCCCCCGTGCGTGCGCGTGACGAGCCGCTGGTCGGCGAGGGTCGCGAGGTCGCGGCGAGCCGTCGCGGCGGAGATCCCGAGCAGCTCCCCGATCTCGGCGATCGACACGTTGCCGCGTTCGCTCACCAGTTCGAGCAGGGCGTTCAGCCGCTGTTGGGGGGTCATGACGGTCATACTACGGCGTCACCACCGACGTCCGATGATCGGAAATGACGTTTTCCCCTTCCGTTGCGCACGATCGCTCGCTACGCTTCCTGATCATCGATCACCCGGATCGATCCGGACCCGGAAGGCTCCCATGACCGACACCTTCGTGAGCGCTGAACTGGCCTCGCAGCCGGAGACCTGGCGTGCAGCCGCCGCGCTCCTGCCGACCTTCGCCGACGCGCTGCCCCAGCCGGGCGAACGCGTGGCCGTGATCGGCTGCGGCACGAGCTGGTTCATCGCCATGAGCTACGCCGTCGCCCGTGAGCAGGCGGGCCTCGGCGTGACCGATGCCTTCGCCGGGTCGGAGTACCCCGCGTCCCGCGAGTACGACCGCGTGCTCATGATCAGCCGCTCGGGCACGACGACCGAGATCGTCGACCTGCTGCAGGCCCTGCCGTCGCAGCGGACCGTCCTGATCACGGCCGTCGCCGACAGCCCTGCCGCGGCCGTCGCCGACCAGGTGGTCGCCCTGCCCTTCGCCGACGAGCGCTCGGTCGTCCAGACCCGCTTCGCCACCACGACGCTCGCACTGCTGCGGGCGTCCATCGGTGACGACGTCGACGCGCTCGCAGCCCAGGCCGAGACCGCGCTGACGGTGCCGATCGACGACCTGCTCGACGCCGAGCAGGTCTCGTTCGTCGGTCGTGGGGCCGCAGTCGGCCTGACGTTCGAAGCCGCGCTCAAGACGCGTGAGGCCGCGCAGTTCTGGGCTGAGTCCTACCCGGCGATGGACTACCGGCACGGTCCCATCGCGATCGCCCAGCCCGGCCGGCTCGTCTGGTCGCTCGGCACGGCACCCGAGGGCCTGGCCGACGAGGTCGCCGTCACCGGCGCCCGCTTCGTCCAGCACGACCTCGACCCGATCGCCGGACTCGTCGTGGTGCACCGGTTCGCCGTCGCCCTGGCCGAGGGACGCGGGCTCGACCCGGACAACCCCCGGTCGCTCACCCGGTCGGTCATCCTCACCTGATGGGTGGCGCAGGCGCGGTGCTCGGGGTCGACGTCGGCGGCACGGGCATCAAGACCCGGCTGACGACGGCCGACGGACTCGTCCTCGACGAGACTCGGGTACCGACGCCGCGCGACGACCCGGGCGCCGAGCGCCTCGCCGCCGTCGTCGCCGAACTGGCCGCACAGGCCACCCGACGGGCGCCGCTCGGAGCCATCGGGGTGGTGACCCCCGGCGTCGTCGACGAGACCCGCGGCACCGTGGAACTGTCCGTCAACCTCGGGTGGCGCGACGTCCCGGTGCGTGACCTCGTCCGTGCCGAGCTCCTGCGTCACGGGATCGACGTGCCGCTCGCCTTCGGCCACGACGTCCGCGCCGGCGCCCTGGCCGAGGTCCGGGCCGGTGACCCGGCGCTCTCGCGGGGGTCGGTCTCGTTCGTGCCGGTCGGCACCGGGCTCGCGAGCGCCCTGGTGGTCGACGGCGTCGTCGTGTCCGGCGGTGGCTGGGCGGGGGAGATCGGGCAGGTCCGCATCCAGACCGGTCCGCACGCGGGCCACCGCGTCGAGGAGATCGCGTCCGCCGGGGGAGTCGCACGTCGTTCCGGCGCGCCGTCCGCTCACGCCGCCATGCTCCTGGTCCGCCAGGGCGACCCCGCAGCCCGTGCGGTCTGGGACGACTGCGTCGCGGTCCTGGCCGACGCGCTCGCCTGGACGACCGCGGTCGCCGGGGTCCACACCATCATCGTCGGCGGGGGACTCGCCGAGTCGGGGCCGCTGCTGCTCGACCCGCTGCGCGACGCCGTCACGGAGCGCCTGCAGGGCGTCCGTGTCCCCGTCGTCGTCCCCGCCCGGCACGGCGACGCAGCCGGCGCCATCGGAGCGGGGATCCTCGCACGCGCGCTGCTCGAGACCGAGACCGGGGTCCTGCTGTGACCACCCTCGTCCGGGCCCATCGCATCGTCACGGCCCAGGCAGACCTGCACGACGGCTGGCTCGTCATCGGTGACGACGACACCGTGCTGGCGACCGGCACCGGGTCCCCGATGCGCACGGACACCGCCGTCACCGTCGACGGCGCAGTCGTGCCCGGGTTCGTCGACCTGCACGCCCACGGCGCGCTCGGGCACGACTTCGCCGGGTGCTCCGCCGAGGACGCCCGTGCCGCCGCTGGGCACCACCGGTCACGGGGCACGACCACCCTGGTCGGGTCCATCGCCACGGGCGAGCGCGCGGACACCGTGGCGGCCCTCACCCGGCTCCGGCCGCTCGTCGCCGACGGCACGCTCGCCGGACTGCACCTGGAGGGGCCGTGGCTCGCGCCGGCCCGTCGCGGGGCGCACCGCGTCGACCTGCTGCACGCCCCGGACCCCGCCGAGGTCGACGCCTACTGCGACGCCGCGGGTGGCGCGATGCGGATCGTCACGCTCGCGCCGGAGCTCCCGGGTGCACTCGACGCCGTCGCCCGTTTCGTCGACGCCGGCGTCGTCGTCGCCATCGGCCACACCGACGCCACCGCCGAGCAGACCCGCCGCGCGGTCGACGCCGGGGCCTCGCTCGTCACCCACCTGTTCAACGGGATGCCCCCGCTGCACCACCGTGCGCCCGGGCCGGTCGGGGTCGCGCTCTCCGACGACCGTGTGCTGCTCGAGTGCATCGTCGACGGCCACCACTTGGACCCGGTCGCCGTCGAGATCGTCCAGCGCAGCGCTCCGGGCCGGATGGTCCTGGTCTCCGACGCCATGGCGGCGACGGGCTGCCCCGACGGGGCGTACACGGTGGCCGGATCGGCGGTGACCGTCCGCGACGGGCTCGCCGTGCTCGCCGACGGTTCGTCGCTGGCGGGCAGCACGATCACGGTCGCCGACGCCGTCCGCCGCCTGCTCGACGCGGGGATCGACCTGCCCGAGATCGTCGCGGCGTCCGCGGGGCGTGCGGCACGCCTGCTCGGGGCCCCGGCATCGCTCAGCGTGGGCGCCCCCGCCGACCTGGTCGTGCTCGACCCGGAGCGCGGCAGCGTCCGAACCCTGCCGACGGCGGTGGTCGCGTGATCCTCGTCGTCACCCCGAACCCGGCCGTCGACGTGACCTACCGAGTCGCCGAACAGCGCATCGGCGAGACCCAGCGCGTGCTCGAGGTCCAGCGGCGCCCCGGCGGCAAGGGCTTGAACGTCGGACGGGTCCTCGCAGCCACCGGTGTCCCGACCCACGCCGTGCTGCCCCTCGGCGGCGACGGCGGGCACTGGATCGCCCATGCCCTCGACGACCTCGGGCTCGTCCACACCGACGTCGCTGTCCGTGGCGAGACCCGCACGACCGTGACGGTGGTGGACGACCTCGCCCACCCGACGATGTTCGGCGAGCCCGGACCCGTGCTCAGCCCCGACGAGTGGGACACCGTCACCAGCGCGGTCGAGCAACTGCTCGACGACGGCGTCGCCGGCGGCACCCGCGGTGCCGCCGGCGCCCCGGCCGCCGCGGCCCTGGTCGTGTCGGGCTCACTGCCCCGCGACACCGACCCCACGGTCGTCGCCCGCTGGGTCACCACCGCCCGCCGCCGCGGTGCGCTCTCCGTGGTCGACTGCTCGGGCACCGCGCTGCTGGCTGCCGCGTCGGCCGGGGCGACGGTCTGCAAGCCAAACCGCGAGGAACTGCTCGAGGCCACGGGCACGGACGACGAGCGCTCGGGGGCACTCCGGCTCCTCGGACTCGGCGCGACGGTCGTCGTGGTCTCTCGCGGCTCCGACGGCATCGCCGCCCACACCACCGAGCACGTGCTCGAGGTGCCGGCGATCCCCGGGGTCTCGGGTAACCCCACCGGGGCCGGCGACGCAGCCACCGCCGGACTCGTCGGTGTCCTGGTCGATGTCCTCGTCGGTGCTGGCCTCTCCGCGCCCGACGGCAGCGTCCCGGCCCCCGACGACGCCACCCTGTTCCGAGCCCTCCGCTCCGCCGCTGCACACGGGGCCGCCGCCGTCCTCCAGCCGGTGGCCGGCGTGGTCGACCCGGCAGACGTCGACCGCTTCCTGTCCACCCCGCCCGCTCCCGCCCACGACCGAACGAGGACCCCCGCATGATCACCGACCTCGCCCTCACCGGCCTGCTCGACACCGCCCGCACGGCACGCCGCGGGGTCGGTGCGTTCAACGTGGTGCTGCTCGAGCACGCCGAGGCGATCGTCTCCGGCGCCGAGCTGGCCGGTCTGCCGGTGATCCTGCAGATCAGCGAGAACTGCGTCCGGTACCACGGCGGCCTCGCACCGATCACGACCGCGACCCAGGCGGTCGCTCGTGCCGCCGACGTCGAGGTCCTCGTGCACCTCGACCACATCGAGGACCCGGAGCTGGTGGCGGCCGGCGTCGACCTGGGCGTCGACTCGGTCATGTACGACGGCTCACACCTGGACTTCGCCGCCAACGTGGCAGTGACCCGCGAACTCGCTGCCCGGTGTCACGCCGCGGGCGTCGCGATCGAGGCCGAGCTCGGCGAGGTCGGCGGCAAGGACGGTGTGCACGCGCCCGGCGTCCGCACCGATCCGACCGACGCCGCCGCGTTCGTGGCCGACACCGGGGTCGATGCCCTGGCGGTCGCGGTGGGGACCTCGCACGCGATGCAGACCCGCGAGGCGTCGGTGGACCGTGACCTGGTCGAGCGCCTCCGTGCCGCGGTGCCGGTGCCGCTCGTGCTGCACGGGTCCTCGGGCCTGTCCGACGACGAACTCCGCGGCGCCGTGCACGCGGGGATGACGAAGATCAACATCTCGACGCACCTGAACGGCCTGTTCACCCGTGCGCTCCGCACCGTGCTCGACGAGCGGCCGGAGGTCGTCGACCCGCGCAAGTACGTGTCGGCCGGCCGGGACGCCATCGCCACCGAGACGGCACGGCTGCTGACGCTCCTGCACGCCTGACGCGCGAGCGGGCGCGAGCTGGCGCTCAGCAGAGCGGGACGTTCACCGCGAGCCCGCCCATCGCGGTCTCCTTGTACTTCGACGACATGTCCGCCCCGGTCTGCCGCATCGTCTCGACGACCTGGTCGAGCGACACGTGGTGCACCCCGTCGCCGCGCAGGGCCATCCGGGCGGCGTTGATCGCCTTGTTCGCCGCGATCGCGTTCCGCTCGATGCACGGGATCTGCACCAGGCCGCCGATCGGGTCGCAGGTCAGCCCGAGGTTGTGCTCCATCGCGATCTCGGCGGCGTTCTCGACCTGCTCCGGCGTGCCCCCGAGGACCTCGGCGAGCCCCGCAGCCGCCATCGACGCCGCCGAACCGACCTCGCCCTGGCAGCCGACCTCGGCGCCGGAGATCGACGCCCGTTCCTTGTAGATCGACCCGATCGCCCCGGCGGTGAGCAGGAACCGCACGACGGCGTCGTCCCGTTCGGCGGCGGGGGCCTCGGCGACCGCGGGCACGTAGGTGAGCGCGTAGTACAGGACCGCGGGGATGATGCCGGCTGCGCCGTTCGTCGGGGCGGTGACGACACGTCCGCCGGTGGCGTTCTCCTCGTTGACCGCCATGGCCACGAGGTTCACCCACTCCATCGCGAAGAGCGGGTCGTGGTCGGGGTCCTCGCGGGTGAGCTGCTCGTGCCAGGTGGCGGCGCGACGACGGACGTCGAGTCCCCCGGGCAGGCACCCGCCCCGGCGGACGGATCGGTCGACGCACGACTCCATCACGCCGTGGATCCCGAGCAGTCCGGACCGGATCTCGGCGTCCGTCCGGGTGACGGCCTCGTTCGCCAGGGCGACGCCGCTGATCGGCAGGCCGGAACCGGCACACGCGGCGAGCAGCTCGGCGCCGCTCGAGAACGGGTACGGCACGGCGTCGTCGACCGGGATCGCGGCACCGGCGACGGCAGCGGATGCGTCGGCCGCGGGCTCCGCCGCCTCGTCCCGTGCGATGAACCCGCCACCGATCGAGTAGTAGGTCTCGTCGGCCAGGTCGGTCCCGTCGGCGTCACGGGCACGCAGCCGCATGGCGTTCGGGTGCCGGGGCAGCATCGTCAGGGGGTGCAGGACGATGTCGGCGAGGCGGAACGGCACGCTCGCACCGCCATCGAGGCGCAGGACACCGTCGCGTTCCACGGCGTCGAGCGCGAGGACCATGGCATCGGGGTCGACGGTCTCCGGGTGTGACCCCATGAGCCCGGCGACGACGGCACCGAGGGTGCCGTGACCCTGTCCGGTCGACGCGAGGGACCCGTACAGGTCGACGACCACGGACGCGACGGGCAGGCCACGGACGAGGGTCGCGAACTCGGCACCGGCCCGCATCGGGCCGACGGTGTGCGAGCTCGAGGGGCCGACACCGACGCTGAACAGATCGAAGACGGAGACCGGCACGCCGCCACACTAACCCGTCCGGACGGACCGGTGCTCAGCGTCGCCGACCACCCTCGGGCGGCATCACGAACCACAGCACGACGTACGCGATCCACAGCGGCCCGGGGAAGAAGCTCAGGATGACCCAGACCACCCGGACCAGGGTGCGGGACAGGTTGAAGCGGTCGGCGAGACCGGCGCAGACGCCGGCCAGCAGACGACCGTTGCGGGGACGGGAGAGTGTGCTCATACCGACGACGCTACGCAACACCGCCGGTCGAGCGCATCCGGGACGCACCCCGAGCGTGGTGGGGGAAACCCCCGGACCGGCCCTGAGCCGCCCTGGGATCAGGGGATGAGGACGATCTTGCCGCGGGTGTGGCCCTGCTCGAGCTCCTCGAAGGCGTCCTGCACGCGGTCGAGCGGGTAGGTCGCGGCGACGGGCACCTCGATCGCGCCGTTCGCGACCTCGAGTGCGAGCGCCCCGAGGATCTCCGGGTCGGCAGTGTCCGCGCTGCCCGAGGCCTTCGCCCCGACCTCGGCGGCTTCGTCGAACGCGATGATCGTCTCGATGCGGTCGACCGGCACCCCGAGGGCGATGCCGAGCCGGACGTACTCGGCGCCGTGGGTGTCGATCACGGCGTCGATGCCGTTGGTCGCGAGTTCGGTGATGCGCTCCTGCAGCCCGTCGCCGTACGCGACCGGCCGTGCACGCTTGGAGCGGAGCCACTCGTGGTTCGCCTCGGAGGCGACGGCGATGACGTCGATGCCCTCGTTCGCGAGGAGCTGGGTGACGAAGCCGCCGACCCCGCCGGCGGCGCCGGACACCACGACGGTCTCGCCCGGACGCGGGTCGACCGCACGGACGGCTGCGGCTGCGGTGGTCGCGATGACGTCGAGGCCACCCGCCACGGTCCAGTCGAGCAGGCGTGGCTTCTGGACGACCTGGACGGCCGGCACGGAGACGTACTCGGCCTGGCTGGCGCGGTCCCACGACCAGCCGATGACCTCTTCGCCCTCGTCGACGCCGTCCACCTCGGCCCCGACGGCCACCACGATGCCGGCGAAGTCGGTGCCCTGCCCGGACGGCAGATCGCCGCCGAACGCACCCTGGCGGATGGCGGACTCACCGGGGTTGATGCCCGCGGCGCGGACGCGGACGAGCACCCGCCCGGGCGTCACCTCGGGAACGGGCACCTCGGCGACGTGCAGGACCGATCGGTCACCCCACTCGTCGAAGCGGACAGCGCGCATGGTCTCCGGGATCTCAGTCATCGGAACCGACGCTACCCCGGCGCGCGGCACCCGGTCTGCGTGGACCGCTCCATCCCTGCGAGGACGCGAAAGGGAGAGGGTGCGAGACTGGGGGCATGCCCATCCTGAACAAGGACATGCAGGTCTGCATGTCGCTGGCCGCGCGCCCGAGCAACATCGGCACCCGGTTCCACAACTTCCTGTACGACGAGCTCGGCCTCAACTTCCTGTACAAGGCGTTCACCACGACCGATCTGCCCGGCGCCGTCGCCGGCATCCGTGCGCTCGGGATCCGCGGTTGCTCGGTGTCGATGCCCTTCAAGGAGGCGATCATCCCACTGGTCGACCACATCGAGGACTCCGCCGCCGCGATCCAGTCGGTCAACACGGTCGTGAACGACGACGGCGTGCTCACCGCGTCGAACACCGACTACGAGGCGATCGCCGCCCTGCTCGGGTCGCACCAGGTCGACCCGGCTTCGCGGGTGCTGCTCCGCGGCTCGGGCGGCATGGCCAAGGCCGTCACGGCGGCGTTCCGCGGTGCCGGCTTCGACCGGTTGACGGTCGTCGCCCGCAACGAGCAGACCGGCCCGGCCCTGGCCTCGCAGTACGGGTACGACTGGGTGGCCGACGAGCGCGAGGCGGGGGAGACCGACCTGGTCGTCAACGTCACCCCGCTCGGCATGCGCGGCGACCAGCAGGACGCACTCGCGTTCGCGCCGGAACGGATCGAGGCGGCGCACACCGTCTTCGACGTGGTCGCCTTCCCGTCGGAGACCCCGCTCGTCCGTGCGGGGCGCGATGCCGGCAAGCACGTCATCACCGGCGCCGAGGTCATCGCCCTGCAGGCGGCGCGCCAGTTCGAGCGGTACACGGGCGTCGCCCTGACGGACGACCAGGTGGCGCGGGCCAGCGAGTTCTCGCGCGCCGAGTAGTCGACGCACCCACAGGGCGGAAGGGAGGCCCGTGGCGACGCCGCCACGGGCCTCCCGTCCGTCTCGTGGGACGTCTCAGGCGTTCGCCGCGCGCCCGACGGCCACCCACTCGAGGCGGCGGAGGGTCTCGCGGTTACGGATCCAGATGAGCGGCTGCATGAGGAAATCGGGCACGTACGAACCCGGCCCGGCCACCGCGTTCTCGGTGATCGTGACCTTGCTGCCGTGCCGGTGCGGTTCGACGGTCAGCTCGACGCGGGCCTCGCCGATGGGCCAGCCCTTCGCCTGGATGACCATGCGGTGCGGCGGCTCCCACACCAGCGACGTCGTGACGTCGTTGATGACGATCGGCCACGCGCCGAACGAGTGGTGCAGGTGGGTACCGACCTGCGGCCAACCGGACTCCTCCTTGCGCATGCGCGAGGCGCCGACCACCCAGGTCGTGTAGAGCCATCCGTCGCCGAGCACGTCGAAGACGGCTTCGGGACGGCAGTGCAGGATGCGGACGTTCTTCGCCATGGTGATCAGCCTTCCGGGGTGAGGTCGACGTCCTCCGGCAGGCCGAAGGTGTGCCGGAGTGCGCTCTTCGCCGCGTGCCATCCGGCCATGCCGTGCACGCCGGGGCCGGGCGCGGAGGACTCGGAGCACAGGTACATGCCGCCGCCCATCCGCCACGGGTCGCTGGACAGGACGGGGCGCTTGACGAGCTGCCAGAAGCTCGCGGCACCGGCGGCGATGTCGCCACCGACGTAGTTCGGGTTGTACTCGCCCATCTGCACGGCGGTGCGGGAGCTCGACGACAGGATCGTGTCGCGGAACCCCGGCGCGAACCGCTCGATCTGACGGGTGACGGCCTCGGTCGGGTCGACGTCCGACCCCGCGGGGACGTGCGCGTAGGCCCAGAAGACGTGCTTGCCCTTCGGGGCGCGGGTCGGGTCCACCACGGTCGGCTCCGCGCCGAGCACGTACGGGCGCTCGGCGTGCTGCCCGTGCGCCACCGCCCGTTCGGCCTCCGCGATCTCCTGGCGGGTCCCACCGATGTGCACGGTCCCGGCCTTCCGCAGCGACTCGTTGGTCCACGGCACCGGGTCGGACAGCGCGAAGTCGACCTTCGCCGCGGCGTTGCCGAACCGGAAGCGTCGCAGTGCACCGCGCTTCGGGGTCGGGATCTGCTTGCCCGCGATCCGGAGCATGCCCGGCACGCTCGTGTCGAACAGCACCGCCTTCGCCGGGGTGAGGTCACCGAGCGACCGGACCTCCTGCCCGGTGACGATGCGGCCGCCGTGCGCGACGAGGTCCGCGGCGAGCGCGTCGACGATCGCCTGGCTGCCGCCGATCGGCACCGGCCAGCCGCGGGCGTGCGCGTAGGAGCCGAGCGACAGCGCCGCCGCCGCGGTGGACAGGGACGGCAGGTGCTGGATCGAGTGCGCCGCGACGCCGGACACCATCGCCGGGGCGGCCTCGCCGCGGAAGCGCAGGTTCCACGCGGCGGTGCCCTGCTCGAGCGCCCGCAGACCGAAGCGCAGGACGGTCAGGGGGTGCCGCGGCACGTGCAGCAGCGCGTCGGTCGCGAAGTCGGCGACCTGGTCGGCGTTCTCCGCCAGCGGGGCCATCAGCTGCTTGAAGGCCGGCCCGTCCACCCCGAGCTCGGCGGCGGTGCGGTCGAGGTCCTGGTAGGCGATGCCAGCGCGGCCGCCGTCGAGCGGGTGGCCGTACTGCACCTCGGGCAGGCGGAGTTCGATGCGCTCCTCCATCCGGAACAGCCGGAAGAACTCGGACTGCAGGGCCATCGGGTGCACGGCGGAGCAGACGTCGTGCAGGAAGCCGGGCAGGGTGAGCTCGGCCGTCCGGGCGCCGCCGCCGATCGTGTCGTTCCGTTCGACGACCTCGACCGACAGTCCGGCGCGTGCGAGCGTCACCGCTGCCGCGAGCCCGTTCGGTCCCGCTCCGACGACCACCGCATCAACCATGCACCGAGCCTAGGGACTCGTGACTGCGTGTGGTGTCGGTCAGATCACCGAGGCGCCTGTCGACACCGCCACTCGCTTCCGATCCAGGACGTCGTCGATACGGTGCGCACCGGTGATGAACGCTGCTGCGTCGGGGTCGATCGCTCGGGCGATCGCGACGATGTCGTCGCGGATGGCCGGCAACGGCGCATTGTGGATCGGTTCGTGGTGGGCGAGCCGGTTCCGGAATCTCCGCACGGCATCGAGTCGCCGGTGCAGCTGCTTGCGTCGGACCGCCCCCAGGCCGGGGAACGCGTGCACGAGCCGGGGCTGCCAGAGCGTCGTCTCGTAGCTCCAGATCGGGTCTCGGGGGATCCCCGCATCGGTGAGGCCGACCCAGAAACCGAAGCTCGTCGCGGCGACCACCTGATCCGGTTCGGGATCGGTGAAGCCCCGTCGCCGCAGGGTTCGAGTTGCGTCGTCGACCGCTCGGCGTTCGCGGTCCAGCAGGTGGACAGCGGAGTCGTTCCACCAGTCGTCACGACGGCCCCGGCGGAGTTCGTCGTGGAGAGCATTCCGGACGAACACTTCGAGGCAACCGACGGGACCCCAGAACGCCGACGCGATTTCTGAGTTCCAGGCGTAGAGCCGGGCGGCGAGGTCGGTACGGCCGTCGTAGCGAGCCGTGTACCGGTCGAAGCGCGCTGCGCTGAGCAGCCTCGGGAGCGCCTGCAGCGTGGCTGGATCGATCATCGCGCCCCTCGTCGCACCCCTCTGAGACAGCAATCGCCCCAGGAGTCCGGCGAGCCGAATGGTCCTGGGGCGTTACTCGATGAGCGTATCGAAGATGCCCCGGTATATCAAGTACCGGTCAGGTGCGCGAGGTGTCGGGGTCGGCCGGGTCCGACTCGTCCTGGTCACCATCGGCGTCGTCGGGCTCGTCGGCGTCGACCGGGATCGATCCGACGGGGTGCTCGGCGAGCAACTCGGCGAAGTCCTCGTCGAGCATCTGCTGCAGCCGGTCGTCACGGCCGATCTCGTAGTCGTCCGCCGGGCGCTGCGCCCAACCGAGGCGTCCGACGACGGTGGTGCCGATGTCGTCCCAGGCGCGGGCCCGCGCGGCGAGCACGATGCCGTCGACGAAGTGCTGGTCGTCGCGCCGCTTGTCGAGCATGGTGGCGAGCTGCTCGTACGTGGCCTCGCGCATCCGGAGCTTCAGGTCGTCGCCCCGCCGGTAGTCGTGCTGGTGGCGGGAACGGCCCTTCTGCTTGCTCGAGGTGGAGCGGATCTCCCGCATGCGTGCGGCGTCGCCCCGCTGTTCCTCGGCCATGCGGTGGAGTTCCTCGCGCGTGGCCTCGGCGATGAGCGCGTGGTCGAAGTACCCCTGGTCACGCAGGGCGTTCGTGATGATGCGGTTGGCCACCGCGATGGTGACGGCGGCCTTCGCGATGAGGAAGCCCTCGTCGACCGCCCGCTTCAGTTCGACCTGGCTGATGGGTCGATCGCGCACGTCGGGGTTGCGTCGTCCGAACAAGGCCATGCTCCGACGATACCGGCGACCGGTGTCGGTCGGCCTGCACGACGGCGACGGGCGTCAGAGCAGCAGGCCGTACACCGCGACGTCGACACGCTCGGGCCCGAGGGGCAGCGCGCCGCGCAGCGTGCCCTCGTGCGCGAAGCCGAGCCGCTCGGCGAGCCCCCGGCTCCGCGCATTGTCGACCGCCGACCGGATCTCCATCCGTGCGCACCCGCGCGCCCGGGCGACCCCGATCAGCACGGTGGCGGCCCGCCGGACGACACCACGGCCCTCCTGTCCGGCGTCCACCCAGTAGCCGAGCGATGCCTGGCCCAGGTACGGGTCGAACGTCAACGAGGCGACCCCGACGATCCGGTCGTCCTGGCGGATGACGCACGGCAGCGCGCGGTCCATCGCGAACTGGCCGAGCAGCCGCTCGGTGTGCAGGGCGATGGCCGCGCGGGTCTGGGGATCCCAGGCCCAGGGCTCGGCGGCCCGCAGACGATCGGTGTTGGCGTGCACGAGTGCGAGCACCGGGTCGACCGTCGTCAGGTCGCGCAGCGTCAGCGTGTAGCCGTCACCGAGGTCGCGTCCGAACGTCGTCACCGTCCAGACACTAGGCAGCCCTGCCTGTCACTCGTACCGGAGCGCCTCGATCGGGTTCTGCCGTGCCGCACGTCGTGCCGGCAGGGTGCCCGCCAGGAACGCGATGAACATCACGACGAGGATGATCGTGGCGACCGACCCCGGCGCGAACTGCATGATCTGCAGCCCCGGCAGGTCATTGAGGAGCGTGCCGGCCAGGACGTTCGAGATCCCGGTGCCGAGCAGGATCGCGACCCCGGCGCCGATGGCACTGCCGAGGAACCCGATGAACACCGCCTCGAGCGAGAACAGCGTGTAGACCTTGCCGCCACCCATGCCCATCGCCTTCATCAGGCCGATCTCGCGGGTGCGCTCCTGCACGCTCATGAGCAGGGTGTTGATGATGCCGAAGCCGGCGGCGACGAGGGCGATCACCGCGAAGGCGTTCAGGACCCCGACGATGCCGCTGATCACGGTCTGGAACTGACCGAGCTGGTCCTGGATGGTCTGGCCGAGGAACCCGTCGTCGGCCAGGGACTTCTTGACCGTGGTGACGGAGGCGTCGGCGTCGAGCGTCGCGGTGGCGCTGGCGTAGGACGTCGCGATCGAGTCGGGCTTGCCGATCTCCTGCGCGGCCTGCATGGCGTCGGTCAGTGCGGCGTTCGCCCCGGCACCGCTGCCGAACAGCGACTCGTTCTGCACCCCGACGACGGTGGCGGTGAGCGTGTGCTCCTTGCCCTGGTAGTCGTCGACGGCGATCGTGAGCTCCTTGCCGACGGCGGCCGAGGCGCTGCCGAGACCCATGTTCTTCAGGTAGTCGGTCGGCAGCATCACCTGGTTGGCGTCGGTCTCGTCGTCGAGCTGCTTGCCGCTCGCCAGGTCGGCGTCGAGCTCGCCGGCGTTGGCCGTGAGCGACACGACGTACTTGCCCTGGTCCCCGTACTCGGCGTACTTCGGCGCGAGGGCGACCGCGGGGCGGAGGCTCTTGATGCCGTCGGTCTTCTCGATGGCGTCGACGTCGGACTGCGAGAGGTACGAGAACGACGCCGGGCCGCGGTCGACGCTCTGACCGGACGCCTCGGGGTCGTACTTCGCCGGGCCGCTGTCGGTCGAGGTGGAGTCCACGGCCTTCGTGACGACCAGGGTGCCGTCGTCTCCGATCGAGGAGACCTGGCTGTCGATGTAGTTGCTGACGCCCGTGCCGATGGCCGACGTGAGGGTGATCGTGAAGGCGCCGATGAAGATCGCGATGACGGTCAGGGTCGTGCGCAGCTTCGAGCGGAAGGTGTTCGAGACCGCGGTGCGCAGCAGATCGAGGAAGTTCATGCGGAGTGCCTTCCGTGCGTGGCAGACGCGTCGACCGCGTCGTCGGGTCCGCCGACGATCAGGCCGTCGCGGACGTTCACGCTGCGGTCGCAGCGCGCGGCGAGCTCTTCGTCGTGCGTGACCACGACGAGCGTGATCCCCCGCTCGCGCTGCAGCCCGAACAGCATGTCCTCGACCACCTGCCCGGTGTTCGTGTCGAGGTTGCCGGTCGGCTCGTCGGCGAAGATCACGCTCGGCTCGCCGACCAGCGCCCGGGCGATGACCACGCGCTGCTTCTGGCCACCGGACAGGTCGTTGGCGTCGTTCTTGGCCTTGTCGGCCAGCCCGAGGGCGTCGAGCGCCGCCATGCCCCGGCGCTTCCGCTCGGCTCCGGAGACGCCGGCGATCTTGAGCGGGAGCACGACGTTGTCGAGCACCGAGGTCTTCGGCGTCAGGAAGAACTGCTGGAAGACGAACCCGAAGGTGCTGTTCCGGGTGCGGTTGACCTGGCGGGCACCGAGCGTCGCCGCGTCGGTGCCGTCGAGCAGCACCTGTCCGGCCGACGGCTTGTCGAGCAGTGCGAGCAGGTGCATCAGCGTCGACTTGCCGGAGCCGGACTTGCCGACGATCGCCAGGCTCTCGCCCTGGTGCACCGCCAGCGACACCCCCTTGAGCGCGTCGAACCGCGTCGCGCCGCGGCCGTAGGTCCTGGCGAGGTCACGGGCCTCGAGCACGGGAGTGGTCATGGGTTCACCGTAGTGTCCGATGCACGACTGCAAGTTTGCGTTTGCTGTAGATCATGTGACGTTCCGGTTACAGTCAGGCCATGCCCGACTCCGCGACGCCGTCAGAACTCGGTCTCCGTGACCGCAAGCGCATCGAGACCCGCAACCGCATCGCCGAGTCGGCTCGGTCCCTGGCCCTCGAGCAGGGCGTCGACGGCACCACGATCGAGCAGATCGCCGCGCGGGCCGACGTCTCCCCGCGGACGTTCTTCAACTACTTCGAGAGCAAGGAGGACGCGGTCCTCGGGCACACCGAGCTCGACCTCGAACCCCGCACCCTCGAGGCGCACCTGGCGGCCGTCGCGGGGGAGCCGGCGGCGCAGGCCGTCGTGGACCTGGCGTTCCTGGTGTTCGGGTCGTCGTTCGGCGACGAGCACGAGCGGCTCGAGCGCAAGGCCGTCATCGTGCGGTTCCCGCAGCTGATGCGTCGGCAGGTCGCGCGGATGACCACGGTCGCCGAGGCGATGACCGGCGCGGTGCGCGCGATCCTCGAGCGCGACCCGGCCTGGGGGCCGGAGGCGGCGACCCCGCAGGCGGCGGAGATGCTGCTCGGCATGTGCATGACGGGGCTCCGCAGTGCCGCTCGGCACGAGGGCTCCGACCCGGAGCAGGTGCGTGCGGCGGTGGTCGCGTCGATCCGCGACACGGCTGCGCGCATCGCCGCGGCCTGAGACGTACCCACGAACGGACGGGAGGTGGGCCCCACCAGCTGGCACCGCGCCTCCCGTCCGTTCGTGGGGACGTCGAGAACGATCAGGGCTTCGTGATGAAGCCCTCCTTGACCATCCAGTCGAAGGCGACGTCGGCCGGCTCGCGCCCCTCGACGTCCACCTGACGGTTGAGTTCCTGCAGCACGGCGTCGGTGAGCTTGGGCGAGATCTGGTCGTAGATCCCCTCGAGCTTCGGGTACTCCTTGAGCGTCTTCGAATCGATGACGGGCGCGACGTTGTACGCCGGGAAGAACCCCTTGTCGTCCTCGAGCACCGTCAGCCCGAGCGACTTGATGCGGCCGTCGGTGGTGAAGACCTCACCGAAGTTGCACTTGCCGCGGTCGGTGGCCGTGTAGACCGTGCCGGTGTCGAGGATGCTGACGTTGCTGCTCGGCACCCCGTTCGACCCCGAACCACCGAGCTCCAAGCCGTACTTCTTGAGCATCGGCTTGAAGCCATCGGCACGCGAGTTGAACTCCGACTCCACGCAGAACGTGCGCTGGTCGACCGGCAGCTTCGTGATGTCGGAGAGCGTCTTGACGTCCCCGAGTTGCTTGACGGCCTCGTTGCGGACGGCGAACGCGTAGGTGTTGTTCATCGGCGCGGGTTCGAGCCACGTCAGCCCGTTGCCGGCGTCCTCCTTCTTCACCGCCGTCCACTGCTCGGTCTTGTCCGGGATCCCCTTCGTGTGACCCATGAAGGTCAGCCACGCGGTACCGGTGTACTCGTACGTGAAGTCGGCCGCGTGCGAGGTCATCAGCTCACGGACCGCGACGCTGCCGGGCACGTTCGTCTCGTCGGTGACGTCGAACCCCGCGGCCTTGGCGGCGAGCACGGCGATCTTGCCGAGCACGAGCTGCTCGGTGAAGTTCTTCGACGTCACGGTGATGTGGGCGCCGGCCGGCAGGTCGTCGATGCGCTGGATGGAGCCGGCGCCGGCCTCGGGCACGAACGACGTGGCGGGCTGCAGGCCGCACCCGGTCAGGACGAGGGCGGTGGCACCGGCGACGAACGCGGCGGCTCCGACCCGAGTGCGGGTGCGGCGGGTGCTGCGGGTGCGGCGGGTCATCGGAGTCCCTTCGGTCGTGCGACCGTCTCGACCACGCGGCCGAGCCAGTCGATGGAGAGGGCGAGCAGGGCGACGAGCAGGGCCCCCGAGACGAGCACCTTCGGCAGGAACAGCGTCACGCCCGTCGTGATGAGCAGACCGAGTCCGCCCGCACCGACGAAGGTGGCCAGGCTCGCCGTGCCGACGAGCAGCACGAGGGCGGTCCGGATGCCCGAGAGCATCACGGGCACCGCGAGCGGCAGTTCGACGCGCATCAGCACGCTGAAGGCGCTCATCCCCATGCCGCGACCGGCCTCGACCAGGCGGTCGTCGACGCTCTGCACGCCGATCATGGTGTTCCGGAGCACCGGCAGGATCGCGTAGAGCACGAGCGCGATGACGGCGGACGAGCTGTTCAGGCCGAGCCAGGCGGCGAGCAACACGATGAGGCCGACGGCCGGGGCCGCCTGCCCGAAGTTCGCGACGGCGAGCACGTACGGGCTCGCCCGGCGCAGCGGCCCGCGGGTGAGCACGACGCCCAGCGGGATGCCGATCACGAGCACCAGGACCGTCGACTGCAGGGTCAGCACGAGGTGCTGACCGGTCAGGGCCAGGATGTCCGCCGGGTTGAGCGTCGTGCGCTCCGTCGGGGTCAGGTCCGCCGTCGCGAGCCACACCGCGAAGCCGGCCAGGACGATCAGGATCGCGATCGGCTGGAACAGCAGGCCCTTCCACGAGGTGCTCGCACCGGTGGCGGGGCCGGCAGTGGCGACTGCGCTCACAGGTCTTCTCCGGTGGGCATGGCCGACACCGGTGACGACGGCATGGTCTCGATCGGGTTCGTGTTCGTGCCGACCGGCGTGTAGGCCTGGTCGCCTGCGGCGGTCGCGCGGGAGCGGGTGATCGCCTCCATCACGGTCTCGACGGTGATGACCCCGCGGAACGCGTCACGACGACCGGTGACGAGTGCGGCGCCGGCGCTCGAGACGAGCATGGTGTCGAGCGCGTCGTTGAGGGTCGCGGCCTCGCCCACGACGGGCAGGCCGGGCTCGACGCCGTCGGGGATGCGGTCGAGGCGCTCGAGCTGGCGGCGCGACGGCCACCCGATCGGGCGCTGGCGGTGGTCGACGACGACGGCGTGCTGGTGCCCGCCGGCCTCGTTCATCCGCTGCAGCACGGCCTTGACCTCTTCACCGGGGGAGCAGGTCACGGCGGACTCGACCTCGACGTCGCGCACGCGGTTCAGCGTGAGCTGCTTCAGGCCGGCGCCGGAGCCGATGAAGTTCTCGACGAACTCGTTCGCCGGCTCGGCAAGGATCCGTTCCGGGGTGTCGTACTGCACGATGTGCGCACCCTCGGTGAAGATGACGATCCAGTCGCCGAGCTTCACGGCTTCGTCGAAGTCGTGCGTGACGATGACGATCGTCTTGTGCAGTTCCTCCTGGATGCGCAGGAGCTCGTCCTGCAGGCGCTGGCGGGTGATCGGGTCGACCGCACCGAACGGCTCGTCCATGAGCAGGACGGGCGGGTCCGCCGCGAGCGCACGGGCCACGCCGACGCGCTGCTGCTGGCCACCGGAGAGTTCGCGGGGGAACCGGTCGCGGTAGGTGTCGGGATCGAGCGAGACCAGGTCGAGCAGCTCGTCGACCCGCGCCGCGATCTTCTCCTTCGACCAGCCGAGCATCTTCGGCACGATCGCGATGTTCGCCGCGACCGTCATGTGCGGGAAGAGCCCGCCGGCCTGGATCACGTAACCCATGCGGCGGCGGAGCTCGTCGCCGTCGATGCCCGTGACGTCGTCGTCGCCGACGACGATCCGCCCCTGGGTGGGCTCGATCAGACGGTTGATCATCTTGAGGGTCGTCGTCTTGCCGCAGCCGGACGGGCCGACGAGCATGACGATCTTGCCGGCCGGGATCTCGAGCGTGATGCCGTCGACGGCGGGCTTCGACTGCCCGGGGTACCGCTTGGTGACCTCGTCGAGCAGGATGCTGCGCCCGGTGACGTCCCCGTCGGGCGCGGTGGTGGTGGCGGAGTCAGTGCTGGACACGGATACCTCTCGAGATGGTCAGGCGGCCGAGGCCGATGAGGAGCAGGTCGAGGACCAGGGCGAGCAGGACGACGCCGACCACCCCGACCACGACGGAGAACAGGGCGTTGGCGCCGCCGAGGCGGGACAGCCCGGAGAAGATGAAGCCGCCGAGCCCGGGGCCGAGCGCGTACGCGGCGATGGCGGCGATGCCCATCACCATCTGCGCGGCAACGCGGACACCGCTCAGGATGATCGGCCACGCCATCGGCAGCTCGACCTGCAGCAGGGTGCGGAACCGGCTCATGCCGATGCCACGCGCCGACTCGACGACGGCAGGCGGGATCTCGGCGAGACCGACGACCGCGTTGCGCAGGATCGGCAGCGCGGCGAAGAAGACGACCGTCACGACCGACGGCAGGACGCCGAAGCCGAGCGGGACGATGAGCAGGCCGATGACGGCGAACGACGGCAGGGTGAGGCCGATGGCCGACACCCCGTTCGCGAACGCGGTCAGGCGCGGGCTGCGGTAGACGAGTGTAGCGAGCACCACGGCGATGACCGTGGCGAGGACGACGCACTGGACGACCAGTGAGAAGTGCTGCCACGATGCGAACCAGATCTGGTTCCATCGCTCCACGACGTACTGGAACACGGGTGGGCGCTCCCCTTCCGGTCGGCTGAACTGCCCACAGATCGGGGCACGAGCTCGGCCAAAGCTACGCAGCAGCTGGACCGGTTGTACAACGCAACCCGACCGATACGACGGTTTCCCTTGCAGTTGCGAGGATGACAACCCCTGATCAGCAGGGGTTCACCAGGGCGAGCCTGGGAGAACGGTAACGATCGGTCTGCGTGCTCGGCTATGCGCCCAGGCCGCGCAACCCCGCTCGCTCAGCGATGTCGACGAGCTGCTCGCGCCACCGGACCCATTCCTCCGGGGACTTGTCGGCCAGGTTGCCGTCACCGTCCCCGGCCAGGCCGTCGAGCATCTCGCGCACGATGTCGGCGTGACCCGCGTGCCGGGCGGTCTCGTACGCCATGTGCACCAGGATCCGGTGCAGCGTGACCTCCCGGTGCCCCTCCGGCCACCACGGCACGGTCCCGGTGGCGGTGAGGTCGAGCGCCTCGATCGTGGCGTCGGCGTGTTCGGCACTCCGGTGGTGGAAGGCCACGATGTCGGCCATGGTCTCGTCGAGCGAGGCGTACATGTCCTCGCCGTCCTCGGACTCGAGCCAGGCGGGCGGGTCCGGCAGCGGCCGCCCGAACACCTCGCCGAAGTAGCCGGCCTGCACCCCGGCGACGTGCTTCACGAGCCCGAGGACGTTCGTGCCCGTGGGCGTCACCGGCCAGCGGGCCTGCCGCTCGGCCAGCCCGTCGAGCTTCGCCAGCAGGGCCGCACGGTGCTTCTGCAGGTACCGGTGCAGCGTCCGCTTCACCGCGGCGTCGGCGGCAGCTGCGTCCGCGTGCGCGCCCGCGCCGTCCACGGCCGCCGCACCGTCGGGGTTCCGCGCTGCCCCTTCGTCCGACAGCAGGGCGTTGCCGCTCGCCGCCGGGGTGCTGGTGCTCGCGGGGTGCACCTCGGGGACCGCTTCGACGTCGCTCATGCCCCCGATCGTGCCACCCGGAGCTCCTCCAGGCGCGCCGACTCCTGCACGGCGACCCGTTCGGCCGTCAGCAGCAGCCCGGCGACCTCGGCACCGGTGCGTGCCGGGGCGTCGTTCCAGCTCGTCAGGTCACGCACCCGCCCCATCCGGATGTCCGGCGCGGGGCACCACAGCACGGGCTCGCCCTCGTCGCGGGCGAGGGCGTGCCACACGACGTCGAGCGCGTGCTGCACCCGGGGCGCGTGCACCGCGTGTGGCCCGCCGGCAGCGGACACGACCGCGCCGACCAGGCAAGCGCCGACGAGCGGCCGGCCCTGCACGTCCATCGCCGCGGCACTCGACGCCTTGCGCTCGCGGCCGTGCTCGTCGAGGTAGGCGAACCAGGCGTGCTGGACCCAGCCGCGTTCGACGACGGCACGGGCGTCGGAGAGCAGGTGGACGAGTTCCCCGAGTTCGCGCACCCGGTCGTCGACCCGTCGTGCGCGGGCGGCTGCGCGGCGGTCGGACAGACGGTCGAGCAGGCCGCGGAGGCCGCGTCGCTCGGGCCGGACGGGGGCGGGGGAGGCGTCGGTGGCGACGTCGTGCTGGACGCGGAGCTCGAGGGTCATGGCGGCCCCTCCGATCGGCTGTGCACGGATGGTGCGGTCACGATAGCCCCGCGGGGACTCAGTCGTCCAGCACCGCGTCGATGCTCCGTCGCGCGACGCTCCGGAAGGCGCGTTCGTCGGCGGTCGCCAGCGCGGACCCGAGCGCGACCACCCACCCGCGTGCGCGCACCCAGGTGGCCTCCGGGGCCGTGACGCGCGCGCGGAACGCCCGACGCCCAGGCCGATCGAGCGTCAGCCAGGCGGTGGCCAGGTCGACGGCCGGGTCGCCCGCGGTGACGTCCCCGAAGTCGATCACGGCCGACAGACGGTCGACACCGTCCGACGAGTCGACGAGCAGGTTGAAGGGGTGCAGGTCACCGTGCACCCAGACGGGAGGCCCGGCGTGCGCGGGCGCGGCCGCTGCGGTCCGCCACAGCGTGGCCAGCTCTCCGGCCCGGTGCACGCCGTGCTCGTCGAGTCGCGCCAGCACGGCCTCGCTCCGCGACGCGAGCGGCACCGCACGGAACGGGTTCGCCGGGGCGTCGTCCGGGGCGGGGACGTGCAGGAGTCCGACGAACGCGGCGAGCGCCTCGGCGACGGGGGCCCCGGCCGCCCGTTCACCGATCGCCGTGCCGGGTAGCCACGGCACGATGCTCCACGACCACGGGTACCCGAGGGCGGGGCGGCCGGTGCGCACCGGGGCCGGCACCGGGACGACCGATCCGACCCGGGCGGCGATGTCCGACAACCAGCGCTGTTCGTGTTCGACGAGCCGTGCGGCCAGCTCCCGACGGGGGACCCGGACGGCCAGGTCGTCGCCCAGACGCAGCACGACGTTGTCCCAGCCGTTCGCGACGACCTCGAGCGGGAGCCCGGCCAGGTCGGGGTGCTGGTCGTGCAGCAGGGACCGGACGAGCGGGACGTCGACGTCGACCTCGGCAGCGGGTGTGGGCACGGCGTCAGGCTAGTGGGCCGCCGGACACATGCCCGCGAACTGGGGCCGGTGGCGTGACACCCTTCTCGCTAGTCTCAGAGGCGAGGTGACGTGGGTGTTTCCCTGGGGGGACCCGCGTCACTCCGGAGCGATGAGCGCGACGAGCCGCGGGATCTCCGGACGCAGCCGTTCGGTGACGAACGCGTCCAGCAGGACCGTCCAGAGTTCCCGCAGGCCTGCGAACAGGTCGGCCCGGCGGGTCATCACGTCCGAGACGGTCTGCACGCCGGTGTAGGCGCGGACGACGACCCGGCCGACCAGGTCCGGGTCCCACCGCGGGTCGATCTCGCCCACCTCGACGGCCTGCCGTGCGAACCCGGCGACCACCGTGGTCCAGTCGGTGTACGGGTCCTGCCGGGCGACGTCGCTCGCGGCCACGTCGGTCGACAGGCGCACCCCGGCGCTCACGACGACCTCGGACGTCATCTGGACCGCGAGCCCCTGGCACAGCCACATGATCGACTCGAGCGGGGTGGTGCCCCGCGCCACCGCGGCCTCGCCGTAGCGGCGGGAGATCGCGTGCTGCTCGGCGACGACGGCCCCGGCCATGTCGGCCTTCGACGTGAAGTGGAAGTACAGCGCACCCTTGGTCATCCCGATGCGTTCGGCGATGCCGTCCATCGAGGCACCGACGTACCCGCGTTCGTCGAACTCCGCGGCCGCGCCCTCGATGATCGCCGTGCGGGTCGCGAGCGACCGCTGCTGCCGGGTCGGTCGGTCCTGCGCCATGGGGTCCGATCGTAGTCAGCGCTCGCTGCCGCCGGGGTCCACTGGCCGCATTCGGCAGGCGTTCGGCCGGGTGCCCTACGGTCGGTCGCCATGGACGGATGGCGGAACCCTGCGCGCTGGGCACGGACGGGTCGGTGGCTGCTGCTGCCGATCGCGGTGCTGGACTGGGTCGCGCTCGCGCCGCAGACCATCGTGGTGCTCGCGTTCCTGATCGCCGTCGTCGGGCTCGCCGGCATGGGTGCGGCCCTCGTGGTGCACATGCTCCGCCGGTCCCGTGGGGCGATGGCCGGCCTCGGGGTCGTCCTGCTGCTCGGTGGCCTCGTCGTGTTCGGCCTCGACCCGTTCCCGGGCTCCTTCCCGCTCATCCAGTCGTGGTGGCCGGAATCGATCACGCAGCCGCAGCACGTCGGCAGCGCGTACTGGCAGCTCGCCGGCCTGGGCATCGAGCTCGCCGGGTTCGCCCTGCTCGCCACGCTGCTCGTGGTCTCGCTGACCGGCACTCCGCGCCCGCGGCCGGACCGCTTCCGCTCCTGACGTGCGCGGCACGATCAGGTGGCGCCGCACGACCGGGTTGCGCGGCACGCACGCTCAGTGCCGCGTGAGCACCACCAGCGTGACGTCGACCGCGGCGTCCGTGGGGACGGCCGTGCGCACCCGTTCGACCACGGTGGCCCCGTCCGGAGCCGAGCGCACCAGCGCAGCGAGGTCGTCCAGGTGCCGGAGCCCGTCCAGCGACAGGACGCCCTGGGTGCAGATCGCCAGCCGGTCGCCGGGGTCCAGGTCGAGCGCGCCGGGCGACCGTGGGATCGACTCCGGTTGCAGCCCGAGCGGCAGGTCGAGCGGGTGCAGGACGCGAGCCGGACCGTCGGCGGGGACGAGCACGGCGAGGCCGTGGCCGGCGTCGCCGAAGTCGACGTGACCCGACGTCGGGTCGAGCCGCAGGTGGAACAGCGAGCCGACGGCGTCCGCAGCCGACAGGTCGGCGGTGACCTGCGCCTCCAGGCCGACGATCGCGTCCGACATGTCGGTGCCGGTCCGTGCCGCCACGGCACCGCGGACCGCCGCGGCGAGCAGGCCCGACGCCGGGCCGGCCGCGCTCACCCGGCCGACGGTGACGTGCAGGGTACCGTCCGGTGCGACGCGCCAGTCGGCGACGTCACCCCCGCCGTCGTCGTGCTGGGCCACCAGGACGTCGAGGTCGTACCCCGGCACCGCGACCGGGTCCGGTACCAGGCCGTCGAGCACCCGACGGACCCGCCCGCGGTCGATGGCGACGCCGAGCTCGCGCTCCGCCCACCGGGCCAGGTCTCCCAGCAGGGCGACGTCGTCCGGCGAGAACGTGCGCGGCACCGCGTCCATCAGGCACAGCGTGCCCACCCGGGTGCCGTCGACCATGGTCAACGGTGCGCCCGCGTAGAACCGGATTCCGTGCTCCGCAACCGCCGCCGTGTGCGCGAACCGGGCGTCGAGGGACGCGTCCGGGATCACCATCGGTTCGCGGGTGAGCACCGTCGACGCGCAGAACTGCTCGCTGGCGGGGACACTCGACCCCTGGTGCCAGCCGAAGGTCGACTGCGTGGTGACGAGGTCGTGGTGGACGAGGTTGAGGAAGGTCAACGGGACGTCGAACGCCTCGTGGGCCATGCGGGTGATGCGGTCGAAGCGCTCCTCGGGTCCTGATCCCAAGATTGCGAGCGCCTCGATCACCGCGGTGCGCCTGTGCGCACCGTCGAGATGGTTGGTCACCCGGCCTGTCTACCCCCATCGTCCGTCAGGAACCAGTCCCGTGGGTGGGGGTCAGCCGTCAGCTCGCGGCGCTCGGACACCGGGGCGGCCCAGGCGGCGGCGTTCGACAGCACGCGCTGGATGTCTGGGTGGTGGTAGACGGGGTACTCCTGGTCGCCGGGCGAGAAGTAGAAGACCTTGCCGAGCCCCCGGCGGTACGCGACGCCGGAGCGGAAGACCTCGCCTCCCGCGAAGGTCGACAAGAACACCTCTTCGTCGGGGCGCGGGATGTCGAAGTACTCGCCGTACATCTCCTGCCGCTCGATGACGATCGGGTGCGGGACCCCTGCGGCGATAGGGTGCTCGGGCGCGACGGTCCAGACGAGTTCGCGCTCGCCGTCGTTCCGCCACTTCAGCGAGCAGGTCGTGCCCATCAGGCGCTTGAACGGCTTGGAGTAGTGGCCGGAGTGCAACACCACCAGGCCCATGCCGGCGTGCACGGCGTCGACGACCAGGTCGACGACGGCGTCGCTCACCTCGTCGTGGGCGGCGTGCCCCCACCAGAACAGCACGTCCGTGGTGGCGAGCCGTTCGGCGGTGATGCCGTGGTCGGGTTCCTGCAGGGTGGCGGTGGAGACGTCGGCCCCGGGCTGCAGCTGCCGGAGCGCCTCGGCGATCACGGCGTGCATGCCGTCGGGGTAGTGCCCGATGACCGTCGCGTCACCGCGGGTCTCGTGCACGTTCTCGTTCCAGACGACGATGTTCAGGGGACGGTTCTCGGTCGACGGCGACATGCAGTCAACGCTACCCGTGCTCGGTTCGCGCATCCACTGGCGTTTTCTGATCGTTTGGCCTACCTTCAGATCACATTCGCGCAGGACGGCAGCGCCAGGGGGCGCCGATCACCGCCCGCGCCGAGGACAGGGGCTCGTCCGATGCAGCACCGCACCATCACCACCGTCGCACTCGCGGCGGTGCTCGCACTCGCCGTACCGACCACCGCGTGGGCGTCACCCACCGGTCACCACTCGAAACGCACCGCGACCACCTCGACCGTGACCTACACGGCGAGCGACGCGGTCATCCCGAACCCCTCGCGCGGGTTCGACCACACCACCGAGACGCACTACCGCGCCGACGGCACCGGGTACACGCCGCTCGACGCCGCGACCCTCCGGGGCTACCGGGCCGAGGGCGTCACGCAGGTCGTCCGGGTGTTCTACATGGAGGCGTTCGTCCAGCAGCGGCAACTCAGCCCGGCCTGGCTCGCGCTCGTGCAGCGCGACTACGACACGGCGCGCGCCGCCGGCGTGGGTGTGATCACCCGGTTCGCGTACGTCCAGGGCGGCTCGTACCCGTACTCGGCGCCCTACGGTGACGCCGACCTGCCGACCGTGCTCGCGCACATCGAGCAGCTCACCCCGACGCTCCGCCGGAACGCCGACGTCATCCCGACCCTGCAGGGGGGATTCATCGGGCTCTGGGGCGAGGGCTACTACACCGACCACTTCGCCAGTGACCCGGCGAACCCGGGTGTGCTGACCGAGGCCGACAAGGACGCCCGACGACAGGTCCTGCAGGCCGAACTCGCCGCTCTGCCGTCCAGCCGCTCGGTCCAGGTCCGCACGATGCAGATGAAGCAGGACGCGCTCCGCACGCCGTCCGGCACGGCCGGGGCGCTCACTCCGGCGCAGGCGCACGACGGATCGGCAGCGTCGCGCATCGGGCACCACAACGACTGCTTCCTCGCCTCGCCGGACGACTTCGGCACGTTCCTGAGCAACCCGCTGTCGCTCGACCAGGACTACCTGGCGGCCGAGTCGCGGTACGTCCCCGTCGGTGGTGAGACCTGCGCCGTGAACGCGCCACGGTCCGAGTACCCGTCCGCCTCGGCCGAGATGGCGAAGTACCACTACAGCTACCTCAACCTCGACTACAACAAGGACGTCCTGGCGACCTGGGGTGCGGAGGGCATGACCGACGCCGCGAAGAAGCTCGGCTACCGCTTCACGATGACCTCGAGCATCGTCACCACCGGTCGCACGCCGTCGGTCGCGGTGTCGGTGCGGAACGACGGCTGGGCGGCGCCGTACAACAGCCGCCCGGTGCAGCTCGTCCTGACCGACGGGCACCGCAAGGTCACCGTGCCGGTGCGCGCCGACGCATCGTCCTGGCAGCCGGGACGGACCGTGACCGTCCGGGCGTCGCTGGCCGACGTGCCGAACGGGCGCTGGGACGTCGCCCTCGCCCTGCCGGCACCCGAACGCTCGGTGGCAGCGAACCCGGCCTTCGCGATCCAGACGGCGAACACCGGCACGTGGGACGAGAGCACGGGTGTGAACCGCCTCGGCCAGACGGTGGTCGTGCGGCACTGAGCGGACCCGCAGCGCGCCCCGGGTCGGACGATCCGGGGCGCCCTGCTGTCTGTCAACCGGGTCCGCCACGATTGACGGCATGACTCCGCGCTCCCTGTTCCGCGCCGCCGCGGTCGCCGAACTCGTGACCTGGACCCTGCTCATCCTCGGGATGGTGCTCAAGTACGGCCTGGACGCCGGCGACTGGGGCGTCCGCATCGGCGGTGGGGTGCACGGCTTCGTGTTCCTGGCGTACCTGGTGATCACGACGGTCGTGGCGGTGAACCAGCGGTGGTCGTTCGGGGCGCTCGTGCTCGGCTGGGCCAGTGCCGTCGTGCCGTACGCCACGGTGCCGTTCGAGGTCGCGGTCGCCCGCCGCGGCATGCTCGAAGGCTCCTGGCGCCGCTCACCGGACGCCCACTCGGGCTTCTGGGACCGTCTGCTGTTCTTCGTGGTGCGTCGGCCCGCCGTGGCCGCCGGCATCGGGGTCGTGGCCGTCGCCCTGGTCTTCACCGGGCTGCTGGCCGCCGGCCCGCCCGTTCCCTCCCGCGGCTGACGCGACGAGCGCCCACGCGTCACTTCGTGAGCAGCAATGGTCGGGTTCGTGGTGCGGACGCGACCATTGCTGCTCACGAAGCGCGGCCGTGGTCGCGACCACGGACGGACGGGAGGTGGGCCCCACCAGTCGGTACCGGCGCACCGCGCCAGCGGGGTGACGGCCGTGCCTGGAGGGACGGTGCCAGCTGGCATCGGGCCTCCCGTCCGTGGGCAGGTCGCTGCTAGAGCGCTGCCAGCGCCGCGTTCAACGTGGCGGACGGACGCATGACCGCGCTCGTCTTGGCGTCGTCGGGGCGGTAGTAGCCGCCGATGTCGGCCGGGTGACCCTGCACCGAGACGAGCTCGTCGACGATGGTGTGCTCCTGCTCACCGAGCTTCGCCGCGAGGTCCGCGAACGACGCCGCGAGCTCGGTGTCCTGGGTCTGCGCCGCGAGTTCCTCGGCCCAGTACTTCGCCAGGTAGAAGTGGCTGCCGCGGTTGTCGATCGAGCCGAGCTTCCGACCCGGGGACTTGTCCTGCTCGAGGAACGTCCCGGTGGCACGGTCGAGGGTCTCGCCCAGGATCTTCGCCCGCTCGTTGCCCGTCACACCGGCGAGGTGCTCGAGGCTGACCGCCAGCGCGAGGAACTCGCCCAGGCTGTCCCAGCGCAGGTAGTTCTGCTGCACGAGCTGCTGCACGTGCTTCGGCGCGGAACCACCGGCACCGGTCTCGAACAGGCCGCCACCGCCCAGCAGCGGGACGACGGAGAGCATCTTCGCCGAGGTGCCGAGCTCCATGATCGGGAACAGGTCGGTCAGGTAGTCGCGCAGGACGTTTCCGGTGACCGAGATGGTGTCCTCGCCGCGGCGGATGCGCTCGAGCGAGAAGCGCATGGCGTCCTCGGGCGCGAGGATATCGACCTGCAGGCCCTCGGTGTCGTGCTCGCCGAGGTACTGGCGAACGAGCCCGATGAGGTTCGCGTCGTGCGCGCGGGTCTCGTCGAGCCAGAACACGGCCGGCGTCGCGGAGGCACGGGCGCGGGTGACGGCGAGCTTCACCCAGTCGCGGATGGCGACGTCCTTGGTCTGGCAGGCGCGCCAGATGTCGCCGGGCTCGACGTCGTGCTCGATGACGACGTCGCCCGAGGCGGTCGTGACGCGGACCACACCGGCGCCGGGGAGCTCGAACGTCTTGTCGTGCGAGCCGTACTCCTCGGCCTTCTGCGCCATCAGGCCGACGTTGGGCACGGAGCCCATCGTCGACGGGTCGAAGGCGCCGTGGGCGCGGCAGTCGTCGAGCACGGCCTGGTAGATGCCGGCGTAGCTCGAGTCGGGGATGACGGCGAGGGTGTCGTGCTCGTCGCCGTCCGGGCCCCACATGTGGCCCGAGGTGCGGATCATCGCGGGCATCGATGCGTCGACGATGACGTCGCTCGGCACGTGCAGGTTCGTGATGCCCTTGTCCGAGTCGACCATGGCGAGCTCGGGGCCGTCGGCGATGCCCTGCTTGAAGGCACGCTCGATCTCGGCGCCGTTCGGCAGCGCACCGAGGCCGGCGAGGATCGAACCGAGGCCGTCGTTCGGGGTCAGGCCCGCGGCGGCGAGGTCGGCGCCGTAGCGCTCGAACACCGACGGGAAGAACGCCTTGATGACGTGGCCGAAGATGATCGGGTCCGAGATCTTCATCATCGTGGCCTTGAGGTGCACGGAGAACAGGACGTCCTCGGCCGCGGCGCGCTCGATCTGCTTCCGCAGGAACGACTCGAGTGCGGCCACGTGCAGCACGGTGCCGTCCACGACCTCGCCCTGCAGGACGGGGATCGACTGCTTGAGGACCTGCTCGCTGCCGTCCTCGGCCACGAAGGTGATCGTCAGGACGTCGTCGGCGGGGGCGATCCAGGACTTCTCGTTCGACCGGAAGTCGTCGACGCCCATGGTGGTGACGTTCGTCTTCGAGTCACGCGACCAGGCGCCCATGCGGTGCGGGTGCTTGCGGGCGTAGTTCTTGACCGACAGGGGTGCGCGGCGGTCGGAGTTGCCCTCGCGCAGCACCGGGTTGACGGCACTGCCCTGGACACGGCCGTAGCGGGCACGGACGTCGCGCTGCTCGTCGGTCGTGGCCTCGTCCGGGTAGTCGGGAAGGTCGTAGCCCTGCGCCTGCAGTTCCTTGATCGCGACCTTGAGCTGGGGGATCGACGCCGAGATGTTCGGCAGCTTGATGATGTTCGCCTCGGGGGTCTTCGCCAGGTCGCCGAGCTCGGCGAGGGCGTCGTCCAGGCGCTGCTCGTCAGTGAGCCGCTCCGGGAACTGGGCGATGATCCGGCCGGCGAGCGAGATGTCGCGGGTCTCGACGTCGACACCCGCGGTGCCGGCGAAGGCCTGGATGACCGGGAGGAAGGAGTGGGTGGCGAGGAACGGCGCCTCGTCCGTGAGGGTGTAGATGATCTTGGCCATGCTGGCGGGTACTCCCTTGTTCGACCGTCGGTACGTCCACGGTACTCGTGGCGCAGGATGTCTCGACATCAAGATACATGGCCCCCGCTTCCGCGCGGCAGATGCTCGGCCGACACCCTGGAGGCGCACTGTCGACACATAGGAACGGTGCGTGGACTGGTCTTCCGCAGCACCAGAGCGAGGGAGAGCGCGCATGACCACCACACGGCAGACCCCGGACGACTTCGGCTGGACCGCGGAGGACCTGCGGTCCGCCTACGCCTCGGACGGCAGCGGGCCCTACCGGTACGCGCCGGACGGCTCCGGCCCGTTCTCGTACGACCCCGACGGCTCCGGTCCCTGGCTCGTCGGCCCCGAACCCCGACGGAGCACGAAGCGGTTCGCACCGCGTCAGCGTGGCAGCCGGTCGCGGTTGCGGCGGATCGGGACGGCCTGCACCGCCGGAGCGCTGGCGCTCGTGCTCGCCGTCGGCAGTGTCTCCGTCGTCACGCACGCCGCTCCGCCACACCCGTCGGTACAGGCGAGTGCCGCGCAGGGCTCCGGACCCGACGGAGCCTGAGCCTCAGTCGCCGATCGAGACGCGGAACACCCGGACGCCGGCGGCACGGAGCCCGGCGAGCCCGAGCCGCATGCGCAGGGGCCGGAAGGGCCGGCGGAACCCGGACGACGCCGACGCGGCATCGATCTGGTGCAGGACCTCGGACGTCAGGGTGCGCTCGAGCTTCGGCGCCAGGCGGGTCACCCCGGACACCGTGACGACGATGCGGACGGCGTGCGGCGCGAGCATCGGTGCGATGAGCTCGGCAGCCGCCTGCGCCCGGTGGAACGCGGGGTCGTCACCGGGGCGACGGATCGCGATGACGGCCAACGCCGCGTCCCACGTCTCCTCGGGGTCCGGCAGGTCGTCGACCCCGATGACCCGCATCCGCGCGGCGTCGATCCCGGCGCGCACGGCCGCGGCCCGGAGCACGGGCAGGAGTTCCTGGGTACCGGCCAGCACGACGTCGGCCGACGCCAGGTCGACCGTTCCGTACCGCTCACGCGGCGATCGGGCCATGGTGCGGGTCCTTCCGTCGCTTTCCCCTGACCGTACCGATACAGAGGGCCCGGGGGACGCTTCCGCCCGCGGTGATCAGGGGCCTCCCAGCGCACTCGGTAACGAAAAGATCACGAAAGGGCCTGTACAAAGCGACAGAGTCGTGCAGAATGGTGGGCGGCCATGACGACTGCACCCGAACTCGACCAGCACCCGGAGACCCCGGTGGTGCACCTGTCCCGTCGCGCCGCCCTCGAGGCCGAGCGCGCAGCAGCCCGCGGACCGCAGCGTCGCAGCAAGACGGCGCCGGTCGCGAAGGCCGCCAAGCCCGAGAAGCCGGCCAAGGCAGCGAAGGTCGCCAAGCCGGCGAAGGCCGCGAAGCCGGCCAAGGCGCCGAAGGCCGCGAAGGTCGCCAAGCCCGTGCAGGCCGTCGTCCTCGCGACCGCGTCCTCGGCCACCGAGCCGGCCGGCCGCCGCTCCGCAGCCGCACGCGCCACCACCGAGCACGTCGACGACCGCATCCAGCGCGTCGTCCGTCGCCCCGCACCCAAGGTGACCCGCGTCGCCAGCGCACCCCGGGCCTCCCGGTCGGCCCGCGCCGGACGCATCACGCTCACCAGCGCCGCGGCCGCCATCGCGATGTTCGCCGCCTCGGCGATGCCCGCCCACGCGAGCGCCGGCACCTCGATGGCCACCTCGACCATCGCACCGATCGTGCGCACGCAGGACTACGCCGTGACCCAGGCGGTCACGGCCGCCGGGTTCGACCGTGACGGCTTCACCGTCGGCGGCGGCTCGACCGTCACCACGAAGACTGCTGGTTCCGCCGACTCCGCGGCGACCGCCGGAGGCGCCGTGTCGTTCGGCGGCGCGGTCCGCTCGCCGTTCCCCGGCCCGGTGCAGATGAGCTCCGGCTTCGGGTACCGCTCGGCACCGTGCGGCGCGTGCTCGTCGCTGCACCAGGGCCTCGACTTCACCCCGGGCATGGGCACGCCGATCGGCGCCGTCGCCGCGGGCAAGGTCCGGGTCTCGGGCACCTACTTCTCGTACGGCAACGCGGTCATCATCGACCACGTGGTCGACGGGCGTCAGGTCTCCACGCTCTACGGCCACATGATCCCCGGCTCCTCGCCGCTCAAGGTCGGCGACACCGTCGCGGCCGGGCAGTTCATCGGGCTCGTCGGGTCCTCCGGCGTCTCGACCGGTGCGCACCTGCACCTCGAGGTCCTGATGGACGGCGTCACGCCGATCGACCCGAAGGCGTGGCTCGAAGCCCGCATCGGCCGCTCGCTCACGCTGTAGCGACCGCTCCCCGCACCGACCGCTCCCCGTCGCGACGGGGGATCCACAGCCGCTGTCGAGCGGCAGCACGGCGATGTCCCAGTCGGCCTGTGCAGACTCACAGGCATGGACGATCCCCACAGACCGCCCGCCCGTCGTCGATCCGAGGCGGCTGCCCGCTGATGGGCGCCGACACCTGGATCGCCTTCGGGCTCGTCATCCTCTTCGTGCTCGTCGGCGGGGTCTTCGCGGCCGCCGAGATCGCACTCGTCTCCCTCCGCGAATCCCAGCTGCAGCAGCTCGAACGCCGCGGCCCCCGCGGGATGCGGGTCGCCGAGCTCGGCCACGACCCCAACCGGTTCCTGTCCGCCGTGCAGATCGGCGTGACCGTCGCCGGGTTCTTCTCCGCCGCGTACGGTGCGTCCTCGATCGCACCCGACGTCGCACCGCTGTTCCAGGGGCTCGGCCTCGAGCAGGGCACGGCCGAAGCCGTCGCGCTGGTGCTGATGACCCTCGTCATCGCGTACCTGTCGCTCGTGTTCGGCGAGCTCGTGCCGAAGCGCCTCGCCCTGCAGCGTGCCGAGGGCTTCTCGATGGCCGTCGCCCCGACCCTGGAGCGCTTCGCGGTGCTGATGCGGCCGGTGATCTGGCTGCTCTCGAAGTCCACCGACACCGTCGTGCGACTGCTCGGCGGCGACCCGAACGCCCGCAGCGAGTCGATGAGCACCGAGGAGCTCCGCGGCCTGGTCGACGAGCACACCGGCGTCGACGAGCAGGGACGCCGGATCGCCCGCAGCGCCCTGGACGCCGGTGACCGCATCCTGCGCGAGTCGATGCGCCCCTGGTACGACGTCTCGACGCTGGATGCCGGCCTCTCCGTCGCCGAGGCCACCGACCAGGCCATCGCGGCCGGGCACACCCGGTACCTCGTGACCTCCGGCGGGCGCGACGAGGTCCGGGGCTTCGTGCACCTCCGTGACCTGCTGCGTCCGGTCGACCCCTCGGCACCGGTCGCCACGCTCGTCCGGCCGGTGCTCGCCCTGCCCGAGACGAAGTCGCTGTCGAGTGCGATCGCGGACATGCGCACCGACGGCCACCAGATCGCCCTGGTGGTCGACGAGTACGGCGGCAGCGCCGGCATGGTCACGCTCGAAGCGCTGCTCGAGGACCTCGTCGGCCGCATCCGCGACGAGTGGGACACGACGGAGCACGACGAGTCCGTGCTCGCGCGCGACGGCGTCGACGGCGCCACCGTGCTCGAGGACCTGGCTGCGGACGGCGGCCCGGTCCTGCCGGACGGCGACTACGAGACCGTGGGTGGGCTCGTGCAGGTGCAGCTGGACCGCGTGCCCGAGGTCGGTGACGTCGTGCTGGTCGGCGGCCACCGCCTCGAGGTGACTGCCATGGACGGTCACCGCGTCGCGCGCGTGCGCATCGGGGCCGACGCCGCGCCCTGATCGCGGGACAGAGCGGGGGGAAGCCCGTGGCGCAGGCGGTCGCAACACCCCGCGGGACGCCGGTGAGCGGTCACAGGCCGTCGTCTACGGCGCCACCAGCCGACAGGTCCCGACCACCCGGCGGGCGGCACGCGACGTGTCGTGACCAGTCAGCGACGGCCGGCGGCCCCGCCGCGGCCCTCCCGCCTGCCGGACGCACGGCCCGGGCACGTACGCTCTCCCCATGGGTATCGACGTGCGCAACGAGATCCGCGACTTCCTGTCCTCCAGACGGGCGCGGCTCACCCCCGAGCAGGTCGGCATGCCGTCGTTCGGCGGCGGGGTCCGACGCGTGCCCGGGCTGCGTCGGCACGAGGTCGCCATGCTCGCCGGCGTCAGCGTCGACTACTACACGCGACTCGAGCGCGGCTCGCTCAAGGGCGTCTCGGACAGCGTGCTCGAGGGCCTGGCGAGCGCCCTGCAGCTCGACGAGGACGAGCGTGCGCACTTGTGGGACCTCACGCGCCTGGCGAACTCCGGCGCGAAGGTCATGCACCGGAACGTGCCGACCCGCGTGCGCCCCGGCGTGCAGCGGCTGCTCGACGCCATCACCGGCGCACCGGCCTGGGTGCGGAACGAGCGCGGGGACGTCGTCGCGACGAACGAACTCGGCCGTGCGCTCTACGCTCCGCTCTTCGCGGGCCCCGGACGCCCGGTGAACACCGCTCGCTTCACCTTCCTCGACCCGGCCGCCCGCGACTTCTTCCCCGACTGGGCGCAGACCGCGAAGGACGCCGTGGCCGTGCTCCGGACCGCCGCGGTGTCGAACCCCTGCGAGCCGGGGCTCATCACGCTCGTCGGTGAGCTCTCCACCCGGAGCGAGGAGTTCCGCGGCTGGTGGGCCGCCCACGACGTCCGGATGCAGCGCACCGGCAAGAAGCGCATCGACCACCCGATCGTGGGGGAGCTGCGGCTGTCCTACGAGGCGCTCGACCTGGTCGCCGACCCCGGCCTGACGCTGTTCTCGTACTCGGCCGAACCGGGCAGCGAGTCCGAGCGGTCGCTCGCGCTGCTCGGCAGCTGGGCCGCGACGGAGCGGGCAGAGCAGTACGCGGCCCTGCGCGAGTCGGAGTCCGAGTCCGAGTCGGTCGACTGACCCGGCCCGCCGACGGGCAGGTGCGTCAGCGCCGTGGTCGGAACGTCAGGCCTGGGGCGGCACGTCGCCGTCGAACAGCTCCGGCGAGCGCATCCGCTCGATGCGCAGCTGCCGCTCCGTCGCCGACAACCGCAGCACACGGATCGCGGCGAACACGAGCACGATGAGGGCGACGGCCAGCACGGCGAGCGCCAGCACGAACAGGGCGTAGAGGACGACGACGAATCCGAGACCACTGTCTGCGAGCATCCGTCGAACATAGCAGCGCGGGTTCGTAGGGTGGGGACGTGACGAGGACGACGGACGGCTCAGCAGGGGATGCGGACCACCGGCAGCACCGCCGGCCCGAACCCGCGTTCGCCCGCGCGGTCGCGAAGGCACTCGGCGACGCCCGGACCGTCCTCGACATCGGTGCCGGTTCCCCTTCGTACGCGCCGACCGACCGCGATGTGACCGCCGTGGAGCCCGCCGGAGACCTGCCCTTCGCCGACGACATCTTCGACGCCGCGATGACGACCTTCTCGCTGCACGAGTGGGACGACCTCGAACGCGGGCTCGCCGAGGTGCGTCGCGTGACCCGGGGCCCGATCGTGGTGCTGACGTTCGACCCCGACCGCATCGAGCGCTCCTGGCTCGCCGAGTACGCGCCCGAGGTGCTGGCGGCCGACGCCCGTCGCCACCCCGCACTGCCGCGGATCGCCGACGCACTGGGCGACGACACCGTGACGAGCACCCCGTTGCCGATCCCGTTCACGTGCGTCGACGGGTTCGCCGAGGCGTACTACGCCCGCCCCGAGCGACTGCTCGACCCCGGCGTGCGCCAGGCGGACCCGACGTGGGGCCTGGTCGACGAGTTCACCGTCCGGCGGTCGGTGGCAGCGCTCCGGACCGCGCTGGAGTCGGGGGAGTGGGACCGGCGGCACGGCTCGTTGCGGATCCGCCCGACGTACGAGGGCTCGGTCGTCCTGGTCACGGCGACGCCGAACCGACCGCGGCCGAGCCTGGCCGGGCGGGCTTGACACCCGGTCGTAGGCTGGTCGGGTGAGCTTCCAGGAGGTGGTCGGCGCCCGTATCGCCGGCATCAGGGCGTGAGGCCCTCGGTCGTGCCCTCGGGTGCGGCCGCCCTCGTCGAACCCTGACCTCCTCCGCCCGGTGCGGTGTGCGTCTGCACGCCCCGGGCCCGCACGAAAGCGATCACCCATGCTCCCCATCGTGGAGAAGACCCTCCGCACGTCCTTCGTCAACGCCTCGCGCAAGGAGGTGTCCGACCTCACGCTGCCCGCCGACTTCGAGACGCTCGACTGGGACGCGCTCGACTACCTCGGCTGGCGCGACCCGAAGATCGGTCGGCGTGCGTACGCCGTCGTGCCGACCCTGGACGGCGACCTGATCGGCATCCTGTTCCGGCAGGCCGAGGCCTCGCCCCGCTCCCGTGCCCAGTGCTCGTGGTGCCAGGACGTCAAGCTGCCGAACGACGTCGCGTTCTACAGCGCGAAGCGGTCCGGGCCGGCCGGACGGAACGGCAACACCGTCGGCACCCTGGTGTGCCAGGACTTCCAGTGCTCGCGGAACGTCCGGAAGCTGCCGCCGCCCGCCTACGAGGGGTACGACGTCGAGGCCGCGCGCCTCCGGCGCATCGAGGACCTGCAGGTCCGGGCCGCGTCCTTCGCCGCCGAGGTCTGAGACGCCGGCGTCCTCGAAGGACGCCGCCGAGTCAGCGAGACGCCGCCGGATTCGGAGGCGTCTCGCGCTGACGCCGGCGTCTCGCGTCCGCAAACGCGACTGACGACGGACGGGAGGCCCGGTGCCAGCTGGCACCGGGCCTCCAGGCCGTCATCCGGTCGCGTCTACCGACCGATGGTCGACATGTCGGGGTAGCGGTCACCGGTCGGGACCGGCAGCGCCGACAGGCGTGACAGCTGGTCCGCGGTGAGGGTCAGGTCGGCTGCGCCGACGTTCTCCTCGAGGCGGGAGACCCGCTTCGTGCCGGGGATCGGGACGATGTCGTCGCCCTGGGCGAGCAGCCAGGCGAGCGACACCTGCGCCGGGGTGGCGCCGGCCTCGGTGGCGATCTCCTTGACCGCGTCGACGATGCGCATGTTCTGCTCGAACGCCTCCTGCTGGAAGCGCGGGTTCGCCAGGCGGAAGTCGTCGGAGTCCAGGTCGGACGGCTTCGTGATGGCACCCGTCAGGAACCCGCGGCCGAGCGGCGAGTACGGCACCAGGCCGATGCCGAGCTCGCGCAGGGTGTCGAGCACGTCGCCCTCGGGGTCCCGCGTCCACAGCGAGTACTCGCTCTGCAGCGCGGTGATCGGGTGGACGGCGTGGGCCTTGCGGATGGTCTCGGCACCGGCCTCGGACAGTCCGATGTGCCGGATCTTGCCCTCCTGCACGAAGCCGGCGAGCTGGCCGATGACGTCCTCGATCGGGACGGCCGGGTCGACGCGGTGCTGGTAGTAGAGGTCGATGTGGTCCGTGCCGAGGCGCCGGAGTGAGCCCTCGAGCGCCTCGCGCACGGACTCTGGCTTGCTGGAGATCCCGCGCTGCTGCGTCGGCGTCTCTTCACCGGCCTCGTGGTGGTACAGGCCGAACTTGGTCGCGATGACGACGTCGTCGCGGCGGCCCTCGAGCGCGCGGCGCAGGAGTTCCTCGTTCGTGTAGGGGCCGTACGCCTCGGCGGTGTCGAACAGGGTGACGCCGAGGTCGATCGCGCGGTGGATGGTGCGGATCGACTCGTCGTCGTCGGTGCCGGCGCCCGTGTAGAAGGCGCTCATGCCCATGGTTCCGAGGCCGATCGGTCCGACCTCGAGGTCTGCGAGCTTGCGTGTCTGCATGCTGCAGGTCTACTCCCGGTCCCCCTGACGGCGGGAGGCACTGGCTGTACCCGCCTCCGCACCGCTACGCTGCGAGGGACGGGGCAGACGCCCCGGGCTCGGGGGAGTGTCATGGTCATCATCTGGATCGTCATCGCCGTGGTCGTCGTGCTCGGCGCCCTGCTCGTCGTGCTCGAGGTGCAGAACCGCCGTCGGCGGCGAGCGCTCGCGGACCTCGAGGACTTCTCCGACCCCACGGCCGGGTCACGTGCCATGGTCGAGGCCGACGCCGCTCGATCGACGGCCGAAGGGGTGTCGAGGACCGCGCACCCGGGTGGCAGCGCCTCCAGCGGGATGTTCTCCGGCTGACCCACCCGGCCGCTCCGGCGGTTGTCGGAAGCAGCGGGTCCGCGGTGACCAGGGCTACCGGCGCTTCGTGAGGTTCCTCCAAGGTGCTCGCACGATTGCTCCGCGCACTGGTGTGATCAATCCGTGAACCTGTACTTCCGACTGCTCTTGCTGCAGCTGCGGACCCGTCTGCGCGCTCGGGTCGGTGGACGCCGCCGGGCGTCGCTCTGGGACGAGGTCCGGACGCCGTTCCGGGTCGCTCCCACCGACCTCGACCCGCTGCGGCACGTCAACAACGGCAAGTACCTGTCGATGCTCGACCTCGGTCGGCTCGACCTGATGCTCCGCTCCGGGTACTGGGCAGCACTGAGCGAGCACGGCTGGTACCCCGTTGTCTCGGCGCAGACGATCACGTACAAGCGGTCGCTGACGCTCGGGCAGCGGTTCGAGCTCCGCACCCACGTGCTCGGGGTCGACGACCGTGCCGTGTACCTGGAGCAGACGTTCGTGCGACAGGGCGCCGTGATGGCCCGCGCGGTGGTGCAGGCCCGGTTCCTGCGACGTTCCGGCGGGACGGTGCCGACCGCGGACCTGCTCGAAGCGGCGGGCGGCGCGGACCGCGACCTGACCGTGCCCGACTGGGTGCACGACTGGGCGAGTGCGACCCGGATCAGCAGCAGCACGGCCTGACCCGCGCGGCAGGCCGGTCCTACGATGACCGCATGGACATCGTCGACCTGGTGCTGCCGGACGTCGCCGCGTGGCGTGCCTGGCTCGACGACCACGAGCACGAACCCGACGGGGTGTGGCTCGTCCTCGCCAAGAAGGGCGTCACGGAACCGACGACGCTGACCTACGACACGGCCCTCGACGAGGCGCTCTGCTCGGGGTGGATCGACGGGCAGCGGCGCGGGCGTGACGACACCACCTACCGCCAGCGGTTCACCCCGCGCCGGAAGGCCTCGCTGTGGTCGCAGCGGAACCTCGGCCTGGTCGCCGCACTCATCGCCGAGGGGCGGATGCGGGAGCGCGGGCACGCCGAGATCGAGCGCGCCAAGGGTGACGGCCGATGGGACCGCGCCTACGCCGGATCCGCCACGGCCACGGTGCCCGAGGACCTGCAGGCCGCGCTCGACGCCGCCCCCGCAGCCGCCGCGCTGTTCGCCGAGCTCGACGCCACGAACCGGTATGCCGTGCTGCACCGCATCACCACCGCCCCGAACGCCACGGTGCGGACGAACCGGCTCACCAAGCTCGTCGGCGGACTCGAACGCGGCGAGACCCCGTACCCGCGGCCCGCCCGTCCGTAGACCTGCGAACACCGCAAGCGGTCGGGGGACACCGACTCAGGGACCGGCAACGCACCGGGCGTAGACCGGGGACATGACCACAGGCACTGACACCACGAACCGTCCGGCCGCGTCCTCCGGCACCTTCCGCATCGGCGGCGACCTCGAGGTCAACCGGCTCGGCTACGGCACCATGCAGCTCACCGGCCCCGGCGTCTGGGGACCGCCGAAGGACCACGACGAGGCGATCCGCGTCCTCAAGCGTGCCGTCGAGCTCGGCGTGAACTTCTTCGACACCGCCGACTCGTACGGCCCCTACGTCGCCGAGGAGCTCCTCAAGGAGGCCCTGCACCCCTACGGCGACGACGTCGTCATCGCCACGAAGGCCGGCCTCACCCGCACCGGCCCGAACGTCTGGCCGCCCGTCGGCCGCCCGGAGTACCTCCGGCAAGAGGCGGAGATGAGCCTCCGCCGCCTGGGCCTCGAGCGCATCGACCTGTTCCAGCTGCACCGCATCGACCCGAAGGTCCCGCTCGAGGACCAGGTCGGCGAGCTGAAGAAGCTGCAGGACGAGGGCAAGATCCGCCACATCGGCCTGTCCGAGGTCTCCGTCGACGAGGTCAAGGCCGCGCAGGAGATCGCCACGATCGTCTCCGTGCAGAACCTCTACAACCTGCAGAAGCGTGACGCCGAGGAGCTGCTCGACTGGTCCGAGGAGCAGGGCATCGGCTTCATCCCGTGGTTCCCCCTGGCCACGGGTGGCCTGACCGGCGAGGACTCGCCGCTCACCGAGATCGCCGAGCGCAAGGGTGCCACCCCGGCGCAGCTCGCGCTCGCCTGGCTGCTCAAGCGCTCCCCGGTGATGCTGCCGATCCCCGGCACGTCGAGCGTCGCGCACCTGGAGGACAACCTCGCGGGTGCCACCGTCGAGCTGACCGACGACGAGTTCGAGGAGCTGGCGAAGCTGGGTCACTGACCCTCAGGACGCGACCGCGAGTCGCGAACGCGATGACCGGTCGGACGGGAGGCGCGGTGCCAGCTGGCACCGCGCCTCCCGTCCGTTTTCCGCCCTGTTCAGATCCGTGCTTGCGCACACATACCGGGTATGTGCATACTCAGTATGGCCACGGTGGCCCGAGACAGGGGAAGTGTCATGAGCGTTCGGATGGGCGTACTCGCGCTGCTGGTGGGGGGACCCGGCTACGGGTACCAGCTCCGGGGGGAGTTCGAGCACCGCACCGGCGGGAGCTGGCCGCTGAACATCGGCCAGGTCTACACGACCCTGGACCGCCTGGAACGCGACGGCCTCGTGGCCCGCGGCGACGCCGACGACGACGGACACGTCGTCTACACGGCGACCGACGCGGGTCGGGCCGAGGTGGCCCGCTGGTTCAGCGAGCCCGTGCCGGCCAAGCGCGGCCGCGACGAGCTGGCGATCAAGTTCGCCCTCGCCGTGACCGTGCCCGGGGTCGACGTCGCCCGGCTGGTGCAGGTGCAGCGCGGTGCCGCGATCCGGAACCTGCAGGACCTGACGCGGCTGAAGCGCACGACCGACCCGTCGACGGACCTGGCGTGGTCGCTCGTGCTCGAGTCGATGGTGTTCCAGGCCGAGGCCGAGGTGCGCTGGCTCGACCACGTGGAGTCGAGTGTCGCGCGGTACCGGCCGGACGAGCACCCGGCGGCGCCTGCCAGTGCCGACGCTGCCGCTGCCGCTGCGGCTGCCCGGAGCGCACGGTGACCGCCGCACCGCTCCTGCAGCTCGACGCCGTGAGCGTGCACTACGGCTCCGGCGCGAAGGCCGTCACCGCCCTGGCCGGCATCGACCTCCGGGTCGAGCGCGGCGAGATGGTGGCCGTGATGGGCACCTCGGGGTCGGGCAAGTCGACGCTGCTCGCCTGCGCCGGCACCCTGCTGCCGCCGACGAGCGGTGAGGTGCTGATCGACGGCGCCTTCGTGTCCGACCGTCCCGCCAAGGAGCTCGCAGCGCTGCGGCGCCGGCTCATCGGGTTCGTGTTCCAGGACTTCAACCTGATCCCCTCGCTGACCGCTGTCGAGAACGTGGCACTGCCGCTCGAGCTGGACGGGTGGAAGGCCTCGCAGGCCCGCCGCGCCGCGGAGCTCGCGCTGGACAACGTCGAGCTGTCGCACCGCTCCGACGCCTACCCGGACGACCTGTCCGGCGGCCAGCAGCAGCGCGTCGCGATCGCTCGCGGCGTGGTGGGGGAGCGTCGACTCGTGCTCGCCGACGAACCGACCGGAGCCCTCGACTCGCAGACCGGCGAGGTCGTGCTCCGTATGCTCCGTCGACACGTCGACGCCGGAGCCGGCGCCCTCCTGGTGACCCACGACGCCCGGCACGCGGCCTGGGCGGACCGGATCGTGTTCCTGCGCGACGGTCGGGTGGTCGACGAGACCGTGTACTCGGGCGTCGAGGCCGCGCTGACGGACCGGACCGCCTCGTGAGCCGGGGTCGGCGTGCCGGGACCGGCCGGACGCCGTTCGCCCTGAGACCGGCGCTCCGTCTGGGGCGTCGACTGGCGTTCGCGAAGGCGGGCCGCGCGGCACTGATCATCGCGCTCATCGGGATCCCCACCGCCGGGTTCGCCGCCGTCGCCGTCGTCGTGCAGTCCACACAGGCCACCGCAACCGAGCGGCTCGACTACGACCTCGGCCAGGCATCGGCGCAGATGCGGGTGTCCGGCCCGGACCTGCCCGGCATGGTGCAGGACCCCGTCCAGTGGCAGTCCACGGACTCGAAGCGGAACAGCCCCGTCACGAAGTCGGACGAGGACTCCCCGTTCACGAACGTCCTGGCCCACGTGCCCGACGGCGCGCTGTCGATCCCGGTCGGCGGCACACCCGTCGTGGTCCAGGGGCCGAAGGGTCCCGTCGGCCTGACCGCGGTCGAGGGCAGCGTCTGGGACCCGTCGCTCGAGGGCCACTGGCACGTGCTCGACGGTTCCAGGCCGACCACGCGCAGTGAGCTCATGGTCACGCCGGCGACGCTCGACCGCCTCGGGGCGCACATCGGCGACACGGTGGACCTGACCGACCCGGTCACCAAGCGCTTCACGATCACCGGCACCATGACCGACCTGGGGACGGACCCGGGTTCGCAGGGCGTGTTCCTGCCCTGGGGCACGACGCTCTCGACGACCGACACCACCGACGACGTCGGGCTCACCGACGTCACCGTGTACCTGCCGTCGGACGCCCCGACGTGGTCGGAGATCCGGCAGCTCAACGCGCACGGCATCATCGTGCAGTCGCGTCCGGTCGTGCTCGACCCGCCCGACGCCCGGCTCTCCGGTGGGCAGCTGGGCTCGACACTCGGCTGGTACCTCGGGGCGATGGGGTTGCTCGGCGTCTTCGCGATGTTCGAGGTCGCCCTGCTCGCCGGGGCCGCGTTCCTGGTCGGTACCCGGGCGGACACCCGCTCGTACGCCATCGTCACGAGCGTCGGCGGCGACAAGCGGTTCGTCCGCACGATCGTCGCCGGGTCGGGCCTGGTGCTCGGGCTCGTCGGCGCGGTCCTCGGGGTCGCCGCCGGCACCGGGATCGGTGTGCTCGCCTACCGGCTGATCGACAACGGCAACGTGGCGTCGTTCCCCGGGTTGCACGTGCCGCCGCTCCTGCTGCTGTCCATCGCGGCCGCCGGGGTGCTCGCCGGACTCGTCTCCGCGCTCGTCGCCGCACGGTCGGCGACCCGGATCAACGTGCTCGCGGCGCTGCGGGGCTCGCTCCGTCCGGTGCCCGTCAGCCGTCCGGCCCGCCGTCGTCGGCGCATCTGGGGCCCACTGCTCATGGTCCTCGGAGCCGTGATGACGATGGCGTGCGGCGTCGGCGTCCTCATGCTCAACGACCGCCCGGTGCAGCACGACCGGTGGGCCTACGTCGTCGGTGCCGGCGTCGCGATCGGGCCGTGCCTGATGCAGCTCGGCATCGCCATCTGCTCACCGTGGCTGCTCGCCCTGATCACCCGGCTCACCTCGCGGGCCGGTCTGTCCGCCCGGCTCGCCGCCCGCGACGCCCGCCGCAACCCGGTCCGCACGGTACCCGTGCTGGCGAGCGTGATGAGCGTCGTGTTCGTGGCCTCCGTCGTGATCACGTGGAGTGCGTCGAGCCACGCCCAGTACGTCCGTGGGTACGAGTACACGACGGCGGTCGGGGTCGCGACGGCCGAGGTGCAGACCGAGACGAAGGACGGCGGCAGTACCGGTCGCCACGACGCAGAACTGACGGCCCACGCCGCGAAGGTGGTGTCCGGGGTCTTCGACCAGGACCGCATCCGGGTGCTCGGTGTCGCGCAGGAGCAGCCGGGCGACACCCCCTCGACCGTCACGATCCCGCACCGCTGGAGCGCGTACGACTGCCCGGTGAACGACACCAGGAGCTGCTCGTACTACCTGGACACGGCGAGCGTGTCGAGCCCGCACATCTGGACCGGGACCGTGGACGACTACGCCGTGCTCACCGGGCACCGGCCGTCCGCCGCCGTGCGGGACGCGCTCGAGGGCGGCGAGGCCGTGTCGCTCTGGCCCGAGTACGCCCACGACGGTGCGGTCCGCGTCGACACCTTCCACGACCGGACGTGGGAGAGCGACCCCATCACCGAGCGCAGCCGACCGGCGGCCAGCGTCTCGATCCCCGCGGTACTCGACGTGCAGACCCCGCGGATCCAGGTCGGCGTCTTCATGACGAAGGCGACCGCCGAGCAGTACGGCGTGCCCGTGGTCGACGGCATGCTCGTCACGACGCTGCCCCACGACCTCGACCCGGCACAGGCGGACGAGCTGAGCTCGGCGTGGCAGAGCTTCGGCGGCGATGACCGTGCACGGTGGAGCGGCCCGTCGTTCATGTACGAAGCCGGCCCGATCGACAACGAGGCGATCATCCGGGCGATCGTGCTCGCACTGGCCGCGGCCGTCACGATCGGTGCGACGGCGGTGGCGATCGGACTCGCACGGTCCGACGGCCGGCGGGACGACGAGGTGCTCGACGCCATCGGTGCCGCACCGCGCCTGCGCCGAGGGGTGTCGACCTGGCAGGCGGCGATCCTGGCCACGGTCGGCTCGGTGATCGGGACGCTCCTCGGACTCCTGCCCATCCGCGCCCTGACCCTGCGCTTCACCGAGAGTCCGGTCGGGGTGAACCACATGCCGTTCGTGCCGGACTGGCCGGTGCTGGCGCTGCTCGCGATCGGCCTGCCCCTCGTGGTGACGGCCGGAGCCTGGCTGACCTCGCGGGGTCGGCGGCGGGTGGCGGTGCGACGGGCGCACTGACGGACTGGAGGCCCGTGGCGGCGTCGCCACGGGCCTCCAGTCCGTCACATGGTGAGCAGGAATGGTCGGGTCGCTGTGCCGGACCCGACCATTCCTGCTCACGAAGCGGCGAGCGCCGCGCTCACGCGAGCTCGGGCAGCGCCTCCGCGTAGGTGCGGAAGTCGCCGCGCTCCGTGTGGATCGCCCACAGGCGGTCGGCGATGGACTCCCCGGAGTGCTCGGGCTGCCCGTCGTCGATGCCGAACGGGATGATGAGCTGGCCGACGTGGACGTCCTCGTCGCGGACGGCGTCGTGCAGCAGCTGCGCGTAGGCGCTCTCGGCCGCGAAGGCGACGGACGTTCCGGTGACGCGGGCGCCCGGTCGGACCGCGCTGCCGCCGTTCACGAACAGGATCGTGCCGTGGCCGATCGCGCGCATGCCGGGCAGCACCTGGCGGACGGCGTTGACCGAGCCGTAGACCGAGAACTCGATCGGGCCGACCAGGTCGTCCGCCGTGGTCTCGAGCACGGGGCGCATGTACTCCTTGGCGGGGAGTGGGCTGTACTGCAGCACCTCGATGGGGCCGAGCTGCTCCGTGGCGCGCTCGAGTGCGGTGCGCAGGGAGTCCCCGTCACGGACGTTCGCGGCGAACCCGGCGGCGGTGTGGCCGTGCTCGCGCAGTTCAGCGGCGAGGCCGTCCAGGCGGTCCTGGTTGCGGGAGATCAGGGCGACGGCGAAGCCCTCACGGGCGAAGCGCTCGGCGACGGCGAGGCCGAGGCCCTTGCCGGCCCCGACGATGGCGATGGTGGTCATGCGGTGTACTCCTCGTCGCTCACGTGCTCGAGCCAGGTGGTGGTCGTCGCCGGATCGTCGGCGGCCTCGAGCATCGCGAGGTGTTCCATGTAGTCGGTGGGGGTCGCGCCGTGCCAGTGTTCCTCGCCGGCCGGCGTGTAGACGGTCTGTCCAGCCTGCACCTCGATGACGCGGCCGTCCCGGGTGCCCATCCGCGCGACGCCCTCGGTGACGTGCAGGGTCTGGCCCTTGGCGTGCGAGTGCCAGGCGGTGCGGGCGCCGGGCAGGAACCGGACCTTGGCGACGGTCATCGTCTGACCGGTCTCCTTCGGCGAGGCGATGGCGTCGAGGTACACGTCGCCGGTGAACTGCTCGGGCGGGTTCTTGACGGTCGGCTGCTTCGGTTCGATCTGCATGCCGACGACGGTAGGCCGCCGTCGGCACCGTCGGGAGGTGCCGACAGACCCCCTCAGGGGTTTCCCGAACGCAGCGTGTGTGATCGACCCACGACCCCGGGAGGATCATCGTGGACACACCCGCCGGAACGCCCCGCACCCGCCGCCTCTTGTCGGTGGCCGGCCTCGCCGCCGTCGCGGCGCTGGCCCTCACCGCCTGCACGAGCGGCGACGGAGCAGAGCGGGACGGATCCGGCCGGGGAGGCTCGCCGTCGGCGCGCGCGACCGCGCCCACCGACCTGTCGGCCGGTCAGGTGGCGCTCGACGGTGACACCACCGACGTGGTCACCGGCCTGGAGGCCCCCTGGTCGGTGGTCCTGACGGGTGACGACGGCGACGCGCTGGTCAGCGAGCGCGACTCGGCCCGGGTGCTCGAGCTGCGGTCCGACGGCACCACCCGCCAGGTCGGCACCGTCGACGGAGTCAGCCACGGCGGCGAGGGCGGACTGCTCGGGCTCGCGCTGCACGACGACGACCTGTTCGTCTACTCCACGGCCGACGACGGCAACCGGATCCAGCGGTACGAGCTGACGGGGAGCACCGGGTCGTGGGGTCTCGGCGAGGCGACGACGATCATCGACGGGCTGCCGAAGAACACGTTCCACGACGGCGGGCGGATCGCGTTCGGGCCCGACGACATGCTCTACGCGAGCGTCGGGGACGCCGGCGCGAGCACGGACGCGCAGGACGAGGAGTCGCTCGCGGGCAAGATCCTGCGGCTCACCCCGGACGGCGACGTCCCCGCCGACAACCCGGTCGACGGGTCGCCGGTGTGGAGCCTCGGGCACCGCAACGTGCAGGGCATGGGGTGGTCGTCGGACGGCACGATGTTCGCGTCGGAGTTCGGTGAGAACACCCACGACGAGCTCAACGTGATCGAGCCCGGGTCGAACTACGGTTGGCCCGAGGTCGAGGGCACCGGCGGCGAGGACCAGGGGTTCGTCGACCCCGTGCAGCAGTGGTCCACCGACGAGGCGTCCCCGAGCGGCCTCGCCGTCGTCGACGACACGGTGTTCGTCGCGAACCTGCGGGGCGAGGTGCTCCGTGCGGTCCCGGCCGACGACCCCGGCACGGCGACCGAGTACTTCGCGGGGGACTTCGGCCGCATCCGGACGGTGCTCGAGGGGCCGTCGGACACGCTCTGGTTCGTCACGAACAACACCGACGGCCGCGGGACACCGTCGAGCGGGGACGACCGGATCGTTTCCGTCCCGTTCACGCGCACGTGAAAGGGGTTCCCGCAGCCCCTCGCTCGCGCCGGACGGGGCGAAGTACCGTGACGGCATGAACCACCGCGACGAAGCGCGCGACTTCCTCTCCAGCCGTCGCGCCCGCATCACCCCCGAGCAGGCCGGCGTCGAGACCTTCGGCACACGGCGCCGCGTCACCGGGCTGCGTCGCGAAGAGGTCGCGCGCCTGGCCGGCGTCAGCATCGACTACTACACGCGACTCGAGCGCGGGAACCTGCAGGGGGTCTCGGACAGCGTGCTCGACGCCATCGGCCGGGCCCTGCAGCTCGACCCCGCCGAGCAGGAGCACCTGCGCGACCTGTCGCAGCACCAGAACGAGACCCCGCGTCGCGCCGGTCGTGTCGTGCCCGTCGCTGCCGTCCGACCCGAGCTGCAGTACCTGCTCGACGTGGTCACGGACGCCCCGGCGATGATCATCAACAACCGGCAGGACATCGTCGCCGCGAACGCGCTCGGCTTCGCGATGCACTCGGACCTGGTCGCGGCACCGGCGCGGCCGATGAACTTCTCGCGCTTCATCTTCCTCGACCCGCAGGCGCGGAACTTCTACCAGGACTGGCAGCGGGCCGCGCACACGAACGTCGCGATCCTGCGCCGCGAAGCGGGCCGGACGCCGAACGACAAGGACCTCGCCGCGCTGATCGGCGAGCTGTCGATGCGGAGCGACGACTTCCGCGGCCTCTGGGCAGCGCACGACGTCCGACGCCACTACGCCGGCGTGAAGTCGTTCCGGCACAGCGTCGTGGGGCCGCTCGAGCTCCACTTCCAGACGCTCGAACTCGCCGAGGACCCGGGGCTCGCGCTCACCATCTACCCGGCGACGCCGGGCAGCCCGACGGCCGACGCCCTGCGGGTGCTGGCTTCGTGGGCGGCGACCGAGGGCATCGCGGAGCGGGCGCGCCAGCTCGCCTGACGCGGTGGTCGCGACCACCGCATCTGCCGGGAGGGACGGGGCGGGCCCGCACCGCGCCTCCAGGCCGCTCGTGGTCGCGTCAGACCTCCGGGATCACCCGGTCGAACCGGCTCGTGTCCGTCCCGTCCGGGTCCGGGCCGTTGCGACGGCCGGTGTCCAGGGCGTCGAGCCGCGCGAGCTCGTCGTCCGTCAGCGCGAAGTCGAAGACGGCGAAGTTCTCGGCGATGCGACCGGGGTTCGTCGACTTCGGGATCGCGTTCCGCCCCTGCTGCACGTGCCAGCGGAGCATCACCTGCGCCGGCGTCCTGCCGTGCGCCTCGGCGATCGACCGGATCGTCGGGTCGTCCATCACGCTGACCCGCTCGTCGCCCCAGCCGGGGTAGAACGTGATGCCACCGATGGGGGACCACGCCTGATCGAGGATGCCGTGCTCGGCGTCGGCGCGCTGGACGTCCGGCTGGGTGAAGTACGGGTGCAGTTCGACCTGGTTGAGCGCCGGGATGACGTCGGACTGCTCGAGCAGGGAGCGCAGGTGGTGGGGCATGAAGTTGCTCACACCGATCGCGCGGACCCGGCCGTCGGCGTACAGGCGCTCGAGGGCCCGGTACGCCTGCACGGTCTGCTCGAAGCGGTCGGGAGCGGGCTGGTGCAGGATCAGCACGTCGATCGTGTCGAAGGCGAGCTTGCCGGTGGCCTTGTCGAAGGCGTGCAGGGTCTCGTCGAAGCCGTAGTCCGAGACCCAGATCTTGGTCTCGACGACGATGTCGTCGCGGTCGACGCCCGAGGCGCGGATGCCCTCGCCGACTTCGCGCTCGTTGCCGTACGCGGCGGCGGTGTCGATGTGGCGGTACCCGGTCCCCAGGGCCGTGCGGACGGCGTCCACGGTCTCCTCCGGGGCGCTCTGGAACACGCCGAAACCGATGGCGGGGATCTCGAGTCCGTTGTTCAGGGTGGCTGTCTCCATGCCGACGACGCTCCGCCGCCGACCCCCAGCTGACGGGTACCAGCAACCCCTGCTTCCGGCACCCGGCCGGCCGTACCGTGGACGCATGGACACCAGAAGCGAAGTGCGCGACTTCCTCCGCACACGCCGCGAGCGCGTCACGCCGCAGCAGGTCGGTCTGCCCGACTTCGGTGGGGTCCGCCGCGTCAAGGGGCTGCGGCGCGAAGAGCTCGCACTGGTCGCGGGGATGAGCGTCGACTACTACGTCCGCCTCGAGCGCGGGAACCTGACCGGGGTCTCCGAGAGCGTCCTCGAGTCGTTGTCCCGTGCGCTGCGTCTCGACGATGCCGAGCACGCGCACCTGTTCGACCTGGCCCGTCTGCAGAACGCTTCGGGTGCCTCGCGCCGGACGATCCCGACGTCGAAGGTCCGGCCGAACGTGCAGCGGGTGCTCGACTCGATCAGCGCCCCGGCCTGGGTCCGCAACGGCCGGTTCGACTTCCTCGCCGGCAACGCACTCGCCCGCGCGGTGTACTCGTCACTGTTCCTGTCGCCCTCCGGCACTCCGAACACCGCGCGTTTCGCGTTCCTCGACCCGCGCGGTCAGCAGTTCTGGCGAGACTGGGACTCGGTCGCCGGCGACGTGGTCGCCGCCCTGCGCGCCGAGGCGGCCCGCTCGCCGTACGACAAGGGACTGACCGACCTGATCGGGGAGCTCTCCACCCGCAGTGACGAGTTCCGGCGGCGCTGGGCCGCCCACGACGTGATGCGGCACCGGAGCGGAGTGAAGCGCGTGCACCACCCGGACGTGGGCGACATCGACATGAGCTACGAGACGATGGAGCTCGTCACGGACTCGGGGCTGACCATGGTCGTGTACGGCACCGAGCCCGGGTCGGCGTCCGAGGAACGGCTGCAACTGCTGGCGAACCTCGCGGCGACGAGCGCGACCGGTGCGACGAGTGCGGCGGCTGCGTCGACCGCTTCCGTCGCAGGTGCTGCTTCCGTCGCTGGTGCTGCTGCCGCTGCTGCCGGGGAGGACGCGTGAACGAGACCGAGTCCGTCGAGACCGTCGTCCCGGCTCCGCCGACCGGGTTCCTCGGCCGACTGCGGTTCCGGTGGCGTGCCGAGCAGGAGATCCACGAGCTCACCCGCGACCGTGAACTCGAGGAGCGGGTCCGAGCCGAGGCAGCGGTGCGGCTCGCGCCCGGCCCGTGGCACCTGGGGGAGCTGTTCCGGCGACGGTGACGGCTGAGGGGGGAGGACAGCACCTGTCACGGCTCCGCGGTCGGCCCTAGCGTCGAGGACATGACCTTCGCCGACACCGACCCCGAGTTCGCCCGGTACCACGCCGACTTCGTGGACGAGACCCTGCGGAACGCAGCACTCAGCGAGCACGACCGCGTGGTCGTCCAGCTCGGTGCGACGATCGCGGCCGGGGCGCCGGCGACGTTCCGCGACCTGCTGGACGAGGCCCTCGACGGCCCGCTCTCGCCCACCGAGGCGAAGGAGATCGTCTACCAGGCCGTGGCGTACGTCGGTTCCGCACGCGTCGGCGACTTCCTGACGATCACCAACACCGTGCTGGTCGCCCGCGGGGTCACCCTGCCGTTGGCCGGACAGTCGACGACGACCCCGGCGGACCGACGCGAGCGCGGCCGAGCGGTGCAGGGCTCCGTCGTCGGTGCGGACCGCGTCGACGCGATGTACGAGAACGCCCCCGCGGACGCCGTGCACTTCCAGCGGTTCCTGTCCGGCAACTGCTTCGGGGACACCGTCGGCCGGGACGGGCTGTCGCTGCCCACCCGTGAACTCCTGACCTTCGCGCTGCTCGCGGCGCTCGGCGGGGCCGACGCCCAGGTGCAGGGGCACGTGGCCGGCAACCTGAACGTCGGGAACACCCGCCAGCAGATGCTGGACGTCCTGACCGTGCTCGTCCCGCTCATCGGCTACCCGCGCACGTTGAACGCCCTGGCCGCCGTGAACGAGGGAGCACCCGCAGCATGACCACCGACCACTCGATGTCGACCGGCCGGACCCTGCTGTTCGCCGTCGCCGGGGGAGCGGCGGTGGGCAACCTGTACTGGTCGCAGCCGCTGCTCGACGACATCGCATCGTCGCTCGGCACCTCGGCGTCACTCGCCGGGCTGCTCGTCACGCTGACCCAGGTCGGCTACGCCCTCGGCATCCTGCTCGTCGTGCCACTCGGGGACGTCCTCGACCGCCGGCGCCTCATCCCTTGGGTGCTCGTCGCCTCCGCCGTCGCGCTGCTGCTCGCCGCGATCGCTCCGACCTTCGCGGCGCTCCTGGTCGCCCTGGCACTGGTCGGGCTGACCACGGTCGCCGGGCAGCTCCTCATCCCGCTTGCCGGGGACCTCGCGGACCCCGCGCAGCGCGGACGTGTCGTCGGCACGATCGCCTCCGGGGTGCTCACCGGCATCCTGGTGTCGCGGACGATCAGCGGCCTGGTCGCGGACGCGTTCGGGTGGCGTGCGATCTACGTGCTCGCCGCCGTCGTCGCGGTCGTCCTCGCCCTGCTGCTGCGGCGGGCCATCCCGGAGCTCGACGCCCGTGGCAAGGTGGCGTACCCGCAGCTCATCCTGTCGGTGTTCCGTGCCGTCCGGACCCACCGGACCGTGCAGGTCACGCTGGTGATCAGCTCGTCGGTGTTCGCCGTGTTCACGATGTTCTGGACCGCCCTGACGTTCCTGCTGAGCAGCGACCCCTACGACTTCTCCACCAGCAGCATCGGGTTGGTCGGCCTGGTGGGGCTCGCGGGTGCCGTGGCGGCGCAGCGGGTCGGGCGACTGCACGACCGCGGGCTGTCGGTACCCGTCACCGGGGGAGCGATCGTGCTCCTGCTCGTCTCCCTGGTCGTCGCCGGGATCGGTGCGCACTCGATCGTCGTGGTGCTGCTCGCCGTGCTGCTGCTCGACGTCGCCGTGCAGGCCGCGAACGTGCTCAACCAGACCCGGCTCTTCTCGGTCGACCCGGCCGCGCGGAGCCGGCTCAACACGGCCTTCGTCACCTCGAACTTCATCGGCGGAGCGATCGGCTCCGCGCTGGCGTCGGTGCTGTGGAACGCCGGGGGCTGGACGGCGGTCACGATCGGCGCCGCGGTGCTGGCGGGGTTCGCCGCGACGGTCTGGGTCGTGCACCGGAACCGCGGGCTCGTGGTCGAGCCGGAGCGGGCCTGAGTCAGATCGCCAACTCGACGTCACGGCCGTTGACCGTGACGATGATGCGTGGGTTCTCGGCACCGGTCGCGGTGATGTAGCTCCGGAGGGTGGAGAGCAACATGTCCTCGCGCCGTTCCATCTGCGACACCGCCCCCTGACTGATGCCGAGCTCGTGTGCGATCTCGGCCTGCGTGCGCTTCCCCGCTTCACGCACCATCGCCAGGCTCATCGCGTGGACTCGGTCGAGGTCGTCGGCCTCGGTCTCGAGCACGGCAACGGCGTCCGCGATGTCCGGCTGTCTCAGGAGACGCTCGAGGCGGTCGTTCCCGCGGACGAAGTCCTTCTTGCCCATCATCGTTCCTTCGCTCCGCGTCGTTCCTTCAGCAATATTAGCTGAAGCTGATGCGCAGCCCAGGGCGGGGACCACGGGGCTCAGCGGACCAGGGGGTTCGCGACCTCGAGCTCACCGTGGTCGACGAGCCAGCGCACGGCGTCCAGCACGGTCTCCTCGGCGGTGAACGCCGGCGCGTAGCCGAGCAGACGACGCGCCTTCTCGGTGCTGAAGACCTGGCTGCGGGACAGGTGCTCCCAGCTGGCGTCAGCGTGCTCTGGAGCCGTGGTCTCGCGGAACCGGTCCCACGTGACGGGGTCGAGCCGGGCCTCCTGGCCGAACCACGACGCTGCCAGGTGGGCGTACCCGCGCGCGGTGAGCGCCGTCGGAGCCGTGACGAAGAAGTCCTCACCCGCCGCCGCATCGCGGTGCTCGACCGCGAGCTGGAACGCCTGCGCCACGTCGTCGGCGTGCACGTGGGCCATCGTCTCGGCGCCGAGCCCGGGGACCTCGAGCGGTTCGCCGGCGGACAGCTTCGTCAGCACCGACGTGTCGAGGTTGCCGAGCGGACCGATCGGCGTCCAGCCCGGACCGCTGATGTGCCCGGGGTGCAGCGACGTCGTGACCAAACCGCCTGATGCGGTTTCTTCCTTGAGCATCCGGGCGATGGCGTCCTTCTGGACGCCGTAGTCACCGAACGGCGGGGTCGCGTTCTGCTCGGTGATCGGCAGCACGTGCGACGCCCCCGCACGCCAGATCGAGCCGCAGTGCACCAGGTGCGTACCGGTACCGCGGAGCGCGTCGACCAGCGCTGCGGCGGAGGACTCGGTGAAGCAGACGAGGTCGACGACGGCGTCGGCACCGAGCGCGGCGATGCGGCTGCCGAAGGTGCCGTCGCGGTCCTCCTGCTCGCGGTCGGCGGTGATCCGCTCGACCTGCTGCCACTCCGGGGCGTCGGCGTACGGGGTGCTCGTGCCGCGGGTGACGGCGACGACCCGGTGACCCGAGCGGACGAGACGGGGGACGAGGAACGAGCCGATGTGGCCGGTGGCTCCGATGACGACGATGTGCATGGGGGCCACCGTAGGCCGAGGCGTGCGGATCGTGAGCAGGAATGGTCGGGTGCGGCGGTGCGACCCGACCGTTCCTGCTCACGAAACGCGCCCGCGGCGAGCGCGGCGCCCACGAGCCCGGCCCGCCCGGCGCACGAGCGGAACGCTCAGTCGGCGGTGATGACCTTCACGGAACCGGCGATGGTCGCGGCGTCCTCGGCGAGCGCGACGACGGGGTCGGGCAGGCCCGCACCCCCGAGGGCCTTGCGAGCACCCCAGCCGACGAAGCTGCCGACGAGGGCACCGACGCCACCGAGGATCGCGCCCTCGATGCGCAGGTCGCGCTTGCCGGTGGTGCCGAGGGCGGCACCGGCGAGGGCACCGGACGCGACCCGTCCGAGCAGTGCCGAGGGGGCGATGCGGTTCGGGGTCTTCGGCAGCTTGTCGCCGATGAGCTCACCGATGGCGGAGGCCACGAGCAGCCCACGGCCGACCGGGGTGCTGAAGACCTTCCACTGCTGCCACGAACCCTTCAGCGAAGACCGGTCGTGGTTCAGTGCGAGGACGGCGAGCGGGGTGGCGCTCCGGCCGCCGCTCATGATGCCGAGGACCAGGGTGCGGACCAGGGTGTGCTGCTCGTGCTGCTTGCTCATCGTGACTCCTGTCGTGTTGCCCCCGACGGTACGCACGGTGACCTCGGGTGTTCCGAGCATCGCGGGCGACGGGCGGACGTCGGGCGTTCCCCGGGCGTTCCCCGGGCACGGAGCCGCCCCGAGTAGCGTCCGGCCCATGAGCAACGTCATCGTCTTCGGCGGCCACGGCAAGGTCGCACTCCTCGCCACCCGCATCCTGTCCGAGCGCGGACACACGGTCACCTCCGTCATCCGGAACGCCGACCAGTCCGACGAGATCCGAGCGCACGGCGGCGAACCGCTCGTCGCGGACATCCAGCAGCAGTCCCTGAACGACTTCGCCGAACTCGTCCGCGGGCACGACGCCGTGGTGTGGTCGGCCGGTGCCGGTGGCGGGTCCGTCGACCGGACCTGGGCGATCGACCGCGACGCTGCGGTGCTGTCGATCCAGGGGGCGAAGCAGGCCGGCGTCGACCGGTACGTGATGGTGTCGTTCTCAGGCTCGCAGCTCGACCACGGCGTCCCGCAGGACCAGGACTTCTTCGCGTACGCGCAGTCGAAGATGATCGCCGACGCCGTGCTCCGCGACTCGGGGCTGCAGTGGACGATCGTCGCCCCGAGCACCCTGACCGACGACGAGCCGACCGGCTCCGTCGACTGGGACGGCTCGTCGACCCAGGTGCCGCGCGGTGACGTGGCGCACGTGGTCGCCGACGTGGTCGAGAACCCCGGCACGGCCGGCAACACGTTCCGGTTCAACACGGGGTCGACTCCGGTGGCGGAGTTCCTGCGCGCCGACGCGGACTGACCGAGACCCACAGACGGACGGGGTCGCGGCGGTTCTCCGCCACGACCCCGTCCGTCTCTCTGCAGAACGTCGAGCTCAGTAGAGCGTCGAGATACCCGTCATGTCGCCACGGCCGAGCGTGCGGCCGTCGAGCTCGCAGTAGCCGCCGGACGGCTCCATGACCTGGCCGGTGCCGGTGGCGACGTGGTCGAGGCCGTACAGGTGGCCCCACTCGTGCGTGGCGACGACCTGGGTGTCGAAGCGCGCACCCGAGCAGGTGGCCGTCGAGCTCCACTTGAAGCCGGTGGCGTAGCGCTGGTCGGCCTCGCGGGCGTTGCCGTTGCCGTCGAACCAGACGCACGTGACACCGAGGGTCCCGGTCGGGAGCTTGCCCCAGCCCATCACGTTGTAGCCGTTGTTCCGCGAGCAGCCGCCCTGGTCGGTGAGGTTGGGCTTCTGGGTCGCGAGACGCAGGTAGTCGTTCTTCGCCGTCGACGTGACGGTCCGGTCACACGCCGAGATCGTGCCGTTCCAGGCGTTCGCCCCCTTGCGCAGGGCGTCCTTGGCGTACGTCGACTTCTGCCCGGTCTGGTTGTAGTACCACTTGACCGTGCTCGGCCAGGTGTAGCCGGACGCCTTGTACGCCGTGCTCGTGCACTTCGTGGTCGCAGCGGTCGTCGCGGCGGGGGCGGCCTGTGCCGTCGCGGCCTGGCTCTGCGCACGCTCCTGCTGGACGGCGGGGGCCGAACCGGTCCAGGCCTCGTCGACGCGGACGGCGACACCGGCGGAGCCGTTGTTCGCGATGAGGACGTCGGCGAGCTCGGGCGCCCCGGGGGCGGCCGAGCTGCTCGCCATGACGCTCTCACCCGGCGCGGGGAGCGCGAAGGTGCGTCCGTCCGGCGTCACGACCGTGCCGGACGTCGCCGTGCAGCCGCTCTCGAGCGTCTGCACCGACAGGGTCCCGGGGGCGCAGCTCGCGCCGGCCCCCGGGGTCGCCGCCTGGGCGGGTGCTGCGGTGATGGTGAGGCCGGCGAGGATCGCGACGATCGCCCCGGTGCTCAGCGCGTTCCTGACAGGACGCATGGTTCCCTTCCAGCGGCAGGCGACGTGCCCCCCGCTCCTGATCGGGGTCCATGCTCGCCGATGACCACGCAGCGGGTCCAGGACTGCGCTGCGGGGACACGCCCCCAGTCAGGGGCGGCGGCTCAGGCCATCTGCGCGTAGAAGGGCTCCGGTGCATCAGCGAGCGACGCCTTCACCATCCGGCTCCAGTCGTCGACGAGCACCTCGGCCACGCCACGCTCCACACCGTCGAGTGCCGCACGGGCCACGTCCGTCGGGTCCGTCTTCGGGCCGTCGTAGTCGCCCATCATGTCGGTGTCGGCCGCACCGAGGTGGAGTCCCTGCACGCTGATGCCCCGGTCGGCGAGCTCCAGGCGGACGGCGTTCGTCATGTTCCACTCGGCCGCCTTCGCCGCGGCGTAGCCACCCGCGCCGGGCGCCGCGAACCACGACAGGGCCGACAGCACGTTGACGATCGCGCCGCCGCCGTTCCGCTCGATCACCGGTGCGAAGGCGCGGATCATCGACAGGCTGCCCCAGAAGTGCGTGTCCATGGCCTTCCGGACGATGGTCAGGTCGTCGGTCACCAGGGAGCCCTGCGTCGAGATGCCGGCGTTGTTCACGAGCAGCGTCACGTCCCCCGCGGCTGCGGCCACCGCGTCGACGGAGGCCTGGTCGGTGATGTCGAGGGGCAGCGCGACGACGCCCTCGATGTCCACGAGCTCGGGTCGACGTGCGGTCGCGTAGACCTTCGACGCCCCGCGCTCCAGCAGCTCCAGGGCGAAGCGGCGTCCGATGCCGCGGTTCGAGCCGGTGACGAGTGCGACCGATCCAGCGATGTCCATGGTGTCTCCTCCTGCCGCGCGGGTGTCTCCCGCAGCGGCTCGGCTACGCTAAGACCTCACATCCATGTCAGGGGCAAGCCCGGATCGGAGCACCATGCGCATCGGTGACCTCGCAGCAGAGACCGGCGTCAGCGTCCGCTCGCTGCGGTACTACGAGGAGCAGGGGCTGCTCACCGCGTCGCGCACCGCGAGCGGGCAGCGGGTCTACACGGACGCCGCCGTCGAGCGGGTCCAGCTCGTGCAGCAACTGTTCGCCGCCGGGCTCGCGAGCCGCACGATCGTGCAGCTGCTGCCCTGCGTCGACCGTGGGGAGTCGACGCCGGAGTCGTTCGCGCTCCTCATCGCCGAGCGGGACCGGATCACCGCGCAGCTGGCCGAGCTCGAGGCGGTCCGGGGGCGCCTCGACCAGGTCATCGCGATCACCGAGCACCCCACCGCCGAGCACTGCCCGGCGCTCCGTGACCGGCCTGCGGAGCCGGTCGCGGCCTGAGACGCGACACCGGGACGGACGGGAGGCCCGTGGCGGGTCCGCCACGGGCCTCCCGTCCCTAGCGGGTCGCTGACGACGCCCGCACCACCACCGTGTGGCGCGAGCGCAGCACCCCGGGTGTCGCCGGGGCGCCCTCCTCGAGCTGGGCGACGAGCACTCCGACCGCCGTCGCCGCGACGCGGTCCAGGTCGGCCGACACCGTGGTCAGCGCCGGGGTCGAGTACGCCGACTCCTCGATGTCGTCGAACCCGACGACCGCGACGTCGTCCGGCACGGTCCGGCCCGCGAGCTGCAGGGCACTCATCGCCCCGAGCGCGAGCGCGTCGTTGCAGCAGACGATCCCGTCGACCGGCACGCCGGCGTCGAGGAGCTGCCGCGCAGCCGCCGCCCCCTCGGCCCGGTGCCACAGAGCGGTCGGCACCACCCGCTCGGGCGCGAACGGCAGGCCGTGGTCGTCGAGCGCCTCGCGGTAGCCCCGCAGTCGCTCCTGCGCCGTGCGCACGGGGCCGGACGGGTCGGAGCCGATGAACGCGATCGACCGGCGGCCGGCATCGAGCAGGTGCGCGGTCGCGTCCCGCAGCGCGTCCGCGTTCGACATGGCGATGAACGGCACGGGGGCGTCCGGGATCGGCTCACCGAGCACGATCAGGGGGAACTTCACCTCGAGTGCGGCGGCGTCGCTCGGCCGGACGGTCAGCGGGCTGTAGATGATGCCGTCGATGGAGTGCTCGCGCATCCGGGTGATCGCGTCCGCCTCGCGCACGCCGCTCGCGGTCTGCTCGATGAGCACCGTGTAGCCCACGGCTCCGGCAGCGCGGATGACGGCGTCGGCGAGTTCGGCGAAGTACGCCTGCCGCAGTTCCGGCACCGCGAGCCCGAGCACCTTGGAGCGTCCGGCGCGGAAGTTCCGGGCCGACACGTTGAGCTCGTAGCCGAGCTCGTCGACGGCGGCCATCACGCGATCGCGCGTGCGGACGGAGACGTGTTCGTAGCCGGACAGCACGTTCGAGACGGTCTTCTTCGAGACACCTGCCACGGCGGCGACGTCGCTCATCGTGGGCGGAGAGCGGTGCCCCTGCGCCATCGGGCGCCCCCTCTCACGTGCGGACTGCGTTCGGCAGGAACCTACCGCACCAGCGTGGTGCGGACCGGACGGGAGGCCCGTGGCGGGTCCGCCACGGGCCTCCCGTCCGGTCTCGGCCAGCTCAGGCCCCGGTCTGCTCCGTCGGTGCGGCCACGGGCTTCGACTGGCTCGACCCTCGTTGCCGGAGTGACACGGTGGCGATCACCATCACCGAGATGACCAGGAACTCCGACTGCCAGTTCTGCATCGACTCGAACCAGAACTGGCTCGTGCCGAGGTAGCCCCACCCCGAGACCACGCTGTCGCCGTGCTCGAGCTGCTCCTCGTTGTAGGCCGCAGCGCCACCGATCACGTGCCCCACGACACTGCCGAGGAACAGCACCGCGAACAGGATCAGCAGGGAGTTCTCGTACAGCACGAGCACGATCCCGCCCCGGCGCACCGGCCACGGGGCCTTCGGGTCGTCGGCGTGCTCCCGGGGGTCCTCGTCCTGCGGGCTCTGTTCGTCCAGTGGCTCGGACTCGCTCGACCCCTTCTGGAACAGGAACACCGTGAACACGATGTACGCGCCCATCTGCAGGAACTCGCTCTCCCAGTTCTCGAACGTGGCCTCGGCGAAGTCCCCGCTCGTCAGGAAGCCCCAGAGCGACACGGCTGCCTCACCGTGCTGGAGGGCGTCCGCCGCGGACACCCGCCACCCGGCGAACCCCATGCCGACGAAGCACACGACGAAGACGGCGACGTTCGCGAGGAGCAGGCCGTGCCGTCGCACGCGCTGCCACCCACTCGATCCGTTGTGCAGGCCGAGGGTCACCGGGTCCTCCGTTCGTCGTGTCGAGCCCATCCTGGTCCGGACGCCACGAACGCCTTCGCAGGACCGTCCTGGCCGGATCGCGCTGGTGCGCGAGCCGTTTCCGGACACCTTCCGCACACCGGCTGTCCGACTTTCGCCGTCCGACCCCGGTTCGTCCACGACCGCCGGGGAGCCCGACCTACCGTCGATGCCAGCCCGATCGCCAGGACCGCCGACGCCGGCGAGGACGCAGAGAGGAATGGGCCCGAGCCATGACCACCACGACCACCTTCACCACCGACACCGCACTCGCCCCGAAGCACGCCCACACCGCAGTGGCCCGCCGTGCACGCTGCGTCTCCGAGCGCAGCCCCTTCACCGAGATGCGCGAACAGGCTCGGCTCCGGACGCTCATGGTCGCCGCGACCGCGACCGGGATCGTCTCGGTCACCGCCACGGCATCCGCGGCCGTCGTCGTGATCGGTCTCGGCGCATGAGCCCCGTGGCCCAGCCGTTCGACGACGACGCGATGGACGAACTCCGTGCCCAGCCCCTCGAGTGGCGCCGCCGCGGCCTGACACCCCCCACCGAACTCGAGGCGCTCATCACCCGACGGCTGTCCGGCGTGGTGCGGGGCGTCCCGGCTGACCCGACGTACGCGGACTTCTTCGTGGCAGCGTGAGCAGCACCACCCTCGTGGCCGAACCGACCGCCTCGTCCGGAGCGCCGGTCGGGCTCGGAGCGCTCGATGCGCTCGACACCGTCCGCCACCGGCACGACGAGTGGATGCGCGGGCTGCTGGAGCACGAGGCCGCGTTCGACGACCCCCGGGACCGCTTGCTCGCCGTGTTCACCCACCTGGAGCACCGACTCGTGGCCGACGGGCACCGGGCGTGGTCCGACACGGCCCATGCCGGAGCAGGAGCAGCCGCCGACGGGACCGACCTCGTCGACCTGCTGCACGACCAGCTGCGGCAGGTCGAGGCGCACGTCGCCGAACGCTGCGCGGCCGCCGCGTTGCCGGCGTACCTCGGCCAGGCGCTCACCCTGCTGCTCCACGGAGCCCACGTCGAGGCGACGGTCCACCGCTCGGTGCAACCGGTCCGCACGGCTCGGACCGCTGCGGCGATGTTGCTCGCGGTGCACGAGGGCGACGCCCTGTTCTGACCGCATCTGGACAATCGCACGATGGCCCCGAACCGGGGTGTGAAACTACTGCTCGAGCGACATGAACGACGACACCGAGCAGCCCGCGCGTATCCGGGTCGACGAGCAGGGCACGGACCTCGCAGCCGCGAAGCAGACCCTCGCGACCGCGTACGACGGCATCGAGTGGCACGCCGACACCACGGGTGACGGGTTCGACTACCGGTACACGGCAGCCGGCGACGGCACGATGACGCTCCGCGCCGTGCACTTCGGTGGACGCCTGACGGGCGAGATGCCCGCCGGTGACGACTTCGTCGTGCAGTGGATCACCCGCGGGCTCGGCGTCCTGGGTGACGGCGGCACCGCCATCCACCTGGTGCCGGGACGCCCGCAGATGTGGCCGAACGAGGCGTTCCCGTTCCGCTTCGAGGACTACGACCAGCGGCTCGTCCAGGTGAACCGCGCCGCCGTCGAGGGGGTCGCCGCCGAGCGTGGCCTGTCGCTCCGCCGCTTCGACCACACCGCCCGGATCGACGACGCGGCGATCCGGCAGTGGCGACAGACGGTCCAGCTCATCTCCGCGACGACCCTGGACCGACAGGCGTCCCCGCTGCTGCAGGCCGAGATGGGCCGGCTGGCCGCGGTGTCCCTGCTCGAGCTGTACCCCCGCGCCACCGCCGACCTGCCGCCCGAACTCCTGCTGCCGCAGCACCGTCGGATCCGCCAGGTCGTCGAGTACGTCCACGAGCACGCGCACCTGCCGATCACCAGCACCGACCTGGCCCGGATGGCGCACCTCAGCCTCCGCGCCCTGCAGGCCGCCTTCCAGCGGCTGCTCGGCATGTCGCCGAACGCCTACATCCGCTCGGTGCGGCTCGACCGCATCCGGACCGAGCTGCTGGCGTCCGACCCGGCCACCACGAACGTCGCCGACGTCGCCCGCTACTGGGGCTTCGCCCACGCGGGCCGGTTCTCCGCCGCGTACGCCGACCGGCACGGCGAGTACCCGAGCGAGACGCTCCGCCGCTCCTGACGGCGGTGCGCGCGACTCAGAGTGTGACGCCGGTGGCCGTCGCGAGCGCGTCGAGCAGTTCGGTGCGGAACCGCTGGTCCGCGACCGCCGGGTGCGGTTCCTGCCGCTCCCCGTGGAACCAGTAACCGCCTGTCATGGTTTGGTCTGGGTCGGTCGCGAGCGTCTCCTGCGTGCGGTGTCCGAGCTCGAAGTCGTCCGGAGCGCCGGCCCCGCCCATCTTGGTCGCCACCCAGCCCGGGTCGACGGCGTTGCTCAGCACGCCCGGGCGCCTGAGCGGCACCTCGGCGGCGAGCGCCGTCACGAACAGCTTCGTGTCGGAGTACGAGTTCGTCTCGGAAGCGCCGGTCCAGTCGACGGTGTCCAGGCGCGGACGGCCGCCCCGGTGCATCCCGCTGCTCAGGTACACGTGCCGCTCCGGCGAGCGCAGCAACGCGGTGAACAGGTACGGCGCCACGACGTTGACGGGCACCAGGGAGCGGCCCGAGATCACGCCGGCGTTGTGCACGACGGCGTCGAGCGGGGTGCCGGCGTCGAGTTCCCGGGCGGTGGCGATCACGGCGTCGCGGTCCGCCAGGTCGGCGACGACGAGTTCGGCCCCGCGCTCCACCAGGTCGGCGACCGCCTCGGCGCGGGCCGGGTTGCGTGCGTGGACGACGACGTCGTGTCCGCTGCGGAGCAGCGAGTCGGCGGTTCCCCGCCCGAGGCCGTCGGTGGATCCGGTGACGAGGATGCGTGCCATCCGCCCATCATGCGCCCGACCGCTGCGGCGGGTCCGGCAGGTGGACCGGCAACGGGCGGACTGGAGGCGCGGTGCGGGCCCGCCACGGGCCTCCCGGCTGTTCACGGGCCGGCCACAGGGCCGCGGTACGGTCGCTGCATGAGCAGCTTCCTCGAGCCGATCGACGCCGTCGGCGTCGGTGACGCGACGATCGTGCCGGACGCCACGCGACCGGTCGCGGCGGTCGTCACGGGCGACGACGTGCGGTGGGTGACGTGGCCGGACGCCCCGTTGCCGGACGGTGCGGTCGACGAGGTCGGGGTCCTCGCGACCGACGGGGGCGCCTGGGTCGTCTACGGATCGCTCGAGGAAGTGGGCGACGACCTCGACGAGATGTCCCGGACCGCGGTGCACGTCACGCCGACCGGGGTGACGTGCACGGTCGACCTCGGTGATCGACGCGTGCTCGGGGCGGACGTCGAGGGGCTGTGGATCGGCGACCCGCGTGACGCGTCGATGTGGATGGGTGAGGACGAGGACTCCGAGGACGACGGCCTCGAGGATCCGGAGGACCACGACGGGGACTCGGACGACCCGCTCGACGGCGTCGACCCGGAGACCCTGCCGTGGGCGCCGTCGGAGCCGTTCTGGCCGTCGCCGGAGGAGTGGGCGGCGACGCTGGCGGCCGGCGAGGAGCCGGAGGACGAAGACCCCGAGCTGCTGGACGACGACGACGCGGACGATGACGGCCCCCGCTACTTCTGGAGTGCCGGATCCGACGCCGACGACGAGGACGACTTCCCTCGTCGGTCGGGAGCACCGGCCGTTCCCGCGCCACCCCTGCCGACTCCGCCGACCGAGCTCGTGCTCGTGCGGACCGACGGCAGCCGGACGACGATCGCCGTCGACCACCTGGTCGAGGACGTCCGCCGTACCGGCTCGGTCCTCACCATCCGGTACGCACCGACCGGTCCGCGACTGGAGCCCGACGCGTCCGTGTTCCGGAACGTCGTCTACGTCTCCCGCGAGGTCGACCTCGACGTGACCGGCGGCCTGCCCGCCACCGTGACCACGGGGGACTTGCCGTCCCGCCCCGCGGACGACGAGGACGAGACGTCGTGGGAGGACGAGCAGGACCGACAGGAAACGGCCCTCGCACCGTGGACGGAGCGGTTCGACCTGACCGACGTCGAGGGCGCGCGCTGGCCGCTGCACGACCTGGACGCTGCCGCACGGGAGCGCGCGGTCGCGGACCTCGTGGGCGTGTTCGAGGCACTCGACCAGCCCGACATCCGGTGGACCCGCGACCACCCCGAACCCCGTCGGTCGGTGAGCGACTACCGAGCCGTCGAGGTCACCGTCGAGGGGGAGTGGCCGGCGACCGAGGTCGTGGTGTCGTTCGAGCACCGCACCGTGCCGTACCTGCGGCTCCGTCGGCGCTACCGGGTGTTCGACGACGCCGGGCACGTGCAGGACTGGACGTACGTCGGCGTGCACCTGGACGAGGACATCAGCAGCGGGCACATCGCCGACCGGTCGGACGCGGTGGACGGGGTGCTCGACATCTGAGGGCGCCGCTGCCGGTCAGTGCCTCATCAGACCTCGGCGACGGCCCGCAGCTCGAGCGCCACGGCGTTCAGGTCCTCGATCAGCCCGCCCGCCCGGTCGGCGTACTCGCTCGTCGTACCGGCCGCCGTGCAGCAGGTGTCGGCGCAGCCGTCCCATGCCCCGATGATCCCACCGCACATCGCGGCCCCCTGGTCCTGTACGTTTCCTGTGTAGACATCCCCCTGACCAGAGAGGACGCGGCGCCATGAGTGACGGCACGCCCCAGTACAACCAGCAGAACCCGAACCCCTACGCCGCCGGCGGGCAGCCCTACGGCGCTCCGATGCAGCCGTCGTCCGACCGCTTCAACGTCATGGCGATCGTCGGGTTCGTCCTGGCCTTCGTGGTGAACATCGCCGGCCTCGTGGTGTCGATCATCGCGCTCTCGCAGATCAAGAAGACCGGGGAGCGCGGCCGCGGCCTGGCCCTCGCCGGCATCATCATCAGCGCCCTGTCGCTCGTGTTCGGCATCATCTGGGTGATCTTCGTGATCGCTGTGGTCGCGAACGCTCCGGCGGGCAGCCTGGGCAGTTACTGACACCCAACAGCACCAGACGGGAGGCCCGTGGCAGCTCGCCACGGGCCTCCCGTCTGTCCGGTGTCGGTTCCGACCGCGGCCTCAGCCGATGACGCCGGTGTGCTCCAGCACGATGTTCAGACCGATCAGGATCAGGACGACGCCGCCCGCGATCTCCGCCGGCTTGCCGAAGCGGGCGCCGACACGGCGACCGACCAGGACCCCGACGAACGACAGCACCGCGGTCGTGATCCCGATGAGCAGCACCGCGCCGCCGATCGACACGGGCAGGAACGCCAGGGTGACGCCGACCGCCAGGGCGTCGATGCTGGTCGCGACCGCCAGCACGAGGAGCTCGCGGACCGGCAGCCGATCGGTGTCCTGCTCGGTGTCCTCGTGCTTCGAGAACGCCTCCCACAGCATCTTCCCGCCGATCAGCGCGAGCAGCCCGAACGCGACCCAGTGGTCGAAGGCCGCGATGTACTGCGCGAACGCCGACCCGAGCAGCCAGCCGAGCAACGGCATCACCGCCTGGAACACCCCGAACGTCAGCGCGATCACGATCGCGTGCCGCACGTCGAAGCGCTTCATGTGCAGGCCCTTGCCGAGGGCGACGGCGAAGGCGTCCGCGGAGACGCCGAGCGCGATGAGGAACAGGGCCCAGAACGACATGGGGGCAGCGCCTTTCGAGACGGTCGGATGGAGACTCCGACGTCTCAGGACCTGACGATCCTGGCACGGTCCGGGGCACGAAAAGGCCTGATCAGCGGGATTCGTCGGCCCGAATCCGCGGGTTGGTGGGCCCGGTCCGACAACCCGGCCCACGTCGTCGACGTGACCAGGGGACGCCCTGGAGGCCCGTGGCGGCGCCGCGGTGCGCCTCCAGGCCGTCAGCCAGTCCGTCAGGAACCGGCGGCCGCGTGTGCGGCGACCTGGCTGGCCGTCAGTTCGGTGCCGTAGACGGCGGCGTACCGCATCGACCCGGTGAAGTACGGGTTGTTCGTGGCACCCGGCCACCCGCTCACGACGTCGTAGCCGACGCGGAAGTACCCGGTGAAGTTCTCGGGGCTCTTGAAGGCCGCGTTCGACGTGACGAGCGTGCCGTCGACGTACAGGCGCATCCCGTTGGTGGGCGACATCGTGGCGACGGTGTGGTGCCAGGCGCCGTCGGTGTAGGCCTTCGGCGAGGTGAGGACCTGCGTGGCGCCGTTGTACGTGCCGAACGCGAGCTGGCCGGTCGTGGTCAGGTAGAGCTTCCGGTCGTGCTGGCTCGACGCGCCGGTCTGGCTGCTGCCGAAGCCGATGAGCATGCCGCCGGCGACCGTGGTGCGGAACCAGACCTCCTCGCTGAAGGTCGTGGGGTTGGCGTAGGAGCGCGGGGTGGAGACGTAGCTCGTGGACCCGTTGAGCGCGTAGGCGCTCCCGCTGTCGCGGGGGCAGGCGTTCGGGCTCGGCGTGGTCGCGGTCATGGTGCCCTGGTAGGTGCCGTTCGCGCCACGACCGGACCAGTCGGTGGCCGTCTTCGATCCCGAAGCCTCGGTCAGGCGGTAGGCGAACAGCGCGTTCGCGGTGTCGGCGCCGACGGCACCGGTGCACGTGAAGTACGGGGCGGTCGCCGCCGTGTTCGCGCTGTTGGTCACGCGGGCGGTGTACGCCGAGCGGGTCGGGGCGAACTGGTTCAGCAGGACGACGACGGCCAGGGCGACCACGAGCAGGACGGCGACGACGCGACCGTCGCGCAGGCGACGGAGGATCACGAGGGACGCACCGCCTCGACGCGACCGACCGCCAGGCACGCCACGAGTGGCACGAGGCACACGGCGAACAGGGCGACCCAACCCAGGGGGTCGAGGTCGATGTTCGACATGAGCTGGTAGTGCCCGTTCTTCGTCAGCTCGTGGATGACGACCCGGCCCATCTCGCCGTCGACCAGGTGGACGCTGTTGCCGCCGTGGGCGTCGACGCGGACCGGGAAGATCCCCGACGAGATCACGGTGGCCTCGACGCCGGTCGGGCTCGAGGTGTTCGTGATCGTCGTCACGTTGACGAACGGCTTGAACACGAACGCCGCGTACGCAACGGTGAGGGCGCTGCCCGCGATCCGCAGGCACGTGCGGGTCACCCGGTCGGTGAACGCGCTGGTCAGGGTCAGGATGATCAGCGTGCCGATGAGCAGGATCGGGGCAGCGCGGAGCAGCCAGCCGATGCGCGGGACCAGGAGCGCGGGGGTGCCGATCACGTCGGCCTGGGTGAGCGTCCACGGGTCGGTCGCGCCGTTGACGTCACCGCGGGTGTGGAGCCCGCCGTCCGCGTCGATCGAGACGATGCGGTGCGTGTAGACGACGTCCGGGTTGGCGGAGGTCTCGAACGAGACGATCTCGCCGACGCTGAGCGTGGCGACGTCGACCGGCAGGTCGAGGACGAGGGTGCCGACCGGGGCGGCTTCGCCCATCGAGGGGGTCTCGACGACGAACCAGCGGCCGCCGGCGGAGAGGAACAGGACAGCGGCGGTGAGGAGCAGTGCGGCGATCGCGGCGACCGACCACGCGAGGACCGTCTCGGAGCGGGTGACCTGACGGCCGCGGAGGACCGGGCGGTCGAGCGTGCCGCTGAGCGGGATCGCTGCGGTCTGGCTCATGGGCTCTGCTCCGGGGATTCAGGGGAATGGCGACGCTCGACCGGAGGGGGGTCGGCCGAGCGTCGCCGGTCTGGGGGAAGGGTGATGGGGGTCGGATCAGGCCGTGAAGGTCCAGGTCATCGGGACCGAGGCGGCGAGGCCCTGGTAGGTGTTGCCCGCCGAGGAGTCCAGGGTCACGGCGAAGTTGAACGGGACGCTCGCGCCGGCGGCCGGAGCCTGCGGCATCGTGAAGGCCGACGCCGCCGCACCCTTGAAGCTGGCGAGGGTGCCGCTGAAGACGGTGGTCGAGCCGGAGGTGACGACGAGGTTCATCTTGGCGCAGAGGTCGGTCGCGGTGCCGTTGGCCGAGCCGTTGGCCGACTGGGTGCACGTGGCGCCCGGGTTCAGCGTGAAGGTGCTGGCGTTCGCGGTGCCGGTGTTCTTGATCGAGATCGCGGTGTTGACCGTGTTGCCCGGGGTCATCGTCGTGCTGCCGCCGAACTTGTTGATCGTCGAGCAGGTCGCCGAGTTCGTCGAGACGGAGCCGCCGTCGGTGCTGAGGCAGGTGACGGTCGCGCCGGCGTTCTGCTCCTGCATGATCAGCGTGCCGCTGGCGGCGGTGTTGCTGCTGTTCGTGATGCTCGCGGCGAACCCAGAGAGGGTGCCGGTGAGCGAGAGGGAGAGCAGGACGGCGGCGAAGATACCCGCGAGGAGGGCCACGGGGGCGAAGCGGATCCGCTTCAGTGCGGAGGTGCGGAGCTTGGTGGACACGGGGTACCTCTTCGTTCGGTGGTGGTTGCAGGAAGTCGGGGGGAGCAAGGCGTTCGGGCTGTTTTGCTTCAATGGTTAAGATAGTCACTGATTCACCAAGTTGACCACTCGTATACTTACCCCAGTGCGGGGGACGCACCTTGTCCCCCGGTCCCCGACACGGAAGAAGGCCCTCGTGGCAGCAGCACCGAACGACGACGACGCGGCCGATCTCATGGCCGCGTTCACCGCCGTCGTGCGTGCGAACGCGAGCCTGGTGAGTCAGCTCAGCGCGCGTGCAGGCGTGCACGAGAACGCCCTCCGCGCCCTGGTGCTCATCAGTGACACCGGGTACTCCACGCCGACCGAGGTCGCCGGGTACCTCGGACTGACCTCGGGCGCGGTGACGAACATGATCGACCGGATGAGCGCCGCCGGCCTGCTCGAGCGCGCACCGAACCCCGCCGATCGCCGGGGCTCACTGCTGCGGCTGCTATCCCCGGGCGATGTCGTCGTGTCGGACTACCAGGAGCGGTACGCCGCGATGCTCCGGGCCGTCGACGGGGCGCACAAGGGTGAACTGCACGAGGTGCTCAACGACCTGGCGACGAGCCTGTACGAGCAGGCTGCCGCTGCGTCCTGATCTCGCGCGTGGGACCGCGCGTCTACCTCGTGTGGATCGCCCGCTCCTCTGTCGAGGTGAGGCCGGCACGGCGTTCCCGATCCGTCCCGCGGGCACGCTCGTCCTCGAGCACCCGCACGACGGTGTCCCGGAGGGGTCGGGTCACCCCGCCGGCGTCCCTGAACGCCCCCGCGGAGCGCTGCGAGAACCCGCCCTCCGACACCGGGATCCACAGGGGGAGCGATCGGGGGCCGGCCCAGTAGGCCACGTCGTGCGCGAGCAGGACGTCGTCGTCGACCGCGACCAGCTCGTCGTCGAACCCGGTGACCTCCGCCACGCACCGGAAGAAGACCTGCATCGGCACCGGAGCGCCCACCGCGTTGACCGTGCCGACGAACCCGTCGCGCCCGGCCCGGACGAGCCAGGCAGCGAGGTCCGCGACGTCGATCAGCTGGACGAACCGCTCCGCCGTCGTCGGCACCAGCACCGGCCCACCGCGGTCGAGGCGTGCCGGCCAGTACCCGAACCGGTCACTCGGGTCGCCGGGGCCGACGATCAGCCCCGGGCGTGCGATGAGCAGCCGTGACCCGAGCCGGAGCCGCGTCATGCGCTCGGCGAGGACCTTCGCGTCGGCGTACTCGGACGGGTCCTTCGGCTCCACCAGCAGGGCGGACTCGTCGGCGCCCGGTTCGTCGTTGTCCGCGTACACCGAGACCGTCGACACCAGGGTCCAGTGCGCGGCCCGGTCGGCGAGGGCGTCGAGCGCCGGGGCGACGAGTTCGGGGGCGCTGGCGAGCTCGATGACCTCGTCCCAGTTCCCGGTGGCCTGTTCGTACGCGCCGGCCAGGGCTCGATCCGCCTGGACGAAGCGCGCTCCCTCCGGAACGTTGCCGGTCGTGCCCCGGGCGAGGCAGGTGACGTCGGCGCCCTCGGACAGCAGCTCGTCGACGATCGTCCGCCCGAGCCAACCGGTTCCGCCGAGTACCAGGACGCGTCGCACGCGCTGCGTCATCAGACGGGCTGGAGGGGTCGTCGTTCACCGTCGGGGAGCTCGACCCGGATGCGATCGCCCGGCCGGACCGTGCCACCGGTGAGCACGACGCTCATCACCCCGCCCTTGCGCTCGACCGTGCCGTCCTCGGCACGCCCCAACACGGCACGGAGGAGCCCCGGCTCGAAGCCGTTGATCTGCTGGCACGGGTTCCGCAGGCCCGTGACCTGCACGGAGGCGTCGTCGCCGAGGTGCAGCACTGCTCCCTCGGGCAGCCCGAGCAGGTCGATGCCACTGGTCGTGACGTTCTCGCCCATCTGTCCCGGTTCGACACTGAACCCGGCCTCGGCGACCTCGTCGAACAGCTCGGCGTGCAGCAGGTGGACCTGGCGCAGGTTCGGCTGGGAGGGGTCACGGGCGACCCGGGAGCGGTGCTGCACGGTCGTGCCGGCGTGGGCATCACCCTCGATGCCCCACCCCGCCACGAGCGTCACCGCGTCGACCAACGGCTTGCTGAACCGGTGCTCGCCGTCCTTGCTCACCGCGACCACGCGCGGCTGGTCCATGTCGTCCCCGCTCATGGGGCCGATTCTGCCCCATGGTCACGGTCGCGCGGGTGCAGCGTCGGTCAGTGGCGCTCGCGCGGGCCGGTTCAGCGGCGCTTGCGCAGCGCGTTCGTCGCCCACAGCGAGACAGCGATGAGCACGGGCTGGAACAGCAGGCGGACGAAGCGCTTGGTGTCGGTGTCCAGGCCGAACCCGTGACGGTGGTGCATCCACTGCGCGATGTTGCCGGGGAAGACCGCGAGGAAGAACACCGCGACGACCCACCCGACGGTCACCTGACGCCGAGCCAGGAGCATCAGCGCAGCCCCGAGGGAGATCTCCACCACACCGGAGGCGATCACCGTGACGTCCGTCGGCAGCGGCACGAACTTCGGCACCTGCGCCTGGAACTCCTCGCGGGCCACCGTCAGGTGACTGATGCCGGCCCAGGTGAGCATCGCACCGAACAGGATGCGGACGATGGTCCGGGGGCGGGTGGAGCGGACTGCGGGGGTGCGGGTTGCCATCGGGGTGGTGCCTTTCACGGTCGTGGTGGGGTTCGGTGGAGTGGGGGGCGAGGTCAGCGGCTGCGGAGGACGCGGCGTCGGCGTGCGGCCTCGAACGTGATCGCGGCAGCGGCGGAACCGAGCGTGAGGATCCGCGCGACCGGACGGCCGCGGGTCGAGGTGAGCAGCCGCAGCACGCCGGCGAGTGTGAGTGCGGCAGCACCGCCGGTCGTGCTCGTCACCGAGCCGTCTTCGCGGTCGATCACGAGCCGGGTCCCGCCGAGGGCTGTCACCGTGATGGCGGAGCCGGTGCCGACCAGGTCGTTCACGGATGCACGGCGAACCCCCGCGGTGGCGAGTCCGAGCCCGGACAGGACTTCCAGGCCAGGGATGCCGAGCGCGTGTGGGACGCCCGGCTCGAATCCACGTCGCTGCATCTGATGGGCTCGAGCGCGCAGCGGGGTGCGGCGAACCGTGGCGATGCCGTGCCCGGCGAGCAGGCCACCGGTGACGAGGTCGATCCAGCTGGTGAGTTTCACGTTGCGCTCCATTAGGTTGTGCACAACCTAACACGTCGATGCCAAAGACGGTCGGAGGGCCAGTAGGTTCGTCTGGTGCCATCACGAGTGTCCGGGTTCGCCGGCGACCTCCGCCTCCGCCTGACGATCGCCTCCCTCGTCGTGATCGCCGCGCTCTACCAGTGCTTCTGGAACCTGGCCGGCTCGAACATCACCGGCGACGAGAACATCTACCTGCAGAGCGGGTGGCAGTACGTCCACGGAGACTTCGCCGCGAACCGCGAACACCCGCCGACGGCCAAGTACCTGTTCGGGCTCGTGCAGCTCCTCACCGGGCAGGGTCCGATCGGGCCGCGGATCCTCGTCGGCGTGCTCACCTTCGCGGTCGGCGTGGTCCTGTACCTGTGGCTGCGTCGCGAGATCGGGTACTGGGGTGCCCTGCTGGCGGCGTCGCTGTGGTGGCTGACTCCGCGTGGTGGTGCGGGTGCCCGGGTCGACCGGCTCGCCCTGCTCGACCCGGTGATGACGGCCTTCGCCGTGTTCGCGATCGTCGCCGCGTGGTGGTGGATCCGCAGCGAACGGGCCTGGTGGCTCGCTCCCGTGTCCGGCGTGCTCATGGCTGCCTCGGTCACGTCCAAGCTGTCGACCATCGTGCTGCTCCCGGCGTTCCTGCTGCTCCCGGTCGTGTTCAAGGCATGGCGGAAGGGCCTCGTCGGCGGCGTGCTCTGGGTCGCCGCCTTCACGGTGACGTTCGTCGCTCTGTACGTCCCGATGGGCATCCGTTCCGCGATCCAGTACATGGTCGCGTTCCAGGAGGGGCAGAACACCAACGGGCACCCGATCACGATCGATGGGCAGATCTACACGTTCGCACCGTGGTGGGCGAGCTTCCGGTTCTTGCTCGACGGCACGGGCAAGGCGATGCTCGTCGTCCTCGCGATCGGTGTGCTCGCTGCCCTGGTCGTGCGGGCGGACCGCCTGGTCGCGTACGTGGCCGCATCCCTGGTACTGCTCGTCGTGTTCTACGTCGTCGTCGCCAAGATCGCGCTGCCGACCTACTACACCGCGTGGATGCCGTTCCTGCTGGTCCTTGCCGCCATCGGCTTCGCACGCCTCGCCACCGTCCCCCCGAGGGCACTGACCGTCCCGGTCGTGCTGGTCCTCGTCGCGACGCTCGTCGTCCCCTCGTTCCGGGTGAGCCAGGCCGTCGCGCGGGCGCACCCGACCGGGATCGCGCTGTTGCCCGGGTACCTCGAGGAACACGATGTGCCCGACGGTCGGATCCTGTTCGTGTCGGCGACTCCCACGCTCTTCCAGCCGTACGTCGGCGACCACGGCACCAACCGACTCGACCGCGGCCCCTACGTCGCCATCGTCGTCGGACGCGACCGGCGGCTCCCCGCACCGGAGGCCGTGACCAACCTGCTGCAGGACGACGCCTCGTCCTTCACCACGGGCAGGCTCGACGGCCTGCGCGTGTGGGTCCCGAAGGACGGCCGCATCCGCGAGGACAACGGGGTCCTCACGATCGCCCGCTAGTCGATGCGACGTTGGCGAGGCGTCGCGCGCCCATGTCGACGGACTCACTACTTGTCGCCAACTCGGCTCACGAGTCTCGGCATCGCCACGCGTGTCTCTCGATCTGCCCGAACATCTTGTCGCCGTTTCGACGGCTCTACGGCGGTCGCGGTAGCCGATCCCCTACTGGGTCGTGGTTGGCGCCGGTGGTCCTGCTTCGGGCCCGAGGAGTGTCTCGGTCCCGACGAAACCGACCGGATCGTCCTCGTCAATGAAGCGCACCGGGAACCTGTCGGACACGGGCAGCGATCCGACGGCCCCGGTGTCGGTCCGGAACCACACAGTCGGAACCGGCCGCTCGCCCACCCGCGCCGCTCGCGTCGCTTCTGAAGCGAGGGACGCCCATTCCGCCTCGTGCACCGCAGACACCTCGAAGCTCTGTGGGCCGATCCTCATCACTCGCACCGACTCATCCTCCTCGTATCCCGCATTGTCCCGCTGAACGGTCGGCTGATGAGACTCCGCGCGGTGGGTTGCTGTGCTCAGGATCAGACGTGGGGCGAGGTGGTCGCGCCACTCCGGGGGGGGCACGTCCTGGTAGCGTCCGCAGGCTTGCCGAGGACGTCATCGACCAGGGTGTTGACCTCGCCAACACGGCCTCATCGGCAGCGTCTTGCATCCCATTTCCCGCCCCGCGCAGCGGCGCCGTGCCTGCGGCCGTTCTTCGGCCCTTTGTTGAACCGGGAGCTTGCTGTCTATACCCAGCTACGCAGGCCCGGTCGAGGGTTGTACCGCTCAACGGCCGTCAGCGGGCATACGCCGATCCCATTCGTCCGCGCGGCTGCGATCACTCACGATTGCCCCCATTCTGACGTCGACACAGATGTTGCAACGGTTCACAATGTGCGCGGGCGTCACCGCGGTCCCATCACGCGGCGGAGTGCTGTCGGGCCGCACGCCGGACGCTAGGCGGCGGTCGGTGTGCCGTGCGTCGAGCGTTCGTTCTCGATGCCGGTGCCCGCGTGACGGCGAGGACCCTCGTGTGCGTCCGCGCGTCCCTCTGCGTCACCGCGGGTGGAGATGAACGCGACGAGTGCGAACGCGAGGTATCCGAACGTTCCGATCGTCGCGATCAGAAGCGGCAGGTTCGAGGTCCCCGCGACCGAGTTATCGATTCCCCCGCTTGCGAGGATCGTCGTCGGGTCGGTGAACGCGTGCAGCAGGATTGGCCAGATGATGTGGCCAGTGACACGCAGGGTGATGTACATGCAGACTCCGAACGGGATCGCGTACAGCACCTCGATCACGACGGAACCTACAGCCTGACCTCCCAGCGCGTTGGCGGAGTGCAGGAGGCCGAAGATGATCGACGACAGCGCCATCACCGCCCATTCTTTGTACCCGTGCCGTCGCAGGAGCACGACCACGAATCCGCGGCAGAGGACCTCCTCAGCGAAGCCGATGAAGAGGCCTGTGAAGAGGATGGTAAAGGCCACGCTGGGGGTGTAGCGGGAGTAGTCGGTGCCGATGAGGTGGAACACGATCGGGATGAGGACAAGGATCGGGGCGAGCCACATCCACCAGCGTCCACGGACGGGCTGAGCGCCGAACAGCGGTCGCGGAATCCATCGGAGACTGAGGCCGAACAGGACCAGGACGACGCTGCCGAAGATAAGTGCAGCAGTCAGGCCCAGGAAGACACTCCTCGGATTCGCGAGGGGGTCACTGGGATCGACCGAGTCAGCGAAGAGCGGTGCGAGCACGAAGCTGGAGAAGCCTTCGTACAAGCCGATATATACGATGGCTGCGAGGACGGCTTTCCAGAACCCCCCTCGGTCCCAGAATCCCCGCCAGCCGGCCGTCGGCGGCACTTCGTTCGACAGCTGCTGCTTGTTCATGACTGCTTTCCGTTCCCTACGCGGATGGTGCAGATGGGCAGGCTTGCGTCGAACTAGTGCTGCGCGGTCAACCCATGAAGAGCACGCAGCGGTTGCGTGCGGGGCCTGAGCGGGAGTGCCTGATCGCATTCCCCCGAGAACTTCCTGTACTGCTCGAAAGGTACAGCGAACGCGGCTCGTTGCCTAGTGCTCGACGAGCAAAACTCTTGCCCGTGCGCTCAGGCCTGTGGCGGCCGACCTTGATCGATCGTGCCGAGGAGGTCCCTGAGCCCGAGACTGCCGATGGTCTTCGATTCGAACTCGAGTGTCACACCGGTGGCGTCGTCGGTGAGTTCGATGACCGACACGGTGCCGCGGTGGTGCCTGCGCACGGTGAGCTGAGACCGATCGATGTGCGCAACGGGATGAAGGTCCTTCCATCCCCCAAGAAGCGCGGTTGAGCTCCGGCCGAGGACGTAGAGCCGGGTCGCCGAGAGCGCGAGCACGATGGACGGGTAGCTGCCGCGCCGAGCGCTGTTTGCTCGCTGGGCGAGGAGTCCACCGGTCACACCCCAGGCGGTGGCGTTGGTGGCGGATCCGCCGAGCTCGGACCCTGCCACCGCGCCCAAAACGCTGGCGAACGTCGACCCTCGTGGCATCACGACCGCAACGTCCAAAACCTCATCGTCCGGGATGGCAGCTTGAGCGCCCGCGCGGGCGCTGTCCTCCTGTGACATGTGCTGCTCCGTCTCCTGGTCGATCACCCCGCGCGACAGCCGCGCTGACGGTGAACCGCACGCTATCTGAAGCACTGGTCCAGCGGTTGACTCTTCGTCGTGTTCGCCGGGAAGAGTTCACACGAGGCACCGTTCGAGTTCGTGCCCCGTGTCGTCGAGAACCCGGGGTCCCGCTCCTGCGTCGCCTGTTCGACGCCCCCGTTGGACCCAAACCTACTGAACCATCGAGCGGTTGCGGGCTATCTGACCTGTCTCGATAGCCGGTCCTCCAGTCGGCTGACGAGTACCGCAGACGACGCCGACTCCTACCGCCCTGCGTCGAGGCCAACGCTGTCTCACATGGGTGGTCCGCGAACTTTCGCAAGTCACCCCCGCCTTACGGACGCCTCGGGACGAACGAAGGCTCAGTCGCCTTGCGGTCGGATCAACCCGTTCGCGCTGCCAAACAACGTGTCCATCTCCGTATTTCAGACACGTTGAGTGGCAGTCGGACAAGTTAGCTGGCGGACGACAGCCCACGCTGTCGACAGGCTCGCTACTTGTCGCCAACCCCGGTTCATGAGACTCGCAGTCGGCGCGCGTGTCACTCGACTTGACCAGACATCTTGTCGCCGTCTCGACGGCGCTACGACGGTCTTGATAGGGGATCGGCTACCGGACGCCGTCGGCCTCGGTTGAGCGGGTGAGGAGTTCCGTGAGACGTTCGCGGAGCGCTTCTCGGGTCGCGGCGTCGAACGCGAAGCCAGCGGGCGCCTCGTGCATCCACAACCCGTCCGCCGCGAGCCGCACGATGAGGTGGTCGATCGGCATCGAGGCCGCGGCGGCTGCATCGCCGACGGTCCACCGGTTGAGGACGGTCCGCCAGGACGCAGCGTGCGTCGGCGTGAACGTCGCCTCGAGCAGGAGCATGAGTTCCGCTGTCGAGGCGGACCGCATGGACACTGCCACGTACGCCGCGAGACGCTGCTCCCGTGTCGAGGTGTCGAACGGCACCTCAAGGGCATCGAGGAGCTGCTGTTCCCAGCGAGCGGCTTCGTGTTCGTGGAGCGCTTCGAGGAGGGCTTCCCGGGTCGGGAAGTGGTACAGCAGGCCGCCCTTGGTGAGGCCCGACTCGACAGCAACGGAGTCGAACGTGACCGCAGTGATCCCCGAGGACTCGACGATCCGTGCCGCCGATTCGAGAACGAGGGTGCGTTTGCTCTCGCGCATGAAGAGGCCCTTCCAGGTCAGTGGTCTGCGTCCAGGATGGTCGCGTTCGATCCCGGTCCGTGTCTGCGGAGAAGGATTCCGGTGACGATGGCACCAACACCGAGTACCGATGCGACGATAACCATCACCACGAAGTAACCCGTGTCGTACGCGCTGCCGGCGGCAATGAGGATGCTGCGGCCATCGTCCGAAGCTCGTGCGGCTTCCGCCGCGGCGGACAGACTCTCACGCGCTTGATCAGCGTTCACGGTGCCGCTCGGGAGCCGCACGAGTGCGGAGTAGATCGCGGTCACGATGCTGCCCAGGATCGCGACAGCGCTGAGGTTCCCCACTTCGTACGACACTTCCTCGATGGAAGAAGCCATGCCGGCACGTCGGGCGGGCACGTTGCCGACGATCGCCGTGGACGCGACCGACATCGTCGCGCCGGAGCCGGCGCCGAGGACGATCAGCCCCAGGAACAGCCAGCCGTTCAGAGAGTGGAAGGACACCGAGATGATCACCACACCGACGGCGCTGAGCGCCAGTCCGCCCGCGATGAGGGGAAGTAGACCGACCCGGTGGAGCATGAAACCGCCAGCGAGCGAGGTGGTGAGGGTCCCCACGGCGATCAGCGCCACGAGCAGACCCGCGTGGAACGGGGTCATGCCCTCGAGGAGCTGGAACCGCTGCGTCGTCACGAGTTGGACGCCCGCGAACGCGAACATGCCCAGGCCAGCCCCGAGAAGCCCAGAAGAGAACGCGGGGTTCCGGAAGATGGTGAAGTCGAGCAACGGATACGGCAACCGGTCCTGACGGCGAGTGAACAGCACGGCACCGATGACCGCGGCGGCCAGCGCCCCACCGATCACGAGCGCCGACGGGGGACGATGTGCGATTTCCTTGATCGCAACGACTGCCCCGACGAGCGTGATCATCGCGTACACCGACGAAAGCAAATCCCACTTCTTTGTCGGATCAGGGTCGTTCGGCGGCGCGAGGAACAGGGCGGCGACGAGGGCAATGACGGCGACAGGTACGTTGATCAGGAACACTGACCCCCACCAGAAGTGTTCGAGCAGCAGACCGCTGACGATCGGCCCCAGCGCACCGCCGAGCACCGCGACGCTGCCCCACACCGCGATCGCCACGTTGCGCTCACGGTCGTTCGTGAATGCCACCCGGATCAACGCCAACGTCGCCGGCATCATCGATGCCGCACCAACCGCCAGGATCGCTCGTGCTGCGATCAGGACCTCCGGGTTCGGCGAGAACGCAGCAACCAGTGACGCCATCCCGAAGATGCTCATCCCGATCAGGAACATCCGCCGGTGCCCGACGCGGTCGCCGAGCGTTCCTGCTCCCAGCAGCAGACCCGCCATGACCAGCGGGTACGCGTTGATGATCCACAGACCCTCGTTCGCGGTGGCGCCGATCTCCTCGGTCAGGGTCGGTAGGGCCGTGTAGAGGATCGAGTTGTCCAAGGAGATCAGCAGCAACGACGCTGTGACCACGGCGAGCAGCGTCCATCTGCGACGCGAGGAGAGGTGCATCCTCCAAACTATACCGGATGAAAGGTTTAGTTTGCTTCCGCGGTGAAGAGGCTTCGTCGACCACCGGGCTCCGCCCTCTCCGGTGACCGCGTCGGAAGGGGGTCGGTCACCGGACGCGGCGGCATCGCAATGAACGCGAAGCCGACTGCCATGCCGAGGTTGCAGCGGGGCTGAGGTACCCACCCCCAGCGGCATCGGTCTCACATGGGCAGTCAGCGATGCGGAGTCGCTGCACGAGTTGACCGACGGTCGCGTTGAGTGGCGGACCGACGGGTCTCAGCTCGTGATAGGGGCGACAAGTCAAACGCGAAGGAGACAAGTTGCGTGCGCGGCGACAACGCGCCTACTGCGGCATGTCGACGAACCGCGAGAACATCCCGTGGAACGCCACGGTGATGGTGTCCGTCGGTCCGTTACGGTGCTTCGCCACGATCAGGTCCGCCTCACCCTGACGCGGGTTGTCCTTCTCGTACGCCGACTCACGGTGCAGCAGGATGACCATGTCAGCGTCCTGCTCGATGGAGCCGGACTCACGGAGGTCGGAGATCGCCGGCTTCTTGTCGGCACGCTGCTCCGGACCACGGTTCAGCTGCGACAGGGCGATGACCGGAACCTGGAGCTCCTTGGCCATCAGCTTCAGGGCACGCGAGAACTCGGAGACCTCTTGCTGGCGGCTCTCGACCTTCTTGCCCGAGGTCATCAGCTGCAGGTAGTCGATGACCACGAGCTTCAGGTTGTGCTGCTGCTTGAGTCGACGGCACTTGGCGCGGATCTCGACGAGCGTCATGTTGGGGGAGTCATCGATGAAGAACGGGGCGTCGTTGATGCGACCGCGGGTCTGCGCGATGGTGGTCCAGTCGCGGGAGTCCACGGTGCCCTTGCGCATGTTCTGCAGCGGCACGCTGGTCTCGGCGGAGAGCAGACGCATGGCGATCTCGGCGCGACCCATCTCGAGCGAGAAGAACGCGGCGGTCTGGTCGTGCTTGATCGCGGCGGCGCGGCACAGGTCGAGCGCCAGCGTCGACTTACCGAGGGCCGGTCGGGCGGCGACGATGATGAGCTGTCCGGGGTGGAAGCCGTTCGTCAGGCCGTCGAGCTGCGCGAACCCGGTCGGCACGCCCGTCATCTGGCCGTCGCGGCCCTTGGCGGCCTCGATCTCGTCGAGCGCGGCGGAGATGGCGTCGGTCAGCGGGACGTAGTCCTCGGTCTGCACACCACCGGCGACGTTGTAGACCTCGGCCTGCGCACTGTTGACGAGGTCGGTGACCTCACCCTCGGACGCGTAGCCCATCTGGACGATGCGGGTGCCGGCGTCCACCAGGCGGCGGAGCACCGCCTTCTCGGCGACGATGCCGGCGTAGTAGCCGGCGTTCGCGGCGGTCGGCACCATGCTCGTGACGCTGTGCAGGTACTCGGCGCCGCCGGCGCGGGACAGCAGTCCGGTCTTGGTCAACTCGTCGGTGACGGCGATGACGTCGGTGGGCTCACCGTGCGAGTAGAGCGACAGGATGGCGTCGAAGATGACCTCGTGCTTGGGGACGTAGAAGTCCACGCCTCGGGCGGTCTCGATGACGTCGGCGACGGCGTCCTTCGACAGGAGCATGCCACCGATGGTCGACTGCTCCGCGAGCATGTCGTGCGGCGGGGTGCGTTCCATGCCGCGCTCCGCGTAGTCCTGCGGTGCGGGCTCAAGATGTGCGATCGACACACGCTCTCCTCTGTTGACGACACGGACCTGGACCGGCGGGACAGCACCCACCGGCGGGAACCCGCACCCCTGTTTCTACCCCCGGCAACCGACATCCCCGAGTCGCTGGGCCAACGTACGGCCCCAGAGTTATCCCCAACAAACGGCCCTGTGGATAACTCTGTGGAGAGCCTGCGGAACACGCCGGAGTGCTGTGTGGAGAACTGTGGACGGGCCTGTGGAAAAAGACCCGTACGAACACACTTTCGACCACCTGACCTGGGCTTTTCTGTTACACACGGTGTGTGGAAAAGTGGGGTTCAAGCACCCCTTGAAGGTTCCGATTTGACACGTTTCCACTGTGTAAAACGACTTGACAAGGACCCCTCCTGTGGGAAGAGTTCTCGGCCTGTTCCCAGCCAGCGCGACCCCGTCTGAACCGTAACCAGCCAGCCCGAGTCGAGCCGCGCCTCCAGGCCCGTGACCATGTCGGCGACAGTCGTGGGACAAGCCGCGCGACCGCCCCCGGAACGCAACGACGGGCAGGCCTCCCGGAGGAGACCCGCCCGTCGTGGAGCGGAACGTCAGTGCTACTTGGCAGCGACGACCTTGAGCGAGATCACGGCAGTGATGTCCTCGCGCAGGCGCACGGTGGCCTCGTGGTCACCGACGGTCTTGATGGTCGCGGGGACCTCGACCTTGCGCTTGTCGAGCGAGCCGACGCCCTGCGCCTGGACGGCGTCAGCGACGTCGCCCGGACGGACGGAGCCGAACAGACGACCGTCCTTGCCGGCCTTGACCGACAGGGTGATGGTCGCGTTCTCGAGCTTCATCTTGAGGTCCTGTGCCTCTTCGATGGTGGCGAGCTCGCGCGCGGTACGCGCGGCACGGATCGACTCGACCTGCTTCTCGCCGCCCTTGGACCACGCGACAGCGAAGCCCTGGGGGATGAGGTAGTTGCGGGCGTAGCCGTTCTTGACGTCGACGACGTCACCAGCGGAACCGAGGCCGGAGACCTCGTGGGTGAGGATGAGCTTCGACATGTGTCGACCTCCGATCAGCGGCCGGAGCCGGCGTAGGGGAGGAGCGCCATCTCACGGGCGTTCTTCACGGCACGGGCGATGAGGCGCTGCTCCTGGACGGAGACGCCGGTGATGCGACGGGCGCGGATCTTTCCACGCTCCGAGATGAACTTGCGAAGGGTCGCAACGTCCTTGTAGTCGATGACGCCGACCTTGATCGACTTCGCGGGAGCAGCGTTCTTGCCGCCCTTGCCGCGAGGCTTCCGGCGGTCGCCGGTGCTCTTTCCAGCCATAGTGATTTGTCCTTAGAAGAAAAGTTGTGTGTCCGTCGGAACCGGGAGGGTCAGTCCGGAACTCGCAGTTGCCGCTGTCAGGCGGCGCTGCGTGCTCCGATCAGAACGGGGTCTCGTCGTCGAAGTTGCCGCCGGGGGTGCTCCACACGTCGTTCGACTGTGCGTTGCCGCCACCCTGCTGGCCGCCCTGGGGAGACCAGGGCGCGTCCGACTGACCGCCACCGTTGTTGTTCCAGTTGCCGCCGCCGTTGCCTGCGGGGGCGCTGGCGCCGCCGCCGACCTGGCCACGACCGCCGCCACTGCCACCCGCTGCGCGGGTGATCTGTGCGGTCGCGTAGCGGAGCGACGGGCCGATCTCGTCGACCTCGAGCTCGATGCTCGTGCGCTGCTGGCCCTCACGGTCCTGGTAGGAACGCTGACGCAGACGACCCTGCGCGATGACGCGCGAGCCCTTCGTCAGCGACCCCGCCACGTGCTCGGCGAACTCGCGCCACACACTCGCGCGGAGGAACAGCGCATCGCCGTCCTTCCACTCGTTCGCCTGACGGTCGAACGTGCGAGGGGTCGACGCGATGGTGAAGTTCGCCACGGCGAGCCCGTTCTGCGTGTAGCGCAGCTCGGGGTCCGCGGTGAGGTTGCCCACCACCGTGATGACGGTTTCGCCGGCCACGGGTTACTCGGCGCTCGCGGTCGCGGTTGCGGAGGCGTTGGCGGCCTTGCGGGCCGCGCGAGCCTCGTCACGCTGCTTCTGGGCGGCGACCTGCGCGATGCCCTCTTCAGCGCGGAGGACCTTCGTGCGGAGCACGGCCTCGGAGAGACCGAGCTGACGGTCGAGCTCCTTGGCGGCCTCGGGCGACGACGTGAAGTCGACGACGGCGTAGATGCCCTCGGACTTCTTCGCGATCTCGTAAGCGAGCCGGCGACGGCCCCAGACGTCCACGTTGTCGACGGTGCCACCCGCGTTGCGGATCACGGCCAGGAACTTGTCCAGGCTGGGAGCGACGGTGCGCTCATCGATCTCGGGGTCGAGGATCGCCATCAGTTCGTACTGGTGCATGCGGAACCCACCTCCTCTGGTCTCAGCGGCCCCGGGCGGTTCCCGGGGCAGGAGGGTTGATGCATGTGCCCCAGACCACGCAGGTGCGCGAGGGGCAACCTGGGTAGCCTACCGGACTGCCTGGAGGCGCGCCACCGGCCTGTGGAGAGCGGTCCCGCCCGTCAGGCGGTCGCGTCTCAGGCGCCGCGTCGCCTCAGGTGCTGGTGTCGCCTCAGGCGCCGGTGTCGCCTCGGGTGCTCCACCACTCGCGCAGGCGCTCCTCGGCCGTCTCCGGTCCGAGGGGCCCTTCGTCCATCCGGGCCTCGAGCAGGAACCGGTAGGCCTCGCCCACGGCACGCCCCGGCGGGATGTCGAGGATCCGCATGATGTCGTCGCCGGTCAGGTCCGGGCGGATCGACTCGAGCTCCTCTTGCTTGGACAGCACCTTGATGCGGTCCTCGAGGTCGTCGTAGGCGAACGCCAGCCGGTCGGCCTTGCGGCGGTTGCGGGTGGTGACGTCCGACCGGGTGAGCTCGTGCAGCCGTTCGAGCTGGGGTCCGGCGTCACGGACGTACCGGCGGACGGCGGAGTCGGTCCACGCACCCTCGGTGTACCCGAAGAAGCGCAGGTGCAGCTCGATCAGGCGGGACACCGCGGCGATGGTGTCGTTGTCGAAGCGGAGCGCGCGGAGTCGCTTCTTCGCCATCTTCGAACCGACCAGGTCGTGGTGGTGGAAGCTCACGGCGCCGCCGGGCTCGAGCTTGCGCGTCGCGGGCTTGCCGATGTCGTGCAGCAGCGCCGCGAGCCGGAGCACGGTGTCCGGGGGATCGCCGGCGTGCCGCTCGGCCTCGTACCCGATGGCCTGCTCGAGCACGGTGAGCGAGTGCTCGTAGACGTCCTTGTGGTGGTGGTGCTCGTCGACCTCGAGCCGCATCTCGGGCAGCTCGGGCAGGAACCGCTCGGCGAGGCCGGTCTCGACGAGCAGCCGGAGGCCGGGGACCGGGTCGTCCGTGTTGAGCAGCTTGACGAGCTCGTCGCGGACCCGCTCGGCGGACACGATGTCGATCGATGCGACGAGTTCCTGCATCGCGGCCCGCACGTCGTCGTCGACGGTGAAGCCCAGTTGGGACGTGAACCGTGCGGCGCGCATCATCCGCAGGGGGTCGTCGCGGAACGAGACGACCGCGGTCTGGGGCGTCCGGAGCCGTGCGGCGAGCAGGTCCTCGACGCCGCCGTGCACGTCGACGAGCTCGCGGTCCGGCAGCCGCAGGGCCATCGCGTTGACGGTGAAGTCGCGACGGAGCAGGTCGTCCTCGATGGTGTCGCCGAACGCGACCTCGGGCTTGCGGGTCTCGCCGTCGTAGACGTCGCTGCGGTACGTGGTGATCTCGACCTGCTCGCCGGCGACCCGTGCGGCGATGGTGCCGAACTGGCGACCGACGTCCCAGGTGGCACTCGCGATGGGTTCGACGATCCGCAGGATCTCGTCAGGCCGGGCGTCGGTGGTGAAGTCCAGATCGGTCACCGGACGGCCGAGGAACGCGTCACGGACGGGGCCGCCGACGAGGGCGAGTTCGTGCCCGGCGTCGGCGAAGGCCCGAGCGAGGAGGTCGACGGGCTCGGTGGTGGCGAGTGCGTCGAGTCGTTCGACGGCCTGGGCAACGGACTGCATGACGGTGCTCATCCTCCCAGATCGAGGCCCCGAGTTCTCCACAAGCCGCGCGCGCACGGGACCTGTTCATGGTCACGCCTCATACACTCGTGCTCGGCCCGAACCGACCCCGTGGCCCGCTCCCCGTATGCAGATGCTCCGCACCACGCTCGCCGCAGCCGCGTCGACCCTCGTCGCGCTCGGCCTGGTCGTCGCGCCCGTCGCCACCGATCACGCCTCGGCCGCCACGGTGTCCGCAGCCAAGAGCCACGTCGCCGATCCGGCCGCCGCAGACGCGGGCAAGGCGACCATCTCGATCGCCCCCGCGAACCGTGGCGTCGTCCAGCGCGACCAGGACCTCACCCTGTCGGTCACCGTCACGAACGACACCGACGCGGCGCTGCCGGCCGGCACCGCGGAGTTCGACATCTTCCGCTCGGTGAGCACGCGCGACGTCCTGGCGAGCTGGCTCAGCGACACCACCACAACCGGTTACCTCGGTGCCCCGATGGACTCCGTGGACATCCCGGCGATCCCGGCGCACCGTTCGATCACCATCGACTCGGTCGAGATCGTCTCCGGCAACGTGGCGCTCGGCGGGTACTCCTCGTTCGGCGCCCGCCGCATCGCGGCCGAGTACACGGCGGGCGACGCATTCGCCGTCGACCGCTCCGCCATCACCTGGTACCCGGACTTCGAACAGGCCCCGGTCAGCGTCTCGGTCGCGATGCCGATCACCGTGCCGAAGTCGACCGACGGCATCCTCACCGCCCCCGTGCTGGCCGCCGCGACCTCGGTCGACGGCACGCTCACGCAGCAGCTCGACGCCGCCGAGGACCACAACGTCGCCGTGGCGGTGGACCCGCGGATCATCGCCTCGATCCGGATCCTCGGCGACAACGCCCCGTCGAGTGCGATCACCTGGCTGCAGCGTCTCGAAGCACTGCGCAACGAGACCTTCGCGCTGCCCTACGCCGACGCCGACGTCTCCGGCCTGCGCCAGGCCGGGTCCGACGGCATCCTGTCGCCGATCTCCCTCGACCAGTCCGTCAAGTCCGAGAACTTCCCCGGCGCCGAGACCCCGGCACCGACTCCGACGGCCACTCCGGGGCAGACCTCGTCGCCGGCCCCCACCGAGGCCTCGAGCGACGGCACCACGACCGACGACGGTGCCGACCAAGCGCAGAAGACGCTGCCGACCACGGAGTCCCTGCTCGACTTCCCGTACTCGATGGACTCGATCGCCTGGCCGACCGAGGGCACGGTGTCCTCCTCCGACCTGCCCGCCCTCGAGCGTGCCGGCACGAAGACCACCATCGTCTCGAGCGGCAACACCTCGGCCGGCGCGGACACCACCATCACCGCGTCCGAGAAGATCGGCGACGACCACGTGCTCGTCTCCGACCAGTCGATGTCGTCGATGCTCCGCCGGGCCGCCGCCGCCACCGACCGGCAGACCTGGTCGTCGACGATGTCCGAGCTCACCGCGACGCTGGCCACTTCGGCCCGTGCCGCCACTGCCACGGGGCCGATCCTGCTGACCCTCGGGCGTGAGTGGCCGTCCGACTCCACCCGGCTCAGCCAGGCGTTGGACGCCCTCGAGAGCACCGCCTGGGTCGCCCCGGCCGACCTCTCCACCGCCTCGAAGGCCGTCGCCGGGTCGCTCACGCTCGCCAGCGCGTCCACCGGCGAGGCCCGCATCGACCAGCTGCAGCGACTCGTGCGGGGGGAACAGGGGCTCTCCGCGTTCGCGACGATCCTCGGCGACCCGAACCAGCTCACCGCGCCCGCCCGGCTCCGTCTGCTCGCGCTTGCCTCGAACGCGTGGCGCGACGACGACCAGGGCCTCGCCGCCGCGGTGGAGGCCCGCACGGCCGCCTGGGCGAAGAGCACCACCGAGGTCGGCATCGTCGACTCGAGCAGCCTCACCCTGCTCGGCGACCGGTCGTCCCTGCCGGTGTCGATTCGCAACAGCTCCGCCTACCCGGTCACGGTGCACCTGTCCGTGCAGCCGTCCAACTCGGCGCTGCGGGTCGTCCGCAACGACATCGTCGTCGAGATCCAGCCCGATTCCTCCACCCGCGCGACCGTCCCCGTGCAGTCGGTCGCGAACGGCAAGGTCGAGTTGACGATGTCGCTCTCGAGCCCGACCGGCGTCGCCGTGGCCCAGCCCGCGACCGTCGAGCTGAACGTGCAGGCGCAGTGGGAGACGGTCATCACCGCGGCCGCCGCGATCGCCCTGATCGGCATCTTCGGCTTCGGCATCTTCCGCAGCATCCGCAAGCGCATCCGCCGCCGCAACGGAGAACTCGACGACGAGGACGACGACGACCCGAACCGCCCCCTGGCGGTCCAGCCGACGGTCGGGGGCGCGCAGGCCTCCACCACCCGGTCTGGAGGCACGGATCACCGCTCCGGAGCGGCCCCCGCACCCAGCGTGGCCGCGTCCACGGCCGGCACGGCCACCGGAGCGGTGGCCGCAGCCCCAGCTGCAGCGGCGACCACGGCGGTGGACCAGGGCCCCCTGCAGGACGCCATCGCGCGCGCCGGAGCCGAGCCGGGCCTCCCGTCCGACGCCGTACGCAACACCGTCGCCGACGACCGCGACCCCGAGGAGCCGACCATCAGCACCAGCCAGCCCCAGCCCGACGTCGACGCCGAGCCGGTCGCCGAGCGCAGCCTCGGCCGGGCGAGCGCGATGCTGGCCGCCGGCACGATGCTGTCGCGCATCCTCGGCTTCGCGAAGACCTTCGTGCTGGCGTACGCGATCGGGCAGACGCAGTCACCGGCGGCGGACGCGTTCGCGGTGTCCAACCAGCTCCCGAACAACATCTACGCGCTGATCGCGGGTGGCCTGTTGTCCGCCGTGCTCATCCCGCAGATCGTGCGTGCGATGAAGCAGCACACCGACGGTGGCACGGCCTACGTCAACAAGATCGTGACGCTCGGCGGATCCCTGTTCATCGTCATCGCCGTCGTCGCGACCCTCATCGCCCCACTGCTCGTGCAGGTGTACGCGCAGACGGCGTCAGGCGAGGGCAAGGGGTTCACGCCCGGTCAGATCGACCTCGCAGTGGCGTTCGCGTTCTGGTGCCTGCCGCAGATCCTCTTCTACGCGATGTACTCCCTGCTCGGCGAGGTCCTCAACGCGAAGCAGGTGTTCGGCCCGTTCACGTGGGCGCCGCTCATCAACAACGTCATCTCGATCGCCGGGCTCGTCGTCTTCATCGCCATGTTCGGTGGCAGGGCCGCGAACTCCGGCGTCGACGACTGGACTCCGCTCAAGATCGCCGTCCTCGCCGGCAGTGCGACCCTGGGCGTGCTCGCTCAGGCCGCCTTCCTGCCGTTCTTCTGGCGCCGGGCGGGCCTGAGCTTCCGACCTGACTTCCGCTGGCGTGGCGTCGGCCTGAAGTCGACGGGCACGGCGGCCGGGTGGCTCTTCGCGATGATCCTCGTCACCCAGCTGGCCGGCATCGTGCAGTCGCGCGTCGCATCGCTGGGTTCCGGTGCCGCGGGCAACGCGGTGCTGCAGAACGCCTGGCTGCTCTTCATGCTGCCGCACTCGATCATCACGGTCTCCATCGCGACGGCGTACTTCACACGGATGAGCCACGACGCGGAACGCGGCGACCTCGACGCCGTGCGGAAGAACCTTTCGCTCTCGCTGCGGATCGTCGGACTGTTCACCGTCTTCGCCTCGATCGCGCTGATGGTCGTCGCCGTGCCGTTCGGACGCATGTTCTCCAACACCTTCGACGGGGCGCTGTCGATCGGCGCGGTCCTGCTGGCCTACATGCCGGGGCTCGTGCTCTTCAGCATGCTGTTCATCATCCAGCGTGTCTTCTGGGCGATGCACGACCACCGGACGCCGTTCCTCATGCAGTGCGTCCAGTCGGTGCTGTTCGTGATCGGTGCTCTCGCGGTCAGCACGCTCCCGAACGAGACGATCGGCGTCGCGATCGCAGCGTGCACCACCCTCGCGGGCACCGCGCAGACGATCGTCGCCCTGGTGCTCGTCCGCAAGCGGCTCGGTGGCATCGAAGGACCCGTGGTCACCCGTTCGCACGTGCAGTTCGTCATCGCCGCGCTCATCGCGGGCGTCGTGGGACTCCTCGTCGTGAACTTCTTCGGGTCGTTCTCGGCGAGCGGCTTCGCGATGGCCGACTTCACCGGAGCGGCCATCACCCTCGTCCTCGCCGGCGCGGTGATGGCGGCCGTGTACTTCGGAGCCCTCGTCGTCGCGAAGAACGGCGAGATCGGCAACGCCGTCCGGATGCTCCGCAGCAAGCTCGGCCGCTGATCCCTGCCGGGCACCGCACGCTCACGGGGCGTGTGGAATGCCTCGCCGGTACGATGGGTTGACCCGGTCAGACGCAACGGAAGGGCAATCAGGCATGCGCCAGCTCATCATCATCGGTTCCGGCCCGGCCGGGTTCACCGCCGGCATCTACGCAGCGCGCGCAGAGCTCAAGCCGCTCATCGTCGCCTCCAGTGTCGAGACGGGCGGTGAACTCACCAAGACGACCGAGGTCGAGAACTTCCCGGGCTTCCCCGAAGGGATCCAGGGCCCCGACCTCATGATCAAGATGCAGGAACAGGCCGAGAAGTTCGGTGCCGAGGTCCTGTACGACGACGCCGTCTCCGTCGACCTCACCGGCAAGGTCAAGAAAGTCACCGTCGGCTCCGGCGAGACGTACGAGGCCCTCGCGGTCATCTACGCCACCGGCTCGGCCTACCGTCACCTCGGGCTCCCCGACGAAGAGCGCCTGTCCGGCCACGGTGTCTCGTGGTGCGCGACCTGCGACGGCTTCTTCTTCCGACAGAAGAACATCGCCGTCGTCGGTGGTGGCGACTCCGCGATGGAAGAGGCGACGTTCCTCACCCGCTTCGCCGACAAGGTGACGGTCATCCACCGCAAGGACTCCCTGCGTGCGTCGAAGATCATGCAGGACCGTGCGATGAACGACCCGAAGATCGAGTTCGCCTGGAACAAGGAGGTCACCGGCATCACGGGTGACACCGCGGTCGAGGGCGTCACGCTCAAGGACACCGTGACGGGCGAGGAGTCCGAGCTCGCGCTGGACGGCCTGTTCATCGCGATCGGCAACGACCCGCGCACGCACCTGATCCACGGCCAGATCGACATCGCGCCCGAGGGCACGATCGCCGTCCAGGGCCGTTCGTCGAAGACCAACCTGCCGGGTGTCTTCGCCGCCGGTGACGTCATCGACCCGTCCTACCGTCAGGCCATCACGGCTGCTGGTTCGGGCACGGTCGCCGCGCTCGACGCCGAGAAGTACCTCGCCGAGCTCGACGACGCACTGACGGACGAGGCCGAGGGCGTCGCCCCGACCGAGCCCGCCATGGTCGACGTCATCGCCGCCCGGGCCTGACCCGCCTCGGAATACCACGACGGCATCGCCGTTGTACCCCCTGAACGACTTCTCGAAGGAGCACACATGTCCAACGCCAAGGCTGTCACCGACGCCACCTTCTCGGACGAGGTCCTCAAGTCCGACAAGACGATCCTGGTCGACTTCTGGGCCGAGTGGTGTGGCCCGTGTCGCGCGGTCTCGCCGATCCTCGACCAGATCGCCGAAGAGCACGCCGGCAAGATCGAGATCGTGAAGCTCAACGTGGACGACAACCCCCAGTCGGCCATGAACTACCAGATCACGTCGATCCCGGCGATGAAGGTCTTCAAGGGCGGCGAGGTCGTCAAGACCGTCATCGGCGCCAAGCCGAAGCCCGCGCTCGAGGCCGACCTCGCCGAGTTCCTCGCGTAGGTCGCCCCACCCGAACGGCCCCGCTCTCCCCGGAGAGCGGGGCCGTTCTCGTCCGGAGCCACCGGATGACGATCGGCCCCGTCGCGGAACCCTGGTTCCCCGGGCCGATGTCGTAGTGTGGCGGGAATGTCCCACTGAACGGAGCACTCGATGACGAACGGCAACAGCCTCGACCCCTGGTACGACTCCTACGCCCAGCGCACCGCCGGGCTGAGCGCCTCCGAGGTCCGAGCCCTGTTCGCCGTCGCCTCGCGCCCCGAAGTGGTCTCGTTGGCCGGCGGCATGCCGTTCGTCTCCGCGCTCCCCAGAGAGCTCGTCACGGGCTCCCTGGACCGTGTCATGAACGAGCACTCCGCCATGGCGCTCCAGTACGGCGGCGGACAGGGGCTGCGGTCCCTCCGTGAGCACATCGTGGACGTCATGAGCCTCGAGGGCATCCGTGCCAGCGCCGAGGACGTCGTGGTCACCACGGGCTCGCAGCACGCCCTCGACCTCGTCACACGACTGTTCATCGACCCGGGTGACGTCGTGCTCGCCGAGTCACCGTCGTACGTCGGCGCGATCGGGGTCTTCCGGTCGTACCAGGCCGAGACGGTGCACGTCACGACCGACGAGCTCGGTCTCGTCCCCGAGGCGCTGCGCGAGGCGATCGCGAACCTCCGCACCCAGGGCAAGCGGATCAAGTTCCTCTACACGATCCCGAACTTCCACAACCCCGCCGGCGTCACCATGAGCCGCGAGCGCCGCATCGAGGTGCTCGACATCTGCCGGTCGAACAACATCCTCGTGCTCGAGGACAACCCGTACGGGCTCCTCTGGTTCGACGAGCCCGCGCCGCAGGCGATCCGATCGATCGACGAAGAGGGCGTGGTGTACCTCGGCTCCTTCTCGAAGACCCTCGCACCGGGCTTCCGCGTCGGCTGGGCACTCGCACCGCACGCCATCCGCGAGAAGCTCGTGCTCGCCAACGAATCAGCTGTCCTCGCGCCGAACTCCTTCGGCCAGTACGTCGTGAACGCGTACCTCGACGCCGCGGACTGGAAGGGTCAGGTCGACACCTTCCGGGGCATCTACGCCGAGCGTCGTGACGCCATGCTGTCCGCACTGGGGGAGTTCCTGCCCGACCTGTCCTGGACGAAGCCGAACGGCGGCTTCTTCGTGTGGCTGACCCTGCCCGAGTCACTCGACTCCAAGGGCATGCTGCCGCGCGCGGTCAAGGAGCTCGTGGCCTACACGCCCGGCACGGCCTTCTACGCCGACGGACGCGGAGGCGGACACATCCGTCTGTCGTTCTGCTACCCGACCCCGGAGCAGATCCGGGTGGGCGTCAAGCGTCTGGCCAACGTCGTCAACGACGAGCTCGAACTGATCGAGACGTTCGGCCCGACCACCCGCCCGAACACGGTGGTCCGCGAGACGTCGTCCGTCAGTGCACCGCCCCCGAACATCTCCTGATCAGCGCTTTTCCTCGGTACTGATCGCACAGCACCGCAGTTCCACACCGGAGGACCCCGCATGGCCGAGCTCACCCGTCGTCACGTCGTCGTCGTCGCCGGAGGCATCTCGCACGAACGCGATGTCTCCCTCCGCTCCGGTCGTCGGGTCGCCGACTCACTGACCGGCTACGGCTGGCAGGTGGACCTGCGCGACGCCGACGCGATGCTCCTGCCGGCTCTCACCGAATCACGCCCGGACGTCGTGTGGCCGGCGCTGCACGGCGCCTCCGGAGAGGACGGGGCCCTGCGGGGCATCCTGGAGGCTGTGGACATCCCGTTCGTCGGCTCACGTTCGACGTCGGCTCGGTTGGCATGGGACAAGCCCACGGCGTCAGCGCTGGTCGCCCGCGCCGGCGTCCGTACCCCTCGTTCGGTGACGCTGTCCCACGACGTCTTCCGTGAGCTCGGTGCCGTCGGTGTCCTCGAGGCCATCGCAACCGAGCACCCGGTGCCGCTCGCGGTGAAGCCGGCGCGCGGCGGGAGTGCGCAGGGCGTGACCCTCGTCGACGACGTCAAGGACCTGCCCCGGGCCATGGTGACGGCGTACACGTACTGCGACGACGTCGTGGTCGAGCAGCTCATCCGGGGGACCGAGGTCGCCGTAGGGATCATCGACACCGGCGACGGCCCCGTGGCGCTCTCCGTCGTGGAGATCGTGCCGCGCAACGGTATCTACGGCTTCGAGGCGCGCTACAACGCGGGGGAGACGACCTTCTACACCCCCGCACGACTGTCCGACGAGTTCGCCGGAGCGGCCTCGGAGGCTGCGGTGGCCGCGCACGTAGCTCTGGGACTCCGGCATCTGTCCCGCGTCGACCTGATCATCGACGGGGCCGGGACGCCCTGGTTCCTCGAGGCGAACGTGCTCCCCGGGCTCACCGAGACGTCACTGCTGCCGCAGGCGCTGTCCGCGTCCGGGTTCGACCTCGGCTGGACCTACGCCGAGCTCGCCGAGCAGGCCATCCGGGACCACCGCGCCTGATCGGTCCCGACCGATGTTCCACGTGGAACACCGGCACATCGTGTCCCGCCTGCTGTGCGGCCGAGCCTCGATGTTCCACGTGGAACGTCGCTTCACTGGCCGAAGCAGGGTGTATCGAGCAGACGGACGCTCGGCGCTTCCGCCATGTTCTACCGGAACAGCACCAGGTGCCAGAGGCCCGGGCTCTTCCGCGATGGCGCGATCAAACCGTTCGCACCGACGTCGATGAGGCGGTCACGCACCATCCAGGACCGCGGTGCCGCCCCGGCCTCGGCAATGGCCTGACGGCGATGCCGGACGCCTCGACGTCGATCGCGACGATGTCCAGCGAAGCAGGCCGGGCGTCATTGTGGGCGATCATCGCGGCACGCACCCCCGTCAACTGAAGAACTGAGGTGCAGCGTTGTCTCGTCCGCTCTGGAGTAGCGGCCGGCGGAACGCGATCCCGCGAGAGCGAACTCCCGAAACCTAGGGTCGACCGCGCGGAAGAACGTCTCTCGAACCGCCAGCATGAAGGGCAAGCCGATGGTGGTCACGTCACCACCATCTCACCTGAGGCCCACCACCCTCATTGCTGGAGCAGCCGCTGGGCACGCTGTGTTGCAATCAGAGCTGCCGGATGGAGTCGCAGGTGACCCAACCCCAGCCGGGGCGTCCCAGGGGGTCACAGCGCCGCACAGAGCCGCATGAAGCTGGTTCAGCCCTCGAGGGCATCCACCCCGAGCTCACCGAGGATCCGATTGAGGTCGTCGCCGTTCGCGAAGTCGATCGTGACGGAACTCTTGCGAGCACCGACTGCGATCTTCACCCGCGTGTTCAGGCGGTCGCCGAGCCGCTCAGCGAGATCGTTGAAGTGCGCCTGACGCTTCGACGGTTCGGTCTTCGGCTTCGCCGGCGGCGTCTTCGTGGAGAGTTGCTGCGCGATCGCCTCAGCAGCACGGACGGACAGGTCCTCGTTGACGATCTTCTCGGCCAGGTACTCCATCGCCTCGGCGTCCGGAGCGGCGAGGATGGCACGAGCGTGTCCGGCAGAGAGCACGCCTGCGGCCACTCGCCGCTGCACGGGGGAGGGGAGCCGCAGGAGTCGGATCGTGTTCGTGATCTGCGGGCGCGATCGACCGATGCGCTGTCCGAGCTGTTCCTGGGTGATCCCGAAGTCCGCGAGGAGCTGCTGGTACGCCGACGCCTCTTCCAAGGGGTTGAGCTGCGCCCGGTGGAGGTTCTCGAGCAGCGCGTCGCGCAGCATCGCGTCGTCGGGGGTGTCCTTCACGATCGCCGGGATCGTGCTCAGGCCGAGTTCCTTTGTGGCCCGCAGACGGCGCTCACCCATGATGAGCTCGTACTGGGGCTCGGTGCCCGTTGCGCCAGGGATCGGCCGGACGACGATGGGCTGCAGGACACCGATCTCGCGGATCGAGTGCACGAGCTCCTGGAGCTCCTCCTCGCGGAACTCCTTCCGCGGCTGTTGCGCGTTCGGGATCACGTCCAGCGGATTGAGGTTTGCGAGACGAGCCCCCGGCACGGCCACCAGCTCGTCTGCCGTCGGAGCGGATGCCGGCGATCCACCGGTCGGGAAGAACACGTCGACGGGACGGTCCTGCTGATCGGTCGCCGTCGGGATCAGGGCGCCGATGCCTCGGCCGAGTCCGGTTCGCTTCGGTGCCATCAGTGCTTCGCTCCTCGTGCTGCGATCTCGGCGGCCGCTTCCAGGTAGGACAGCGACCCGGTGGAGTTCACGTCGTACGCGACGACGCTCTGGCCGTAGCTCGGTGCTTCGCTCACGCGGACGGAGCGGGGGATCATCGCCTTGAGGACCTGGTCACCGAAGTGCTCCCGGACGTCATTCGCCACCTGGTTCGCCAGGTTCGTGCGGCCGTCGTACATGGTCAGCAGGATCGTGGAGACCCGGAGGTTCGGATTGAGGTGTCGCTCGATCAACTCGATGTTCCGCAGCAGCTGGCTCAGTCCTTCGAGCGCGTAGTACTCGCATTGGATCGGGATCAGTACCTCTTGCGCGGCAACGAAGGCGTTGATCGTCAACAAGCCCAGCGACGGCGGGCAGTCGATGAAGACGTAGTGGTACGGCTCGTCCAGCGACTGCAGGTACATGTCGAGCGCGGTCCGGAGACGCTGCTCACGTGCCACCAGTGACACGAGCTCGATCTCTGCCCCGGCGAGGTGAATGGTGGCCGGCACACACCACAGGGTGTCCGACTCGGGGGAGGCCTGCACGGTGTCGGCCATCGGTGCCTCATCGACGATCACGTCGTAGATGCTCGCGACCTCCGCCTGGTGATCCACGCCAAGCGCGGTTGACGCGTTGCCCTGCGGATCCAGGTCGATGACCAGGACACGAGCGCCGCCATGGGCGAGGCCCGCTGCCAGGTTGACGGTCGTCGTCGTCTTGCCGACGCCACCCTTCTGGTTCGAGACGGTGATGATCCGTGTCTCAGAAGGGAGCGGGAACTGCTGCGTGGCGATCGCGCGGCGGCGACGGTTCAGGTCGGCGATCTCGCGAGCGAGCGGTGTCGACGCGTCGTAGTCGGTCGATGAACTCAACGAGTGCCTCTTCCCCGGTTCGATGTTTCACGTGGAACGCGGAGCCACTGGCGGCCGGATGACCCGGCCCGAGCCGCAGCGTCAGTCAACTGTAGCCCGGAAGACGCGGGTGGTCTCGTCGACCACACCTTCTCCGAGCTCGAGCACCTCGACATCAGAGAGGCGCTTCCGAAGGATGACCTTCCGGGCCTTCTCGATCTCTTCGTCGACCCGCGCACCCTTCATCAGGATGAGCTGGCCGCCGGAGCGGACCAGCGGCACCGTGAGGGGGATGAGCTTCGACAGGGCGCTGACGGCGCGTGCGGTGACCTGGTCGACCACGACGTCGTCCGCTACGTCCTCAGCACGGCCGCGGAGCACCGTGACGTTCTGCAAGCCGAGCCGACCAGACTCACTGCGAAGCCAATCCGTCCGGCGCTCCATCGGCTCGATGAGGACGAACTCGACGTCCGGACGTGCGATCGCGAGCACGAGACCCGGCAATCCTGCTCCTGAACCGACGTCGGCAACGCGACCCCGGGCCTCCAGGAGGGGTGCGAGCAACGCGGAATTGAGGATGTGTCGCGTCCAGAGGCGGGGCAATTCGAGCGGGCCGATCAGGCCCAGCTCCTCACCCCGCCGCGCGAGCTCGTTGGTGAACGAGCGCGCAACCTCGATCTGGTCACCGAAGAGTGGTGCAGCCGCCGCGGGCTCAGCCTCGAGCACCGGGGCTGCATCGGTCGGGACGGGTGCGTCCGTCATCGGGTGACGACCGTGTGGCGGTCCCGACCCTCACCCTCGGACTCCGAGTGGAAGCCCTTCTCAGCGACCAGATCGTGCACGAGCTTGCGTTCGTACGACGACATCGGGGGGAGCGCAGCCGACGACGAACCGGCTTCGATGCGCTCGACAGCCGTGTCCACGAGCCGCTGGAGCTCGTCAGCACGGGCGTCCCGCGAGCCACCGACGTCGAGGATGAGCCGGCTGAACTCGCCGGTCTCGGCCTGCACGGCGATCCGGGTGAGCTCCTGCAGCGCCGTCACGGTGTCGGGCTTCGACAGCACGCGGAGTGCCTCGCCGTCATCGGTGACGGACAGGTACACCCGACCGGCGCGTTCCTCGATCTCGATGTCGCCGTCGAGGTCGCAGATGTCGAGGAGTTCCTCGATGTAGTCCGCTGCGATGTCCGCCTCGTCGCGGGCGTCCTCGGTCTCGGTGTCCGTCGTCTCGACGGCGCCTGCGGTGTCCTGCTCGGCCACTTACTTCTTCCCGTTCTTCTTCTGGCGCTGCTTGCCGACCGGCTGCTGACGCTGGGTGGTGACGCGCACGGGCTCGATCTCCGTCGCACCGGCGCCGGCACCGGCCTCGGCCAGAACCGGGGTGGCGGTCCCGCGACGCTGTGCCTTCTTGGCCAGGCGGGCTTCACGAGCCAGAGCGGCTTCGGAGCCGGGGGTCGGCATGCTGCGGATGACGAAGTACTGCTGCGCCATCGTCCAGAGGTTCGAGGCCAGCCAGTAGAACATGACACCGAGGGGGAAGCTCAGACCCGAGATCACGAAGACCAGCGGGAGGATGTACAGCATCATCTTCTGCTGGCGGTACATCGGAGACTCCTTGGTCTCCGGCGACATGTTCTTGGCGACGAGCTGCAGCTGCGTGATGAACTGCGACGCTGTCATCACGACGATCATGAAGCCCGCGATCGCACGGACCTCCCACCCGGAGGCGTTCGTGAACGTCTCGTGCAGGGGAGCACCGAACAGGGCCGCGTTGCCGAACGACGCCGCGAGGTCGTTCGTCAGCAGGCCGATGCCCGTCTTGTTGATCTGGGCCTCGTGCAGCACCGAGTACAGCGAGAAGAAGATCGGCATCTGCAGCAGCAGCGGCAGGCAGGAGCTGAGCGGGTTGGTCCCGGTCTCCTTGTAGAGCGCCATCGTCTCGCGGCTCATGGCCTCACGCGAGAACTGGTCCTTCTTGCCCTTGTACTTGTCCTGGATCTTCTTGAGCTGCGGCGCGACCTCGAGCATGCGGCGCTGCGACTTGATCTGCCGGACGAAGATCGGGATCAGCGCTGCGCGGACGACGAACGTCAAGAAGATGATCGAGAGCACCCACGTGATGCCCTCGTTCGGGTCCATGCCGATGTTCTCGAAGATCCAGTGGAAGCCGACGAGGATGGCCGAGACCACCCATTTGAGCGGCCAGAGGACGAATCCGATGATGTCCATGGGGACGGCTACGCCTTTCGAGTGCGCTGGGGGAGCAGGACCGGCCGGGCCGTTCCGACCGCGGGGTGCGGCTGCTGCGGGATCGGCGCGAGGACGAACCCGAACCGGTTGACGACGAACGGGTGACGGCGTTCCTTGACGTCGTCGATGCCACCAGCAGCCCAGGGGTTGCAACGGGCGATGCGCCAGGCGCCCATGGCGGATCCGCGGACGACGCCGTACTGCTGGATCGCGTCGAGGGCGTACCGGGAGCACGACGGGTGGTAGCGGCAGACGTTGCCGTACAGCGGAGAGATCACCGCACGGTAGGCCCGGAGCACGACGACGCACGCGTTGCGTGGGAGCAACGCGATGACCCAGGCAAGCCGGGTCCACAGAGTGCGGTTCATGCTGCCTTCTCCACCCCGCGCGCGAAGGAGCGCGTGACGTCTTCGAGCAGGGTAGGCCATCCGGCCTGCGATGCGGCTGGCAGTACACGGACCACCACGTCGAAGCCCTGTGGGGTCTCGTCGAGCAGGTCGTGCGCGATCGCCTTGAGCCGCCGCCTGATCAGGTTCCGTGTCACGGCGTTCCCCACCGTCTTCGCGACGATGAAGCCGAACCGCGTCGGTCCGTTGCGGTCGACCGGCTGACGGACCACGGACACGACGACGTGCGCCGTGGCGCTCTTGCGACCACGACGCACGACGTTCCGGTAGTCATCCCCGCGCACGATGCGGTTGGCGCTGGCCAACACTGCGACGCCGGGGTCAGACCGAGGACCGGATCAGGCGATGAGCCTGATCAGGCCGAGAGCTCGGTACGGCCCTTGGCGCGGCGCGCCGACAGGATGGCGCGGCCGGCACGCGTCCGCATGCGGAGGCGGAAGCCGTGCTTCTTGGCGCGGCGGCGGTTGTTCGGCTGGAAGGTGCGCTTGCTCATGATGTTCTCCACACGGCTGCTCGCGGCGAGCCGTCACGTATGTGTAGCCGTCCGGGTGTCGAACGACGCAGATGGGCGCGACCAAAGGGCCGCAGTCAACTGGTTAACGGTACGTGACAGCGGCGAGCAGGTCAAACCCCGCCCGGACCGGTTGCGTCGGCGCCGTCGGGTCTGCCGCTGCTCGAGCCCATTCTCCACATTGGGGACAACTTCCGTTCGGTGGGACTCGGTCCGGTCCTTTACAGTGGTGTGATCGATCGCCCCGATGGCCGGTACGACAGGGAAGTACTCCTGTCGGACGGCTCGAGGTGGTCGTGGACAACACTGTGGACAACCCTGTGGGAACCTCCGCGGCAACGAGGCGTCGACGAAGCCCCCGGAGCCACCGACGATCCGCCGGCGACGACCTGGTCCCGAGTGCGGTCGCCGAGGACGCCACGGCATGTCCGACCCCGCAGGACGCACCCTCGTCCGGCAGCGAACGCACGACACGACCCCTGGAGACGAGCGCGACATGACGATGCCGGCCGACCCCGTCGAGGACCTCTGGTCATCCGTACTCGGACTCCTCGCCGAGGACCCCCGCATCACGCCGCAGCTCCACGGGTTCCTGAACCTGGTCGAGCCGAAGGGCGTGCTCGCCGGCACCCTGTACCTCGAGGTCCCGAACGACCTGACCCGGGGCATGCTCGAACAGCGCATCAGGATCCCGATCACCGAGGCGGTCGGTCGCATCGGTGACGACTCGGTCGCGAACTTCGCCATCACCGTCAACCCGGACATGGCGTCGGAGCCGCGGGTTGACCCGAACGTCCCCGAGTACGCCGAGCCCGTGCAGGAAGCCGTCGAGCAGAGTGCCGCACCGCGCCAGTACATCGAGGCGCCGTTCGTCCCGAGCCAGATCGACTCTCCCGGCACCAGCGGTCGGCCCGAGTCGCGACTCAACCCGAAGTACAACTTCGACAACTTCGTCATCGGCTCGTCGAACCGGTTCGCCCACGCGGCAGCGGTCGCCGTGGCTGAGGCACCGGCCAAGGCCTACAACCCGCTCTTCATCTACGGGGACTCCGGGCTGGGCAAGACCCACCTGCTCCACGCCATCGGGCACTACGCCGAGAGCCTCTACCCGGGGATCCGCGTCCGGTACGTGTCGAGCGAGGAGTTCACCAACGACTTCATCAACTCGATCGCGAACAACCGCTCGAACCAGTTCCAGCAGCGGTACCGCGACATCGACATCCTGCTGATCGACGACATCCAGTTCCTGCAGGGGAAGGACTCCACGCAGGAGGCCTTCTTCCACACGTTCAACACGCTGCACGACCACAACAAGCAGGTCGTCATCACGTCCGACGTCGCGCCGAAGCACCTGACCGGGTTCGAGGACCGGATGCGATCGCGCTTCGAGTGGGGCCTGATCACCGACGTGCAGGCGCCCGAGCTCGAGACGCGCATCGCGATCCTCCGCAAGAAGGCACAGTCCGACCACCTGCAGGTGCCCGACGACATCCTCGAGTTCATGGCGTCGAAGGTGTCGAGCAACATCCGCGAGCTCGAGGGCACCCTGATCCGGGTCACCGCGTTCGCGAGCCTGAACCGGACGGCCGTGGACATGGCCCTGGTGCAGACAGTCCTCAAGGACCTGATCACCCTCGACGAGGACAACGTCGTCGCGCCGACGGACATCATCAACCACACCGCGGAGTACTTCAAGCTCTCCGTCGACGACCTGTACGGGTCGTCCCGCTCCCAGGCGATCGCCACGGCACGACAGATCGCGATGTACCTGTGCCGTGAGCTGACGAGCCTGTCCCTGCCCAAGATCGGGCAGCTGTTCGGCAACCGCGACCACACCACCGTGATGTACGCGAACAAGAAGATCACCGAGCTGATGAAGGAGCGTCGGTCGATCTACAACCAGGTCACCGAGCTCACCAGCCGCATCAAGCAGGACCGCCGTTACCGCTGAGATCGGCCCGTTCCCGGCCCCATCCACCATCTGAGACGGTTCCATGGGCCGGACTTCTCACAGTGTGGATAGCCTGTGGATAACTGTGGAGGACACGCCGCCCGGTTGTACACAGGTGGGGGGTCACCTGTGGAGACTGGGGATGGAAGTGGATAGATGAGATTCATTCATCCCGTTAACGCTCACACACCGCTCACAAGTCACAACCGTGTAGTTCCCTACTGCGGAGCGGGATGCACAGGGTTATCCACAGTGTGCACAGGCGTTAACACCATTACTCCTGGTTAACGATCAATCTCTGCGGGACAACCTTGTGGACGGCGGGATGACAAGAAATCCAGCCCCCGTCCGCCTGTGCCAGAATGGGGCGGCCGGACAGTCCAAGCCGATCGACAGGGGTTCCAGCTGTGAAGTTCGAGGTCAACCGGGACGTCTTCTCCGAAGCCGTCTCCTTCGCAGTGAAGCTCCTCCCGCAGCGCACGACCCTCCCGATCCTGTCGGGCGTCCTGATCCACGCCGACGGAGATCGTCTGACGCTCTCGTCGTTCGACTACGAGGTGTCGGCGCAGACGTCCATCTCGGCCCAGATCGACGAGCCGGGCACGGTCCTGGTCTCCGGTCGACTGCTCAACGACATCGCGAGCCGACTCCCGAACGCCCCCGTGTCGTTCACCACCGAGGACGCCAAGATCTCCGTCTCCTGCGGATCGGCGCACTTCACGCTGCTGTCCATGCCCGTCGAGGAGTACCCGACGCTGCCGGAGATCGGCCCGCAGACCGGTGTGATCCCCGGCGACGCGTTCTCCGAAGCGGTGTCCCAGGTCGCCGTCGCCGCCAGCCGCGACGACGTCACCCCCGTCATCACGGGCGTGCAGCTCGAGGTCGGCGACAACGACCTCTCCCTCATCGCCACGGACCGCTACCGCGTCGCCGTCCGCACCATCGCGTGGGACTCCGGCCGAATCGGCTCGGACCCCCTGCACGCACTGGTCCCGGCCCGCACCCTGCAGGAGGTCGGCCGCACGTTCGGTTCGGCGTCCACGGTGTCGGTCTCGATCAGCGGCAACTCCGACCGCGAGCTCATCGCGTTCCACGCCGACGACAAGACCGTGACGTCGTTGCTCATCAAAGGCAACTACCCGCCGGTCCGCCGGCTCTTCCCCGAGACCGTCAACGACCACGCGGTGATCAACACCGCGGAGCTCGTCGAGGCGGTCCGACGGGTCTCCCTCGTCCTGGAGCGCGAAGCGGCGCTCCGGTTCTCCTTCACGGTCGACGGGCTCACGCTCGAGGCGATCGGATCCGAACAAGCGCAGGCGTCAGAGTCGATCAGTGCGTTGTTGACCGGCGAGGAAACGGTGGTCTCGTTGAAGCCCGCCTTCCTCCTGGACGGACTGAACGCGGTGCACTCCGAGTTCGTCCGCATCTCCTTCACCAAGACGGAGAACCCCAACAAGCCGGGCCCGGTGCTGATCACCGGCCAGACTTCGCAAGAGGCCGCAGCGACCGATGGATACCGGTACCTGCTGCAGCCGAACCTGCTGCTGCGATAGGCGCAACAGGCAACCTGCGCTGGCGCACACCACCGGCAGCATCAGCGCGACGACGAACAGAAGAGGAAATCATGCACATCGGTCTTGTCGGCCTTGGTCGCATGGGCAACAACATGCGTGCCCGTCTCCGCAACGCAGGGATCGAGGTCACCGGGTACGACGCGAACCCCGCCGTCTCGGACGTCGCCGACCTCGGCGCCCTCGCCGCTGCCCTCCCGGAGGGCAAGCGTCTCGTGTGGGTCATGGTCCCGCACGGCAAGATCACCGACGACGTGATCACCGACCTGGCCGGCGTCCTCGGCGAGGGCGACCTGGTCATCGACGGTGGCAACTCGAAGTGGCTGGACGACACCACGCACGCCGAGCAGCTCGCTGCGCGCGGCATCCGCTACATGGACGCCGGCGTCTCCGGTGGCGTCTGGGGCAAGGACAACGGCTACGGCCTCATGGTCGGCGGTGACGCCGCGGACGTCGAGTTCGCGATGCCCGTGTTCGACGCGCTGCGCCCCGAGGGTCCCCGTGAAGAGGGCTTCTCGCACGCCGGCCCGATCGGCGCCGGCCACTACGCGAAGATGGTCCACAACGGCATCGAGTACGCGATCATGCAGGCGTACGGCGAGGGCTACGAGCTCCTCGAAGCCAAGGACCTGATCACCGACGTCCCCGCCGTGTTCGCCGGCTGGCAGCGCGGAACGGTCGTCCGTTCCTGGCTGCTCGACCTGATGGTGCTCGCGCTGAACGAGGACCCGAAGCTCGACGAGCTCGAGGGCTACGTCGAGGACTCGGGTGAGGGCCGCTGGACGCTCGAAGAGGGCATCGAGCTCGCCGTGCCGATGCCGGCGCTCTCGGCGTCGATCTTCGCGCGCTTCGTCTCGCGTCAGGGCAGCGCCTCGCCGACGATGAAGGCCGTCGCGGCGCTCCGCAACCAGTTCGGCGGTCACGCCGTCAAGAAGTCCTAGGACTTCCCGGGGGAACCCGGACTCGGCCCGCGTGCACGTCGACCATCTCCAACTGACCGACTTCCGGAACTACCGGGAGGCGGACGTCGACCTCGCACGCGGGCCGAACCTGTTCGTCGGTCGCAACGGACAGGGCAAGACCAACCTGGTCGAGGCGATCGGGTACCTGTCCACCCTCGGCTCGCACCGCGTCCCAACCGACGCTGCTCTCGTCCGTCAGGGATGCGACGCCGCGATCGTCCGGGCACGGCTCGCCCACGAGGACCGCAGCATCCTCGCCGAGGTGCAGATCAACCGCACCGGTGCGAACCGTGCGCAGGTGAACCGCTCCGCGATCAAACCGCGCGAGCTGCCGCGCTACTGCACGAGTGTGCTCTTCGCCCCGGAGGACCTCGCCCTCGTGCGGGGCGAGCCGGCCGGGCGACGCCGGATGCTCGACGAGCTGCTCGGCCAGATCGCACCGCGGATGCAGGGCGTGCTCGCCGACTACGACCGCACGCTCCGCCAGCGGAACACCCTGCTGAAGTCGGCCCGTGCCACCGGCGCGAAGGCGAACGCCCTGTCGACGCTCGACGTCTGGGACGACCGGCTCGTCGGACTCGGCGCGGAGATCGTCGCGGCCCGTGACCACCTGACCCGGCGGCTCGCTCCCTTCGTGGCCGAGGCCTACGCGACCGTCGCCGGCGAGCACCACGACGCCTCGATCACCGGCGTCCTGTCGATCCGCGGTGGCGACCCCGAGTCCGCGGCAGCCACCGACCCCGTGCTCGGGACCCCCGACGAGCCCGTCACGGTCGCGTCGGCGGCCGAGGCCTTCGCGGCCGCGCTCGAGCGTCGTCGCCGGGACGAACTCGACCGCGGGCTCACCCTCGTCGGACCGCACCGGGACGACGTTCTGTTCCAGCTCAACGGGTTACCAGCCCGCGGGTACGCGAGCCACGGCGAATCCTGGTCCTTCGCGCTGGCCATCCAGCTCGCGAGCGCCTCGATCCTGCGCGCCGAGTCGAACCTGGGTGACCCGATCATCATCCTCGACGACGTCTTCGCCGAACTCGACGAATCGCGGCGGGAACGGCTGGCGAACGCCGTCGCCGACTACGAGCAGGTGCTCATCACGGCCGCGGTGTTCAACGACGTGCCCCCGAAGCTGGCGGCGCACACCGTGCGGATCGAGGCGGGCACGATCGTGACCGACGAGGCGGACGCGACCCGGGCCTCCAGTCCGGCGACGGACGCGACGGACGCGACGGACGCGACCGACGTGACCGACGAGGCGGACGCGACCGACGCGACCGAGCCGACGGATGCGGACAGCAAGACGGACCCGACCGAAGCCGACGCCTGATGCCGAAGCCCCGCAAGCCCACCGAACCCTCGCAGGTGTACCGCCACCTGCGCGCGGTGTTCGGTGACCCGTCCAAGCGCGGCACCGATGCCCGCCGCCGCCGTGTCCGCGAGTTCGACGCCGACACCGTGCCGTACGGGCGCGGCCGTGAGCCGAAGGGCCTCGCGGACATCGTCGGTTCGCTCGCCCAGGAACTCGGTTGGACCGAACCCCTCGCCCGCTCCGAGCTCTTCGTGGACTGGCCGAGCGTCGTCGGCGAGGAGCTGGCGAAGCACTCCCGACCGGTGACCATCGAGGACGGCGCACTCGTCATCCGGTGCGACTCGACGGCCTGGGCGACCCAGCTCCGACTGATGCGTGCGACGGTCACTACGACCATCGCGGAACGGCACCCCGAAGCCGGGGTCGAGTCGATCAGGGTTTCCGGCCCGGACGCCCCCACGTGGAAACGCGGCCCCAGGACGGTCCAGGGGCGCGGTCCTCGCGACACCTACGGTTGAGGCGACGAAATCATCCTGGAGTGCCAGAAAAGCCCGTCTGCGGGGCAGATGAGCCCTCGAAAGAGGGGGCTCTGCGGTAGACTGGGAGGTGCAGTGCGCGGGCGTTCCGCGCGCAGGCAGGAGCACGCTCGACATGGCAGCAGAATCTGAAGACGACCGGCAGAACCCGCTCGGCGCGGAGACCCCGCAGAGCGAACCGTCCTACGGCGCAGACCAGATTCAGGTGCTCGAGGGGCTCGAGGCCGTCCGCAAGCGCCCGGGTATGTACATCGGTTCGACCGGCCCTCGCGGCCTGCACCACCTGGTCCAGGAGATCGTCGACAACTCCGTCGACGAAGCCCTCGCCGGGTACTGCGACACCATCGACGTGAGCATCCGTGAAGACGGTGGCGTCCGCGTCGTCGACAACGGCCGTGGCATCCCGGTCGACGTCCACGCGGCCGAGGGGGTCTCGACCCTGCAGGTCGTCCTCACCGTCCTGCACGCCGGCGGCAAGTTCGGCGGTGGCGGGTACGCCGTCTCCGGCGGTCTGCACGGCGTCGGTTCGTCCGTCGTGAACGCGCTGAGCTCCGAGCTCGACGTCGAGGTCCGTCGCCAGGGCCACGTCTGGCGCCAGAGCTACACCGACGGTGTCCCCGTCGCGCCCGTCTCCAAGGACGAAGAAACCGACGAGACCGGCACGACGATCACGTTCTGGCCGAACGCCGAGATCTTCGAGTCCGTCGTCTTCGACTACGAGACCCTGCGCACGCGGTTCCAGCAGATGGCCTTCCTGAACAAGGGCCTGCGGATCAACCTCCGCGACGAGCGCGCCCCGGAAGAAGGGGAAGAGGCCCGCAACGACACCTTCATGTACGAGCGTGGTCTCGCCGACTACGTCGAGTACATCAACGCGCAGAAGAAGGCCGACCTCGTCCACCCGGACGTCATCGGCTTCGAGTCCGAGGACCCGGAGCGCAAGATCGCGCTCGAGGTCGCGATGCAGTGGAACACCTCGTACCAGGAGAGCGTCCACACCTTCGCGAACACGATCAACACGCACGAGGGCGGCACCCACGAAGAGGGCTTCCGTGCAGCACTGACGACCCTCGTCAACCGCTACGCGCGCGAGACGAAGATCATCAAGGAGAAGGACGACAACCTCACGGGTGACGACATCCGTGAAGGGCTGACGGCCGTCATCTCCGTGAAGCTCGGCGAGCCGCAGTTCGAGGGGCAGACGAAGACCAAGCTCGGCAACACCGAGGCGAAGTCGTTCGTGCAGCGCGTCGTCGGCACCGAGCTGACCCACTGGTTCGAGAGCAACCCGACGCAGGCACGCGACGTCGTCCGCAAGGCGATCCAGGCGTCGCAGGCGCGGCTCGCCGCCCGCAAGGCGCGCGAGACCACCCGCCGCAAGGGGCTGCTCGAGTCGGGCGGCATGCCCGGCAAGCTCAAGGACTGCCAGTCGAAGGACCCGACCGTGTCGGAGATCTTCATGGTCGAGGGCGACTCCGCCGGCGGTTCCGCCGTGCAGGGCCGCAACCCGATGACCCAGGCGATCCTGCCCCTGCGCGGCAAGATCCTGAACGTCGAGAAGGCCCGGCTCGACCGCGCCCTCGCCAACCAGGAGATCCAGTCGATGATCACGGCGTTCGGTGCCGGCATCGGTGAGGACTTCGACCCGGACAAGGCCCGGTACCACAAGATCGTGCTGATGGCCGATGCCGACGTCGACGGCCAGCACATCACCACGCTGCTGCTCACGCTGCTGTTCCGCTACATGCGTCCGCTCATCGAGCACGGCTACGTGTACCTCGCGCAGCCGCCGCTCTACCGCCTGAAGTGGTCGAACTCGGCGCACGAGTACGTGTTCAGCGACCGGGAGCGCGACGCCCTGATGCAGGCCGGCCTCGCAGCCGGTAAGCGCATCCCGAAGGACAACGGCATCCAGCGCTACAAGGGCCTCGGCGAGATGGACTACAAGGAGCTCTGGGACACCACGATGAACCCGGACACCCGCACGCTCCTGCAGGTCACGCTCGAGGACGCGGCTGCGGTGGACAGCACCTTCTCGACGCTGATGGGTGAGGACGTCGACGCGCGTCGCCAGTTCATCCAGCAGAACGCCAAGGACGTCCGCTTCCTCGACATCTAACGGCCAGGAGGCGCGGCGTGAGCCGCGTCGACCAGTCCTGACCACCTGTGGTCGCGCCCGGTGCGACCAACGGAACCACAGCCTCCAGGCTGTCCAGAAAGGGAACGAAGCCACATGGCTGACGACAACGAGAACGGCGCCGACGAGCAGCCCGAGATCGTCCACGGCGACAGCGGGGACATCGTCGTCTCCGGTGACCGCATCTCGCAGGTCGACCTGCAGCTCGAGATGCAGCGCTCGTACCTCGACTACGCGATGTCGGTCATCGTCGGTCGTGCCCTGCCGGAGGTCCGCGACGGCCTCAAGCCGGTGCACCGCCGTGTGATCTACGCGATGTTCGACGGCGGCTACCGCCCGGACCGTGCGTTCTCGAAGTGCTCCCGCGTCGTCGGTGACGTCATGGGCCAGTTCCACCCGCACGGTGACTCGGCGATCTACGACGCCCTCGTCCGCCTGGTGCAGCCGTGGTCGCTCCGGTACCCGCTCGCGCTCGGCCAGGGCAACTTCGGTTCGCCGGGCAACGACGGCGCCGCCGCTCCGCGGTACACCGAGACGAAGATGGCGCCGCTCGCGCTCGAGATGGTCCGCGACATCGACGAGGACACCGTCGACTTCCAGGACAACTACGACGGCCGCACCCAGGAGCCGGCGATCCTGCCGGCCCGGTTCCCGAACCTGCTCGTCAACGGCTCGGTCGGCATCGCGGTCGGCATGGCCACGAACATCCCGCCGCACAACCTGCGCGAGGTGGCCGAGGGTGCCAAGTGGGCGCTCGACAACCCCGACGCCACCCGTGAAGAGCTGCTCGCCGCGCTCATGCAGCGCATCAAGGGCCCGGACTTCCCGACGGGTGCGCAGGTGCTCGGTACCAAGGGCATCCAGGACGCTTACCGCACCGGCCGTGGCTCGATCACGATGCGGGCCGTGGTCTCGGTGGAGGAGATCCAGGGTCGCACCTGCCTCGTCGTCACCGAGCTGCCGTACCAGGTCAACCCGGACAACCTGGCGATCAAGATCGCCGAGCTGGTCAAGGACGGCAAGCTCGCCGGTGTCGCCGACATCCGTGACGAGACCTCCGGCCGCACCGGGCAGCGCCTGGTCATCGTGCTGAAGCGTGACGCCGTCGCCAAGGTCGTGCTGAACAACCTGTACAAGCACACCCAGCTGCAGGAGAACTTCGGCGCGAACATGCTCGCGATCGTCGACGGGGTGCCCCGCACCCTGCCGCTCGACGGCTTCATCTCGGCGTGGGTCGCCCACCAGGTCGACGTCATCGTCCGCCGCACGCAGTTCCGGCTGCGCGAGGCCGAGAAGCGCGCCCACATCCTGCGCGGCTACCTCGCTGCGCTCGACGCCCTCGACGAGGTCATCGCGCTGATCCGTCGCTCGCCCGACGTCGAAGAAGCCCGCACCGGGCTGATGGACCTGCTGTCCGTCGACGAGATCCAGGCGCGCGCGATCCTCGAGCTGCAGCTCCGTCGTCTCGCCGCCCTCGAGCGTCAGAAGATCCACGACGAGGCCGAAGAGCTCGAGCGCAAGATCGCCGACTTCCAGGACATCCTCGGATCGGAGAGCCGCCAGCGCTCGATCATCCGCGACGAGTTGAGCGAGATCGTCGACCGCTTCGGCGACGACCGCCGTACCGAGATCATGTTCGGCTACGACGGCGACATGTCGATGGAAGACCTGATCCCCGAAGAGGAGATGGTCGTCACCATCACCCGCGGTGGCTACGTCAAGCGCACGCGCAGCGACCAGTACCGCTCGCAGCACCGTGGCGGCCGAGGTGTCCGCGGGGCCCAGCTTCGCGCCGACGACATCGTCGAGCACTTCTTCGTCACGACGACGCACCACTGGCTCCTGTTCCTCACCGACCAGGGCCGGGTCTACCGCGCCAAGGCGTACGAGCTGCAGGAGGCCGGCCGCGACGCGAAGGGCCAGCACGTCGCGAACCTGCTCGCGATGCAGCCCGACGAGCAGATCCAGCAGGTGCTCGACATCCGCGACTACGAGGTCGCGCAGTACCTCGTCCTCGCGACCGAGCACGGTCTGGTGAAGAAGACCGCGCTCACCGAGTACGACACGAACCGCACCGGCGGCATCATCGCGATCAACCTGCGCGACGGCGACAAGCTCCGGCAGGCGCTGCTCGTCGACGAGCACGACGACCTGCTCCTGGTGTCCCGCCAGGGCATGTCGCTCCGGTTCACGGCGACGAACGACACCCTGCGTCCGATGGGTCGCTCGACCTCGGGTGTGAAGGGCATGTCCTTCCGCGACGGCGACTCGCTGCTCGCGGCCCGCGTCGTCTCCGACGACGGCTTCGTCTGGGTGATGACCGAGGGCGGCTACGCCAAGCGCACCGCGGTCGACCAGTACCGGGTGCAGGGCCGTGGTGGTCTGGGCATCAAGGTGGCCAAGTTGGCGCTCGACCGAGGCGATCTTGTGGGCGCTCTCATCGTCGGCGAGGACGACGAGGTGCTCGTCGTGCTGCAATCGGGCAAGGTGGTAAGGTCTGCCGTGGCCGAGGTCCCTGCCAAGGGCCGTGACACGATGGGCGTCGTCTTCGCGAGGTTCGCGGAGAACGACCGGATCATCGCGGTGGCCCGGAACACCGAGCGGAACCTGGACGACCAGGACGACGCCGAGATCGAGCCCGCGGGCCCGGTGGAGACGGTCAGCCCTGCCGAAGCGGCCCCGGATTCCACTGATCCCATCGACACCGAGCCCGTCGCAGACGAGGCCGGAGAGGACCAGTCAAGCAATGAGTAGTGTCGCCGAGAAGCTCCAGAAGAAGGCGAAGCGACCCGTCGGCACCCGCCAGGTGCGGTTGCGACTGGTCTACGTCGACTTCTGGTCGATGGTGAAGCTGAGCTTCCTCATCGCCCTGGCCGGCAGCATCGTGATCGTGGTCGCCACGGCACTGGTGTGGGTCATCCTCAACCAGACGGGTGTGTTCACCCAGGTCGACGCCCTGTTGAAGGACGTCACCGGGCAGAACAGTTACTCGATCATGGACCAGTTCTCGCTGGGCCAGGTCCTCGGGTTCTCCATCGTCGTGGGCATCCTCAACGTGGTCGTCGGCACCGTGCTCGGCGCCATCGTGAGCGTGCTCTACAACCTCAGTGTTCGGATCACGGGCGGTCTGCTCGTGGGCTTCACGAACAACTGACACACCCGGGCCGGATGGGCCCACTGCTCGATTTCGTTCCGGCGGGATCGTACGGTAGGCTTTCATCCGGTCTGAGGGGCTATAGCTCAGGCGGTTAGAGCGCTTCGCTGATAACGAAGAGGTCCAAGGTTCAAGTCCTTGTAGCCCCACCAGTTCTCCGGAACAGCACGACAATCCCATCCTGTCGCCGATCACCTCGGTGGCACTCGGGGCCTTAGCTCAGTTGGTAGAGCGCCTGCTTTGCAAGCAGGATGTCGGGAGTTCGATTCTCCCAGGCTCCACTCGCATCAGCCCCTGGTTGCCGACTCCGTCGTCTTCCCAGGGGCTTCGTTCTGTGCCCATGCGCGCCGCCGCCCCTGCGGCGCGATCGTCGCGGGCGGCTCGGTCGTCGTGCTGGTCTGCGTGCCTTCGGCGACGCGCCGCTCCGCGATTGCTCGGTCCGCCACCGCGTCATCCTCGTCGAGTGGTCACGACATGCCGCGTGCGGTTCGCCGAGGTGGCTGGAACTGTCGTCTGCGCGTCCTCCGCACGACGGGTTGCGACCTCTCGGTGGCGTCACCGGGGCGCGTTGCGTGAGCGCGTGGCGGACGGGAGGCGCGGTGCCAGGTCGGCGCGGGCCTCCAGGTCGGTGGGTGGGTGCGTTCACGGCACGCGGTGCGCAGGTTCAGTGCGTGCCCGGGGAACGACGAAGGGCCCCGGCAGCAGCCGGGGCCCTTCGTACGAACCGGGAGGTCAGGCGGCGGGCTTCTCCGCCGTGTCAGCGTCGTCGGCGACCCACAGGTCGTCGTCGGCGCGGAGCGTCTGGTACGCGGCGTACGCAGCACCGGCGACGGCGACGACGCCGACGATGATGAGTGCGACTCCGCCGAAGCCGAGACCCTTCTTCTGCTGCGACGGGACGTACTTCGCGGCAGCCTTCTTCGCGCTCTTGCTCTTCTTGTGCGCGTTCTTCACGATCTTCTTGACCCGGGGGTCCTTCGCGAGGTCGGTCACGCTCAGCACCGAGCCAGCGGTCGAGACGAGTCCGGGGACCACCTCGGACTGGAACTTGTGCGAAGCGCTCTGCGCTGCCGAGGTGGCAGCGTGCACGCCGGTGGCGAACGCGGGACGGATCCCGTTGTCGATCGCGTTCTGCACGCGGGGTGCGATGTCCTTGCGAGCTGCGTCCGCGGCGTTCGACCGGGCCTCAGCCAGGATCGCGTTCGCGTGCTCGAGGACCTTGCGCTGCTCGCCGAGGAGCGAGGCGGTCTGGCCCTTGAGCTTCTTGATCTGCTTCCGACGCTTTCGCGGGATCTCGATCGTCGTCATCTGGTACCTCCATCGGATCGGCGTGACCCCATCCTGCCACCACACTGCCTGACAGGTCACGGAACCGCAGCTGTGCAATCCGTCCGCGGTCAGGAGTACATGCGAGAATCGGAACATGTCTCTGCACACCGCTGTCGCAACGATCCACACCAACAAGGGCGACATCCGCGTCAACCTGTTCGGCAACCACGCACCGAAGACCGTCAAGAACTTCGTCGACCTCGCCACGGGCCAGCAGGAGTGGACCCACCCCGGCACGGGCAAGGTCTCGACCGACAAGCTCTACGACGGCGTGATCTTCCACCGCATCATCAAGGACTTCATGATCCAGGGCGGCGACCCGCTCGGCCAGGGCATCGGTGGCCCCGGGTACCGCTTCGACGACGAGATCTCCCCGGAGCTCACGTTCCAGAACCCCTACATCTTCGCCATGGCGAACGCCGGCATCCAGGGCGGCCGCGGCACCAACGGCTCGCAGTTCTTCATCACCACGGTGGCGACGCCGTGGCTGCAGGGCAAGCACACCATCTTCGGTGAGGTCGCCGACGACGAGTCCCGTGCGGTCGTCGACGCGATCGAGGGCGTCCCGACCGACGGTCGTGACAAGCCCGTCGAGGACGTCGTCATCCAGAGCATCGACGTCGAAGGCGTCTGACCAGCACGTGACCGACCAGGCGTACAACCCGAACAACACCTGCTACCGGCATCCGGACCGGCAGAGCTTCGTGCTCTGCCAGCGCTGTGGGCGGACGATCTGCCCGGAGTGCCAGACGCCGGCGGCGGTCGGGGTGCACTGCCCGGAGTGCGTGCGTGAACAGCGCGCACAGTTCGCAGCGAACCGCCGAGCGTCCGGAGCCCCCAGTGGGCTCACGGTCGCTCGGCGGCGCTTCGCCATGCTCGACCAGAAGGGCACGACCGTCATCGTGGCGATCACGGTGGCGATCTGGTTGCTCGACCAGGTCAGCGGGCGGTTCTTCACGAGCTTGCTCGCCTACAACTCGCTGCTGCTGCCGACGCAGCCCTGGCGTGTGGTGACCTCGCTGTTCGTGCACTCGGGCATCTTCCACATCCTGTTCAACATGTGGGCGCTCTGGATCTTCGGTCGGATGCTCGAGAACATGCTCGGCACCTGGCGGTTCGTGGCGCTGTACTTCATCACGGGGATCTTCGGGTCCATGCTCGTCACCTTCCTGGCGCCGGGGACGACCGTGCTGGGTGCTTCGGGTGCGATCTTCGGGCTGTTCGCCGCGTTCTTCGTGCTGCAGCGCAGCCTGGGGAACAACGCCGTGCAGCTCCTCGTGCTCATGGGACTGAACCTGGTCATCGGGTTCCTGCCCGGCGTCAACATCTCGTGGCAGGCGCACGTCGGCGGGATCATCGGCGGCTTCCTGATGGGGTTCGTCTTCGCACAGACGCGCAACATCCGGAAGCGTCCGCTGCAGATCGCGCTGATCATCGGCGCGGCGGTGCTCGGCATCGCGCTCACCGCTGTGGGGTACGCGGTCACGATCGGCTGACACGGGCACAACGCTCCCCGAACGCCCCGTCGCACTGCGGCGGGGCGTTCGTCGTTCCCAGGGCTGTCCGTGTCCTGCTCGTCCACAGCTGTCCACAGCGCTGCTGCGAGTTATCCACCGGTGTGGAGAAGTCGGTGAGTTACACCAGTGTGATTATCCCCACTGTGGAATCGGTTGTGGATAACTCCGGGGTCGGGATGTGGATGACGGTGTGGAGAATGGGGAAAAGTGTGGAGAACGGTGGGATCCTCGAGGATGTGCGTTCCAGGAGCGCTTGAGCTTGTGGAGAACGACGACGCCCGCCGCACCTTGCGGTGCGACGGGCGTCGGGAGAACAGCGGGCTGAGGGTCAGCGCCAGCGGGTGGTCATGAGGAAGCCGACGAACATGATGCCGAAGCCGACGACGATGTTCCACGAGCCGAGGCTCGGAACCGGCAGCGTGGCGTTCGAGATGTAGAAGACGATCACCCACACCAGACCGATGAGCATGAAGCCGAACATGACCGGCTTGAACCACACCGGGTTCGGGGCGTCCCCCGCGGTGTCGACCGAGTCAGCTCGGGTCGTCCGGGCGGGCTTGGTGCGGTCCTTGTCCTTGGCCATGGCCGGTATCCTACCGTGACCACGTGTGTGGATCGGCCCGCGGACCGCCGCACACATCCCCCACGAGTACGGTGAACCGCCATGACCAGGATCCTCGTCGTCGACAACTACGACAGCTTCGTCTACACGCTCAACGGGTACGTGCAGCAGCTCGGCGCCGAGACCGATGTCGTGCGCAACGATGCCTTCCCCGAGTCCGAGATTGCCGACCGCATCGCCGAGTACGACGGCGTGCTGCTGTCGCCCGGCCCGGGAACACCGGCGGCTGCCGGCGTCTCGATCCCTACGGTGCACGCGGCCATCGCCGCCGAGACCCCGCTGCTCGGCGTCTGCCTGGGACACCAGGCCATCGCGGAGGCACTCGGCGCCACGGTCACGCACGCCGAGGAGCTCATGCACGGCAAGACCTCCGAGGTCGACCACGACGACAGCGCGCTCTTCGCCGGTGTCCCGCACCCCTTCACGGCCACGCGCTACCACTCGCTCGCGATCGTCGACGGTACCGTCCCCGACGAACTCACCGTGACTGCGCGCACCGAGGGCGGGGTCATCATGGGCGTCCAGCACCGGGCGCACCCTGTGTTCGGCGTGCAGTTCCACCCGGAGTCGGTCCTGACCGAGGGCGGGTACCGCATGGTCGGTAACTGGCTCGAGACCACCGGGCTGTCCGGCGCAGCTGAGCGCGCCGCCGACCTCGGGCCGCTCATCGCGACGCACCGCGCCTGACGAACATCCCATGGCGGCAGACGCCGTCGTGTCACCGAGACGCCGCCGGATCCGGCGGCGTCTCGTCCGTTCCGGGGCGTCTTGCTGACACGACGGCGTCTCCCGGGCGCTGGATCGCACCGTCTGCGTGACGTGCGGTCGGTTGCGGGCGGGCACCGTGCCTCCAGGCCGTCAGGAGCGGAGGCGACGAGCAAACGTGCCTGTGGGCACGGAGGGCGGACGGGAGGCCCGTCACCCGCCCGTCAGGACGGTCGCGTCACGAGACGGTCGGCTCAGCGGCCGTCGTCACCCTGGTCGTCGCCGCGATCGTTGTTCCCGCCGCTGTCGTTCTTGTCGTTGTTCGACGACGGTGCCTTCGGCGGCGCCGCAGCTCGTGCGCAGTAGGTGAGCGTGACGGCACTGCCCTGGGTGACGTCTCCGGCAGGGGTGTCCTGCTGGGTCACGAGTCCGCCGGTGCACGAGTAGGACGGCGCCGGGTTCACGGTGAGCCCGAGCTGCTCGACGGTGGCCTTCGCCGCCGAGTACTGCTGCTGCGTCACGTCGGGCAGCTGCACCTTGCCGTTGGAGATCGTGAGGTTGATCACGATGCCCTTGGTGTGCAGTGAACCCGACTCGGGGTCCGAGCTCAGCACCGTGCCCTCAGGGACGTCGGCCGAGTAGTCACTCGAGATCGCGCCGAGGCGGAATCCGGCATCGTCGAGGGACTGTTGCGCAGCCGCTTGCGATTGCCCGTTGAGCTCGGGCACGGGGACGCGTTCCGGGCCGAGGGAGACCACGACGTCGACGTTCTGGTTGCGCCCGACGTTCACCCCGGAGCCCGGGTCCGTCCGGATGACCGTGCCCTTGTCGACGCTGTCGGAGTTCTCCTCGACCTTGACGGGCTTGAGGTCCTTCTTGTCGAGGGCGCTGGCCGCGGCGCTGTAGGTCGACCCCGCCACGTTGGGCACGCTGACCGAGGACGACACCGGCGGCTTGCCCGGCTGCAGGTTCGCGACGAAGAACACCACGGCGACGATGACCGCGACGGTGAGCAGGATCCCGACCCAGATCCACGCGACCGGGGGACGGTTCTGCGTGCGCTGCGGTCGGTGCTCGGCGGTGTCGTCGTCGAGCTCGCGGAACGCCGATGCGGCGTTGGTCGTCGTGCGGGGGTCGACGCCGAAGAGCACGGTCGAGGCGTCGTTCGCCGCGTTCTGCTGCTGCTTCTTCGTGGACGCGGGCACCCGGCCGGCTGCGGCCTGCTGCAGGTCCGAGCGGAACTCGGCCGCGTTCTGGAACCGGCGCGTGCGGTCCTTGACCAGGGCGTGGAGGGTCACGGCGTCGAGAGCCGGGGACACGTCGGGCGAGATCGTCGACGGTGCGACCGGCTGCTCGCTGACGTGCTGGTAGGCGACCGCCACCGGGGTGTCCCCGAGGAACGGTGCGCGACCGGTGAGGAGCTCGAAGAGCACGACGCCGGTGGAGTAGAGGTCGGTGCGGGCGTCGACGGTCTCGCCGCGGGCCTGCTCCGGTGAGAAGTACGAGGCGGTTCCGAGGATCGACGTGGTCTGCGCGACCGTCGCCGAGGTGTCGGTGATGGCCCGGGCGATGCCGAAGTCCATGACCTTGACCTGGCCGGTGTGGGTGACCATGACGTTGGCGGGCTTGATGTCGCGGTGGACCACGCCCGCACGGTGCGAGTACTCGAGCGCGGTGAGGATGCCCTCGGTGATGCGCACGGCTTCGTCCGGGGCGACGGCGCCCTCGGCGATGATGTCGGAGAGCGGACGGCCCTCGACGTACTCCATGACGATGAAGGGGACCTGCACCTCGGCGCCCGACGGCTCGGAAACCGTCTCTTCGCCGGCGTCGTACACGCGGACGACGGTGGGGTGGGCCATGCGTGCAGCGGCCTGGGCTTCCTGCCGGAACCGCGTGCGGAAGGCCGGGTCGTTGGCGAGGCTCGGCTTGAGGAGCTTCACCGCGACCTTGCGGCCGAGGCGGGTGTCGTTGCCGAGGTGCACGGTCGCCATGCCGCCCCGACCGATGACGTCACCGATCTCGTAGCGATTGGCGAGGAGCGTGATCCCCGCGGTCACACCTTCTGGCACGTACTCCTCCGTCTGTTCGTCCGGGCTAGTGTACGGCAGCACCACCTGGTGAGACGCTGGTCGGGGATGGGTCGACCGAACCGTTACCGAACGGTGTCGACAGTCCCCTTCCGGGGGTCGTTCACAGGTCGTCTTGCGGGGTCTCGGTGGGGTTGATCCCGTCGTCCGGGTTCGTCGTCTCCTGGTCCGTGGGCTCGGTCCACTCGACCTGGGCGCCCGGCGAGGACTCGGAGACCACCGAGGAATCGGACTGCGGCGACTTGCAGGTCACCTTGTACGACAGGGTCACCTTGCCGTACTGGGCGCCGGCGACGGTCACCGCGGTACCGGAGGTGGAGCCGGAGCTGCTGCCGTTCGAGGGGACGGTGCCGTTGTCGATCGTGTACGTGTAGCTGACGTCCGAGTACCCGGCGGGGCAGCTCGTGTACGCGGGCCAGCTGAAGGTCACACGACCGGACTCGCTGACGGTCCCGCCGGTGGCACGCTCGGGCGCCGCTGCGGTCAGCACGTCGCCGAACGCCTTGACGGTGACGAGCGTCCCGGGGGCCAGACTGCCCTCGGGGCTGAGCGACTCGACGGTGCCGACCTGGTCGGACGACGTCGCGTTCGACCCGGCGACGACCTCGGCCTGCAGGCCCCGGGCGCGGAGCTGGTTCGCGACCTGCTCGGCGTTCTGCCCCTGGTAGTCCGCCGCCGACACCGTGACGCGGGTCTCGGTCGGTTCGGGGGACGGGGTCTGCGTGGGCGTACGGGTCGCCTTCGGCGTGCTCGAGGACTTCGTGGGCTCGGGTTCCGGGGCGTTGTTCGCGTTCAGGGCGTACGCGGCGCCGGCGGCGATGGCGAGCACGACGATGATGCCGACGACCCACCAGATCCAGGCGCGCTTCTTCTTCGGTTCCTCGGGCTCGTCGGAGACGGGGGAGCGGGGCGTGCCCGGTCCGCCGGCCATCGCTCCGGCCTGGGTGCCGAGGAGTGCGGTCGCGGCGTCGTTCCCCTGGCCCTGCGGCGGGTTGAACGCGACGGTGCCGTTCTGCGCGATCGCGGGGACGGCCACGGTGGCCGCGGCGACGTCACCACGACGCAGCGCCTGTGCGGCGCGGGCGAGGTTCGCGGCCGTCGCGGGACGGTCTGCCGGCTTCTTCGCGATGCACGAGATGACCAGGGCCGAGACCGGCTCGGGGATGTCCCCGGGCAGCGGCGGCGGCTGCTCGTTGATGTGCGCCATCGCGATCGCGACCTGCGACTCACCGGTGAACGGACGACGACCCGCCAGGGCCTCGTACGCGACGATGCCGAGCGAGTAGATGTCGGTCGACGGCGATGCGGGGTGGCCGCTCGCCTGCTCGGGCGACAGGTACTGCACCGTGCCCATCACCTGACCGGTCGCGGTGAGCGGGACCTGGTCGGCGATGCGCGCGATGCCGAAGTCGGTGATCTTGACGCGGCCGTCGGGCGTGATGAGCAGGTTGCCGGGCTTGATGTCGCGGTGCACCAGGCCGACCGCGTGTGCGGCCTGCAGGGCGTTCGCGGTCTGCGCGACGATGTCGAGCACCTTGTCGACCGGGAGCGTGTGCTCGCGCTCGATCATGGTCGACAGGGCCTCGCCGGGGACGAGCTCCATCACGAGGTAGGCGCTGCCGTCCTCCTCGCCGTAGTCGAAGACGTTGGCGATGCCCTCGTGGTTGACGAGGGCGGCGTGCCGGGCCTCGGCGCGGAAGCGCTCGAGGAAGCCGGGGTCACCGAGGTACTCGTCCTTGAGGATCTTGAGTGCGACGGTTCGGCCGATGACGAGGTCGGTCGCCTGCCACACCTCGCCCATGCCGCCGATGGCGACCCGGGAGGAGAGCTGGTACCGCCCACCGAAGGTGAGTCCGCTGGTGGGTCTCATTTGTTCAGCACCGCCTCCATGACTTTCTTCGCGACCGGGGCCGCGACCGTGTTGCCGACTCCGGACTGCCCGAGCCCGCCGCCGTTGCCGACGACGACCGCGACGGCCACCTCCGGGTCCTTGGCGGGGGCGAACCCCGTGAACCAGAGCGTGTAGGGATCGCCGGTGCCACCTTCGGCCGTGCCGGTCTTGCCGGCGACGTCGACACCGTCGATCTTGGCATTGGTACCGGTCCCCGCGCTCACGACGCTCTGCATGGCCTCGGTGAGGTCAGCGGACTCGGAGGACGACAGCGGATCACTGTACTGCTTCGGGGAGAAGGACTCGACCGTCTTCAGGTCGCTCGTGGTGATCGAGTCGACGAGTGAGGGCTGCATGACCTTGCCGCCGTTCGCGATGCCGGCCGACACCATCGCCATCTGCAGCGGGGAGACCCGGACGCTCGCCTGGCCGAAGGCGCTCAGCATGAGCTGGGCCGTCGAGTCGACGTCGGGGTACTGGCTGGCGGTCGCCGCCATCGGGATCTCGATCGCGTCGCCGAAGCCGTACTTGTCGGCCATGCTCTTGATCGCGTCGTACCCGAGCTTCTGGCCGAGTTCGGCGAAGGGGATGTTGCACGAGTACTGGATTGCCGTGCGCAGCTTGACCTTGTCGCCGCCGCCGCACGTGCCGCCCTCGGCGTTGTTGATGTACGAGCTCGTGCCGGGCAGCTGCAGTCGCGACGGGTTCGGGAACGTGGAGTCGAGGTTGTACTTGCCACCCTCGAGTGCCGCGGAGGCCACCACGAGCTTGAACACCGATCCGGGGGTGTACAGGTCGCCGCCGATGGCACGGTTCTGCAGCGGAGCGGTGTCGGCCCCGAGCAGCGCGTCGTACTGCCGCTTGACCTCGGCCGTGTCGTGCGAGGTGAGCGAGTTCGGGTCGTAGCTCGGCTTCGACACCATCGCGAGGATCTTGCCGGTCTTCGGCTGGATCGCGACGACGGCGCCGCTGTTGGTGCCGAGCGCGTCGTACGCGGCCTGCTGCACGTCCGGGTCGATGGTCAGGTTGACGTTGTCGCCCTGGACGTCCTGGCCTGTGAGGATCGAGTTGAGGTTCTGGAAGAACGAGGCGTCCGAGTTGCCCGAGAGCACGGTGTTCTCCGCGCTCTCGATGCCGGTGTTGCCCTGCCCGATCGTGAAGTACCCGGTGACCGCGGAGTACAGGTCACCGTTCGTGTACTTGCGCTGGTACTGGTACTGGTCGTCCACCGGGGTCGACTCGGCGATCGGGCTGCCGTCGACGAGGATCGCGCCACGCTTGGTGGAGTAACTGTCCAAGATGGTTCGGGAGTTCCGGGAGTCGGCGCGCAACGAGTCGGCCGCGAAGAACTGGATCGACGTCGTCGACACGAAGAGTGCGACGAACATGAGCACGATGACGGTCGAGACACCGCGGAGCTGTCGGTTCATCGACGACGCTCCTTCCTGGTCGCGCGCGCAGACCGCCCGCTCGCGGCGGGGATCGCGCCCTGCTGGACGCGTTGTTCGGCTGGGATGGAATCGGTGAGTCGCAGCAGCATCGCGGCGATGATCCAGTTGGCGATGAGCGAGGAACCACCGGCGGCCATGAACGGCGTGGTCAGACCGGTCACCGGGATGATCCGGGTGATGCCACCGACGACGACGAACACCTGCAGGGCGATGATGAAGCCGAAGCCGACACCGAGCAGCTTGCCGAAGTCGTCCTGCGCCATGAACCCGACGCGGATGCCACGCGAGGCGAACACGATGAAGAGGGCGAGGATCGCGAAGACGCCGATCAGGCCGAGCTCTTCACCGAGCGACGCGACGATGTAGTCGGCGTTGGCGACCGGCGTGATGTACGGCCGGCCCTGCCCGAGCCCGGTGCCGGTGATGCCGCCGTTCGCGAAGCCGAACAGGCCCTGCACCAGCTGGTAGCTCGCCTGGGTGTCGCGGCTGAAGACCTCTTGGTTGAACGGGTCGAGCCACTGTTCGAAGCGACCGCGGACGTACTCCAGGACGCTCTGTGCGACGAGGGCTCCACCGATGAACAGCGTGAGACCGATCGCGACCCAGCTGATGCGTGCCGTGGCGACGTAGATCATCACCAGGAACAGGCCGAAGTAGAGCAGGGCGGTGCCGAGGTCGCGCTGGAACACGAGGACGGCCATCGCAGCGCCCCACATGACCAGGATCGGGCCGAGGTCACGGGCACGCGGGAACGTCATGCCGAGGAACTTCTTGCCGACGATCGACAGCGAGTCGCGGGCGGTGACGAGGTACCCGGCGAAGAACAGCGCCATGGTGATCTTCGCGAGCTCACCGGGCTGGAACGAGAACGGGCCGATCTTGATCCAGACCCGCGCGCCGCCGATGTTCGTGCCGATGCCGGGCAGCATCGGCAGGAGCAGCAGGACGATCGTCAGCGCCATGAAGATGTACCGGTACCGCTGGAGGAACCGGTGGTTGCGGACGGCGACGAGCGTGATGATCGCCAGGACCATCGCGAGCATCGTCCACACGATCTGCTTCACGCCGATCGCGTCCCAGCCGGACAGGCCGTTGTGGACGTCGATGCGGTAGATCTCGGCGATGCCGATGCCGTTCAGGACGAGCGCGATCGGCAGGATGAACGGGTCGGCGTTCTTGGCGACGACCCGCAGCACCACGTGCATGACGAGCGCGAGGCCGAGGATGCCACCGCCGACCCAGAGCACCGACTGGTCGAACAGCCGGCCCTTGGTGCCGAGCTGCACGAGCGCCATCGCTCCCGCGCAGATGCCGCACGCGATGACGAGCAGGAAGAGCTCGAGGTTCCGCGCGCGGGCGGGCTCCCGGAGCTTGATCGTGATCGCCTGGGTGAAGGACTGGGCGGCCGTGGCGTTGCTCATCGCGGGCTCCGCGTGGGGCTCGGCGAGGGCGAACGGGTCGGCGAGGGCGACGGTGACGAGCTGGCGTCGCCGTCCCCACCGGTGCCGGCCTGGTCCTCGCCGGTCGCGGCGGCCTTGCGCAGGCGCTCGACGATGTCACGTGCGTCGGAGAGTGACTGCGCGTTGATCGTCGAGCGGACGTTCTCGCGGGTGTAGTCCGGCAGCGACGAGACCGTGATGTCGCTGTCCTCGTACACGTCCGACAGCGCCAACGGCCCGATCGACTGCTGCACGCCCTTGTAGATCGCGACGGTGCCCCGGTCGGTGCCGACGTAGTAGTGGTCCTGCGTGATCCGCCAGCCGACGAACACCGCGCCGACGAGCACGGCGACGGCGACCACGAGCGCAACGGTCCAGGACACCCGACGGCGGATGCGGCGTCGGCGGTCCTCGGCGATGAGCTCGGCGAAGAACTGGTCGGACTCGGGCTCGAAGTGCGAGTCCTCGGGGGCGGTGGTGACCTTGAGCGGGTGCAGCAGGATCGTGGGGAGGCGGATCGGCTTGCGACCGGTCGACGCCTCGAAGGTGAGCGGTGCCGCGGCGGAGCCGACCGTGGTGGCCGCGTCGTCGTCGTCCTCGGGTTCGGTGTCCGTGACGTCCATCACCACGACGGTGACGTTGTCGGGGGCGCCGTGGTCGAGCGTCTCCTTCACCAGGCGCTGCGTGACCTGGTTGGCGTCCATGTTCGACGCCAGGGCGTGGCGGATGCGCTCTTCGGCCAGGTACGAGGACAGGCCGTCGGAGCAGAGCAGCCAGCGGTCGCCCGGCTGGATGTCCATGATCGCCGTGTCGACCTCGGGTGCGGCGTCGACGTCGCCGAGCACGCGCATCAGCACGGAGCGACGCGGGTGGACCGCGGCTTCCTCCGGCGTGATCCGACCGCTGTCGACCAGCCGCTGGACGAAGGTGTGGTCGGACGTGATCTGCTGCAGCTCGCCGTCGCGGTGACGGTAGATGCGGGAGTCGCCGATGTGCGCGATCGCGATCTGCTCGCCGACGCGGATCATCGCCGACACCGTGGTGCCCATGCCGGTGAGCTCCTGGTGCTCGAACACGGTCTCGGTGATCAGCTGGTTCGCCGCGATGAGCGCCGACTGCAGCGCGAACTCGGCGTCGTGCGCCGACGGGAACTCGCGGTCGACCTCGCGGATGCGTCGGATCGCGATCGCCGAGGCGACGTCACCGCCGGCGTGGCCGCCCATGCCGTCCGCCACCGCGAACAGGTGCGCCCCGGCGTAGCCGGAGTCCTGGTTGTTCGCGCGGATGCGCCCCACGTGGGACACAGCGGCGCTCAGCGTGCGAGCGGTCATGCCGGGTTACCGCCGCAGCTCGAACGTCGTCGTCCCGATCGTGATGGGCGTGCCCTCTGTCACGAGGACGGGAGCGCTCACCTTCTGACCGTTGACGAAGGTGCCGTTCGTGGACTCGAGGTCGGTGAGGAGCCAGCCGTCGGCGCGGAGGTCGAGGCGGGCGTGGTTGGTCGAGGTGTAGTCGTCACGGATCACGACGTTCGACTCGCTCGAACGCCCGATCGTGATGGGGCCGCCACCCAGCGGCATCTCCATGCCCTCGCGCGCTCCCTCGGTGATGACGAGTCGGGCCGCGGCCGGCGAAGCGGGCCGCTGCCCACCACTCGGCTGACCGATCACGTCGGTGAACGCACCGCTCGACGCGGGCCCGGGGGCCGCCGCAGCGGGGACGGTGGGGGTGCTGGGCCCGGACGGCGCGGACTTGGGATCCGTCGGGATCGTGCGGACGCGTTGGCCGAAGAGATCGCTGCGCAGGGCGAACACGATCACGAAGACGAACAGCCAGAGCACCGCGAGGAACGCGAAGCGCAGGACGAGCAGGGTCAGGCCTGTGGTCATCGAGCACCTCCGTCGTTCTCCGGGATCACCCGGAACACCATACGGGTACGACCGATCTCGATGGTGGAGTCCGGCTCAACGATCGCCTGCTGGAAGTGCTGACCGTTCAGTTTCGAGCCGTTCGTGGAGCCGAGATCGGTGGCCTGGGCGTGCTTGCCGTCCCACAGCACCTCGACGTGCTTCCGGCTCGTCCCGGTGTCCGCGATGGTGATGTCCGCGTCGCTGCCGCGCCCGATCACCGTGCGCCCGCGGTGCAGTCGGTGTCGCTGCGAGCCGATGTCGAGCACCGGGATCCAGGCCACGTCGCGCTGCACGGTGGTGGAGTCGACCTGCAGGATGCCCGTCGAGAGCGTGCCGTCCTGCTGGAGCCGGATGGTGACCGGGCCGGAGAACGAGTAGTTCTGCGCGACGGCGTGTTGGTGCACCATCTGGGTCAGTTCGTCGATGAGCGGGCGACCGACGTCGTTCATGCGCGTGCAGTCCGGCGGCGCCAGGCGCACGGTGAACTCGTTCGGCACGAGGATGCGTTCACGGGAGACCACCGCGGCCTTCGTGTCGAGCTCGCGCCGCAGGGCGCTCGAGATCTCGACGGGCTGCACCCCGGAGCGGAAGGTCTTCGCGAACGCGCCGTTGACGGCGCGTTCCAACCCTCGCTCGAAGTTGTCCAGCAGGCCCATGCGTCTCCCGTGTCGTCGGTCGTCAACCACTGCATGGTAGTGGTTGGCGTTGACACCCGTCTGTGCGTGGTAGTGTTTCGGGGCTGGCGCGAGTGGCGGAATTGGTAGACGCGCACGGTTCAGGTCCGTGTGCTGGAAACGGCGTGGGGGTTCAAGTCCCCCCTCGCGCACCAGGCGAAAACAGGAAAGGCCCCGGAGGAATCCGGGGCCTTTCCTGTTTCTCGGGCCGGGCCGGGGACGGCCGTCGACGCGTCCGGCCTCAGCCCCGGTCGGCGTCCGTCGTGTGGTCGGCATCCGGCCTGGAGGCACGGCTCGGCCCCGACACGCCGGTTCCGTCGAACCCGTGGTCGGCTCTCCGGGCCTGCTGCGGGGCGAAGAACGGGCGCGCGCTGGGCAGGAACAGCAGGACCGCGGCGACGACCGACAGCGCGATCGTCAGGACCGCGAGTTCGCCGCCGGTGACGCTCAGGAGCGCGCGGAAGGCCGCGACGACGACGAGCACGATGCGCGCGACGCGGGAGCCCGCGGCCATCCGGAACACCGCCCACGTCACCAGGGCCCAGAGCACCAGGGCGACGATCCCGGCGAGGACCGGCGCCTGGCCGACCGCCGCGTCCGTCGCGAAGAACTGGAGCACCGTGGCCGCGACGCAGGCTGCCACCCACACCAGCCACAGCACGAAGGACACGGTGACCACCTGCGGTCGGTCCGGTCGTCGGAGGATGAACGTCCTGGTCATGCTGCACCGTCCTCTGCCGCTCCCTGGTGCGGCACGTCGAGCGTACCGAGCGGACGGGGTCCTGCCGAGGTGCCCCGCTACGGTGACCGGGTGACCGACGAACGCACCACCGTCCAGCGTCCGGGAGTGGACGTCCCCGACGACCGTGGTCGGACGGGCCTCGACGCCGTGGGCCGTGCCCTCGACCGCAACCCGGACGTCGTCGTGCGGGACGTCGAGGTGGTGTCGAACGGGTGGCACGTGCTCCGCCGCACGACCCTCGACGTCCGGCGCCGTGACGGTCGGTGGGACCGGCAGCAGCGCGAGACCTACGACCGCGGGAACGGTGCGACGGTCCTGCCGTTCGACGCCGAGCGCGGCACCGTCCTGCTCACGCGGCAGTTCCGGTGGCCCGCGTACGTGAACGGACACCCGGACGGCATGTTGATCGAGGCCGCGGCGGGACTGCTCGACGAGGACGACCCCGAGACCGCGGTCCGGCGTGAAGCCGCCGAGGAGCTCGGCATCCGGCTCGGCGCGCTCGAGCACCTGGGCGACGTGTTCATGAGCCCCGGTTCGGTCACCGAGCGGGTCCACTTCTACCTCGGCGCGTACACGCCGACCGACCGGGTCGAGGCCGGGGGCGGCGTCGAGGACGAGGGTGAGGACATCGAGGTGCTCGAGGTGCAGCTCGACGACGCGCTCGCGATGGTGGCGGACGGTCGGATCGCCGACGGCAAGACGATCATGCTGCTGCAGTGGGTGGCGATGCGGTCAGTGGCACTGCGGCGGGTGTCACCCCGACAGGGCTGACCCGTCCAGGCCCACCGCTCGTGCGATCGTCGTGCGGACCAGGCCCTCGCGGGTCGCGCGGTCGAGGTAGTCGACCAGGGCGTACCCGTTGGTGGCGTCGACGAGCGCGAAGAGCAGGCGTCCGACGCCGTCCGGGTCGTCGGTGTGCAGCACACCCGCGCGCACCCCGTCGGCGACGACCGTGGTGGCGAGGAGCTGCCAGTCGTCCATGACGTCCCGTGCCGCGGTCGCCAGTGCCGCGTTCGTGCGGCCGATGCTCCACGCGTCCGCCCACAGGGTGGCGACGTCGTCGCGGGCGGGATCGGCGATGCAGCCGAGCAGGGTGCGGAGGCCGGAGACGGGGTCGGGCGCAGCGGCGACGATCGCGCGGACCTCGGCGACCTCGGCGTCCGCGACGGTGCGGAACGTCTCGCCGACCAGGTCCTCCATGCTCGGGCGGTAGTGGGCGACGAGCGAGGGTGCGACCCCGATCACGGCGGCGACCCCGCGGAGCGTCACCGCCGCGAGGCCCTCGGCACGCGCCAGGTCGACGGCGGCCGCCGTGATCTGGGATCCGCGTTCGGCCGGGCTCAGGCGCCGGCGGGCCGGTGTCGACGGCATCGTCCCACCGTATCCGCGCGTCACGCGCCCTCGACCACGAAGGCTGCCCAGAGGTCGGCCCGGGTCGAGAAGACGGAGAGGTCACGGTCGAGGAGCCGACCGGCGTGCTCCACCCGGGCGCGGGCGGTGTGCCGGTGGATGCCGAGGACCCGTGCGGCGCGGTCGTACTCGCAGTTCTCCTGCAGCCAGGTCCGGACGGTGCCCGTGAGCTCGGTGCCGGCCGTGCGGTCGTGGTCGAGCAGCGGGGCGAGGAACGCGCGGGCGACGGCACCGGCGTCCACGTCGACGTGGGCGAGGTGGGCGAGCACCCCTTCTCGGGCGAGGTCGCCGAACTCGGTGGTGCCCGGGCGTCCTTCACGACGTCGATCGAGTGCCTGCACGGCCTCGGTGCGGGCGCGCCCGAAGGACCGGTACGCCGCGCCGTCGGACAGGCCGGCGCGCAGGTCGAAGCGGTCGACGAGTTCGGCGACGATCCCGGTGTCGTCTGCGTTCACGCAGAGGAACAGGGCGTCGTCGACCGCGAAGAACAGGTGGCCCGGCCGGTCCTGCACCCACAGTTCGAGCAGGTCCACCACGGTGTCGAGTTCGTGGTCGGGGACGTCGACAGCCGCGATCCGGACGGGTTCGGCGGGCAGCGGCCCCCACACCTCGCGTGACGTCGCCTGCACCACCTCGGGTTCGCCGACGGACAGCATCGTGAGGAGTCCGGTCCGCAGGAGCCCCCGGGCACGGGCGAGCTCGCGGTTCTGCTGCAGGGCGAGGCCGGCCAGGGCGATCACGGCCGTGACGACCTCGCGTCCGGCCCGGTCGAGTGCTCCGCCGTTCGCGATCGCGAGCACGCCGCTCAGGTGCCCGCCGCTGCCGAGCGTCTGCAGGGTGTACCCGACGCCGCGGTCCGTGGCGACCGGCAGGCTGGCCCGCTGCCCGGAGCGCAGCAGCCGCAGCGCCTCGGTGCGCAGGAGGTCGAGGTCGGCAGCGGGCAGACCGTCGGCGGGGTGGCCGCGGTCGAGCCGCCCGGAGACGTCGAACAGGCCGACCCACCCGTCGAGCTGGCGGGACAGCTCGGCGATGGTCGCGCCGAGTCCGTCCGGTCGCATCGCGGCGAGCGAGATGGCACGCTGCGCGGCGAGGGCCCAGGCGCCGCGCGCGTTGGCGTCCCGCGCGACCGCTTCGGCGTTGGCCTGCGCGACCGCGATGAAGGACGTCTCGTAGGGCACCTCGAACAGCGGCAGTCCGTGCCCGGTGCAGGCGGTGACCAGGGCGTCGGGAGTACCGGCGCGGACGACCTCGGTGCCGAACCCGAGCGCCACGACACCGCGGTCCACGAGCCGCCGGACGTAGGCCTCGGCGACGTCGTCGCGCACGTCGACCTCGGCACCGAACTGCGTGCCGGTCGTGAGCAGCCCCTGGCCTTCGGCGAGGAACGGGGTCGGGTCCTCGAGGTCCGAGCTGTGCAGCCAGGACAGCGGGGCATCGAGGGTGTGCTCGTTCGCGTCGGTGAGCGGGCGCAGGCGGAGTTCACGCCGGTGCAGCAGGGAGCGCAGCGTTGCGGGCATGCCGTCACCCTATCCACCGGGTCGATCCGCCCGGGGGTCGATGTACGCCGTGGACAGTACGAGTGTGCGGTGGTGGCTCCTACCATCGCGGCATGTCCTCCACCGCAGCGTCCGCGACCCGAGCGACCACCGGCGGCCCGTCGCTGCCCCAGGAACGACGGCTCGTCACCGCCGTCCCTGGTCCGCGATCGCAGGAGCTGCTCGCCCGGAAGGCCGGCGCCGTCGCGGCCGGGGTCGGCGTCGCCGTGCCCATCGCGGTCGTCGCGGCCGGCGGCGGCGTCGTGGTCGACGCCGACGGCAACTCGTTCGTCGACCTCGGGTCCGGGATCGCCGTGACGTCGGTCGGCAACGCCCACCCCGGCGTGGTCGCCGCCGTCACCGAGCAGGTCGCGGCCTTCACACACACGTGCTTCACCATCGCCGCCTACGACGGGTACGTCGCCGTCGCCGAGGCGCTCAACCGTCTGACCCCCGGCGACCACGAGAAGCGGACCGCCCTGTTCAACTCCGGGGCCGAGGCCGTCGAGAACGCCGTCAAGATCGCCCGGAAGCACACCGGTCGGCAGGCCGTCGTCGTCTTCGACCACGCCTACCACGGCCGCACGAACCTGACGATGGCGCTGACCGCGAAGAACCAGCCCTACAAGGACGGCTTCGGGCCGTTCGCACCCGAGGTCTACCGCGTCCCGATGTCGTACCCGTTCCACGACGGGCTGTCGGGGCCCGAGGCGGCGAAGCGTGCGATCAGCCAGATCGAGAAGCAGGTCGGCGCCGAGAACACCGCCGCGGTCCTGATCGAACCGATCCAGGGCGAGGGCGGCTTCGTCGTCCCGGCACCGGGGTTCCTCACCGCGCTGTCCGAGTGGACCACCGCCAACGGCGTCGTGTTCATCGCGGACGAGGTGCAGACCGGGTTCGCCCGCACCGGGGCGATGTTCGCCAGCGAGCACGAGGGGATCGTGCCCGACGTCGTCACGACCGCCAAGGGCATGGCCGGCGGACTCCCGTTGTCCGGTGTGACCGGGCGTGCGGCGATCATGGACTCCGCCCACGTCGGCGGCCTCGGCGGGACGTACGGCGGCAACCCGATCGCATGCGCCGCAGCCCTCGCGGCCATCGACGCCTTCGAGCACGACGGACTCGTCGAGCGCGCCGGGGCGATCGGCACGGTCCTGCTCGACGGCCTGCGCAGCGCGCAGGCCGACGACCCCCGCATCGGCGACGTCCGCGGCCGCGGTGCGATGGTCGCGATGGAACTCGTCGACCCCGCCACCGGTGATCCCGACCCCGGGCTCACCGGACGGGTGGTGCGGTACGCGTTCGAGCACGGGGTCATCGCCCTCACGGCCGGCACGTACGGCAACGTCGTGCGCTTCCTGCCGCCGCTGTCGATCGACGACGACCTGCTCCGCGACGGCCTGACCGTCGTCCTCGACGGGCTGGCCGCGTCGTGAGCGCGACCATCCCCGCGACTGCCTGGCCCAGCGTCCCCGACGCCACCGGACCAGCCGCCGAACAGGCGGTGCTCGACCGCGTCCCCACGGGCCTCCTGGTCGACGGTGTCTGGCAGCCGGCGGCCGACGACGCGACCTTCGCCGTCGTCGACCCTGCGACCGGCGAAACACTCCTGCACATCGCCGACGCCTCACCCGAGGACGGCCGGAAGGCGCTCGACGCCGCCGTCGCCGCACGGCACGGCTGGGCGACCACGCCCCCGCGGCAGCGCGCCGAGGTGCTGCGCCGCGCGTTCGACCTGCTGCAGGAGCGACGCGAGGAGTTCGCGCTCCTGATGACGCTGGAGATGGGCAAGCCCCTGGCCGAGGCCCGCGGCGAGGTCACGTACGGCGGCGAGTTCCTCCGTTGGTTCTCGGAGGAAGCGGTCCGCATCGGTGGTTCGTACGGCACCAACCCCGAGGGGACCGGCCGCGCCACCGTCTCGCACAAGCCCGTCGGGCCCGCGTTCCTGATCACGCCGTGGAACTTCCCGTTGGCGATGGCGACCCGCAAGATCGCTCCGGCGCTCGCCGCCGGCTGCACCGTCGTCGTGAAGCCTGCCGAACTGACGCCGCTGACCACCCTGCTGTTCGCCGACCTGCTCGTCGAGGCCGGCGTGCCCGCCGGGGTGGTCAACGTCGTCCCGACCACGCACGCCGCCGACGTCTCCGCGCCCGTGATCGCCGACCCCCGCCTGCGGAAGCTGTCGTTCACCGGTTCGACGCCGGTCGGACGCACCCTGCTCGGCCAGGCGGCACAGAACGTGCTCCGGACGAGCATGGAGCTCGGGGGCAACGCCCCGTTCCTGGTGTTCGCCGACGCCGACCTCGACCTGGCGGTGGAGGGCGCGCTCGCCGCGAAGTTCCGGAACACCGGCCAGGCCTGCACCGCCGCGAACCGGTTCCTGGTGCACGAGGACGTCGCCGACGAGTTCACCCGCCGGGTCACCGAACGGGTCGCCGCGATGCGGGTCGGCCGGGGGACCGAGGACGGCGTCGCCATCGGGCCGCTCATCGACGCCCGTGCCGTGGACAAGGCCCACCGCCTGGTCACCGACGCGGTCGAGCGCGGGGCGACGGTCCGGACCGGCGGGCATCCGGTCGACGGGCCCGGCACGTTCTACGCACCGACCGTCCTGACCGACGTGCAGCCCGGCAGCGCGATCCTCGACGCCGAGATCTTCGGGCCGGTGCTCGCGATCCGCACGTTCCGCTCCGAGGACGAGGCCGTGGCCGCCGCGAACGACACCGAGTACGGTCTGGTCGGCTACGCGTTCACCGAGGACCCGGCACGCGGGCAGCGCCTGATGGAGCGGCTCGAGACCGGCATGCTGGGGCTGAACACCGGGGTCGTGTCGAACGCCTCGGCACCGTTCGGCGGCGTGAAGCAGTCCGGCCTCGGTCGCGAGGGTGGCGGCGAGGGCATCGCCGAGTACCTCGAGACCATGTACACGCTCACCCCGGACCCGTTCCGGCACACCGACAGCACCACGACCGCACAAGGAGCAGCTCGATGATCGAGAAGGACGTCGTCGTCATCGGAGCCGGTGTCGCCGGTCTCACCGCCGCGAACCGCCTGCGGGCTGCCGGCCTGCGGGTCGCCGTGCTCGAGGCCCGCGACCGCGTGGGGGGCCGCACCTGGACGAACGACATCGACGGGGTGACCCTGGAGATCGGCGGACAGTGGGTCTCGCCCGACCAGACCGCACTGCTCGAGACCCTCGACGAGCTCGGCCTGCAGACGTACGACCGGTACCGCGAGGGCTCCAGCGTCTACGTCGACGCCGACGGCACCCGGACCGAGTACACCGGCGACATCTTCCCCCTGCCCGAGGCCACGGCGAACGAGATCGAACGGCTCGTCGCCGTCGTCGACGAGTACGTCGCGAAGGTCGACCCGGCGCGCCCCTGGGAGACCCCGAACGCAGCCGCCCTCGACGAAGTCTCGTTCCGCGCCTGGCTGCACGACCTCAGCCCGGACCGGGTCGCGACCGACAACGTCGAGCTGTTCATCGCCGGCGCCATGCTCACGAAGCCCGCGCACGCGTTCTCGGCGCTGCAGGCCCTGCTGATGGCGGCGTCCGCGGGCAGCTTCACCAACCTGGTCGACGCCGACTTCATCCTCGACAAGCGGGTCGTCGGCGGCATGCAGCAGGTGTCCGAACGGCTCGCCGAGCGCCTCGGCGACGACGTGCACCTGAACGCGCCGGTCCGGACGCTGCGCTGGGGCGACGACGGGGTCGTCGCGCTCGCCGACGGCGGGATCGAGGTGCACGCCCGACAGGCACTCGTCGCGGTCCCGCCGCCCCTGTACTCGCGGATCTCGTACGAGCCGCCGCTGCCCCGACGCCAGCACCAGCTGCACCAGCACCTGTCGATGGGCTTCGTGATCAAGGTGCACGCCGTCTACGACCGTCCCTTCTGGCGTGCGGCGGGCCTGTCCGGCACCGCGTTCAGCCCGTACGAGGTCGTGCACGAGGCGTACGACAACACCTCGCACGGTTCCGAGCAGGGGACCCTGGTCGGGTTCGTCTCCGACCAGCACGCCGACGACCTGTTCGCGCTGTCGACCGAGGAACGGCGGGCCCGGGTGCTCGCCTCGCTGGCGCACTACTACGGTGACGAGGCCCTGTCGCCGGTCGTCTACTACGAGAGCGACTGGGGCACCGAGGAGTGGACGCGCGGCGCCTACGCGGCGAGCTTCGACCTGGGCGGGCTCGTCCGCTACGGCGCCGACCAGCGTGCCGCCGTCGGTCCGATCCGCTTCGCCTCGAGCGACCTGGCCGGGCAGGGCTACCAGCACGTCGACGGTGCCGTGCGCATCGGTCGCGAGGTCGCCGAGGAGATCCTGGCGGTCGTTCCACAGGCCGCTGCGACGCGGGAACCACCTCGGTGGGTCACGGCTGGGTGACCTGTCCAGGTACTGACGTACCCAGGCGCTCGCGCGTACCGTCCGGGCCATGAGTGACGCAGCGAACGGGTCCAGCGACCCCACCAAGGACCAGGAGCAGTACACCGAGGACCTGCCGGACGGGTCGCCCACGGGCGACGCGACGGAGGACCCGCAGCAGGACAGCGACACGGACTCCGGCGGCGAGCCCGCCGACCCGCAGCAGTAGCGGCGACCGCACGGCAGCGCGGTGGTGCGGCGGCGCGGCGGCGGGAGACGCCGGCGTGTTCGCTCGACGCCTCCACGTCAGCGAGACGCCGCCGGATCCGGCGGCGTCTCGCGCGTTCCGCGGCGTCGAAGCGTGACGACGGCGTCTTCCGGTGGCGACGTGGGAGCGGCGACCGACGAGCAGACGGGAGGCGCGGTGCCAGCTTGCACCGCGCCTCCCGTCCGTCGTGGGTCCGGCTGCAACACACCGGCGTCTTGATCGGACGCCGTCCCGTCGGCGAGACGCCGGCCGATTCGGCGGCGTCTGGCGGAGACGCCGGCGTCTCCGCGCCGGTCAGCCGATGCGGATCAGCTTCTTGTTCACGAACTCGTCGGCCCCCAGGGGGCCGAGCTCGCGGCCGAAGCCGCTGCCCTTGACGCCACCGAACGGCAGCTCCGGGCTGTCCGCGCCGACGATGTTCACGTAGACCATGCCGGCCTCGATCCGGTCGGCGACCCGGAGTGCCTGGTCGGCGTCGGTGGTGAACAGGTACGAACCGAGGCCGTACGGGGTGTCGTTGGCCAGGGCGATCGCCTCGTCCTCGTCGGCGACGCGGTACATGGTGGCGACGGGGCCGAAGAACTCCTCGCGGTAGGCGTCGTTGTCCGGCGTGACGTCGGTCAGGATCGTCGGCAGGAAGGCGTTGCCCTGGCGGTCGCCGCCCGTGACGACAGTCGCACCCTGCTCGACGGCGGACGCGAGCTGTTCCTGCAGCCGATCGGCTGCGGCCGGGGACGACAGCGGACCGAGTTCGGCACCGGGCACGCTCGGATCCGTCGGTTCGACCGCCGACATCGCCGCGGTGAACTTCGCCAGGAAGTCGTCGTACAGGCCGTCGACCACCAGGAACCGCTTCGGGGCGTTGCAGACCTGGCCGTTGCCCTCGAGCCGGGTGGTGACGGCGGACTCGACGACGGCGTCCAGGTCGTCGGTGGACAGCACGATGAAGGGGTCGGAGCCGCCGAGTTCGAGCACCACCTTCGTCAGGTTCCGGCCGGCGATCTCGGCGACCGCGGCACCGGCGCGCGCCGAACCGGTGAGCGAGACACCCTGCACGCGCGGGTCGGCGATGAAGTCGGCGACCTGGTCGTTCGTCGCGAACACGTTCGTGTAGGCCCCGGCCGGGAAGCCGGCGTCGTGGAAGATCCGCTCGATGGCCAGGGCGGACTCCGGGCACTGCGGTGCGTGCTTCAGTAGGACGGTGTTGCCGATGACCAGGTTCGGTCCGGCGAACCGGGCGATCTGGTAGGCGGGGAAGTTCCACGGCATGATGCCGAGCACGACGCCGATGGAGGCCTTGCGGATGAACGCGGACCCCTCGGACCCGTCCGCCAGGGTGATCGGCTGGTCCGCCAGGAACTCCGACGCGTGATCCGCGTAGTAGTCGTAGATGTCGGCGCAGAAGTCGACCTCGCCCTCGGCCTGGTCGATCGGCTTCGCCATCTCGCGCACGATCGTGGCGGCGAGCTCGGCGTGCCGCTCCCGGTACAGGTCCGCGACCCGGTGGAGCAGGGCTGCACGGTCGGCGACCGTCGTCGTCCGTGACCACTCGGTGTGCGTGTGGTCGGCGACTGCGACGGCATCGTGCAGCTCGGCGTCCGTGATGGTCGGGTAGGTCTCGAGGGTCGTGCCCGTGGTGGGGTCGGTGACGGCGTACATGGCGTCCTCTCGTGGTGGCCGGTCAGGCCTGGTCGGTCAGCTGCTTGTTCACACCGGTGACGGGCTGGTTCTCGTCGAAGCCCTTCGGTGCGACCCGGAAGCCCTTGGTGATGACGAGCAGGTAGACGAACCCGATCGCCGCCCACGCTCCTCCTGCTATCAGGGCGTCGGCATGGAGCTGTGACCAGAGCACCCCGGTCAGGAGCATCGCGACCCCGGGCAGCACGATGTAGCGCCAGCGGTCGCCCGCCGTGTGACGGCGCCCGTTCCGGATCGCGAAGTGCACGATCACGGTGGCGTTGACGAAGGTGAACGCGATGAGTGCGCCGAAGTTGATGTAGGCCGCGATCGTGTCGAGCGAGAAGCTCATCGCCAGCAGGGTGACCGCACCGACGAAGACCACGTTGAACACCGGGGTGTGCGTGCGGGGGTGCACGTAGCCGAAGACCCGCTTCGGCAGCACGTTGTTCCGCCCCATCACCATGAGCATGCGGGCGACGCTGGCGTGCGACGCGAGACCCGAGGCGAGTGCGGCGACGAACCCGGCCGACACCAGGACCGCCTGGAACACCGGGCCGCCGACGAGCAGGCCGATCTGGGGGAGCGGGTCGTCGGTGAACTCGCCGAACGGTGCGTTGGTGGGGAAGCGGAGCTGGGCGAAGTAGGCGGAGACCAGGAAGATCGCGCCGCCGAGCAGGACGGTCAGCATGATCGCCTTCGGCATGATGCGGATCGACTTCGCCTCTTCCGTGTACATCGTCACGGCGTCGAAGCCGATGAACGAGAAGCACACCACCGTCGCCCCGGTGAGCAGGGCAGACATCGTCACGCCGTCGTGCACGAAGGGTTCGGCGCTGACGATCGTGCCCGCACCGGCACCGTGGGTGAGCTCGATGACGGTGAAGACCACGAACGCGATCATCGCCAGGACCGCACCGATGAGCAGCACCATGTTCAGGTTCGACGTGCCGCGCATCGACAGGCAGATCACCGTCGTCACGAACACCGTGTACACGACGACGGTCACCCACGGGGGCAGCCCCGGGAACACCTGCTCCAGGTAGAGCCGGATGATCAGGGCGTTCACCATCGGCAGCAGCAGGTAGTCGAGCAGTGACGCCCAGCCGACCATGAAGCCGAGGTTCGGGTGCATCGACTCCCGGACGTACGTGTACGCGGAACCGGCCGCGGGGTAGACGCGCACCATCTTCCCGTAGCTGATCGCGGTGAGCGCCATGATGACGAGGGCGATCAGGTACGCGCTCGGCACCGCGCCGTCGGTCTGCCCGGAGACGATGCCGAAGGTGTCGAACACGACCGTCGGGGTCATGTAGCCGAGGCCGAGTCCGACGATCGCCCAGAGCCCGAGGCTCCGCTTCAGCGACCCGCCGCGCACCGGTGCTGCCGGCGCGGTGACCGCGATCGGTGATGCCATGTGACTTCCCTGCTCTTGGTGCCGGGCAGCGTCGCCCGGATCAGTTCGGAGCACCATACCGACGGGTCGGCAGTGGGCGGACCGGCCGCGGTGTACAGGTGATCGGCACCCGCTGTACACCGCGGCAGTGGTTCAGGCAACCGGTTGCTGCTGCGTGATGCAGTGCAGCCCGCCACCGCGCGCGAACACCTGTCGCGCGTCGATCGAGCGGACCCGTCGGCCCGGGTACGCCTCGGCGAGGATGCCCCTGGCGCGGTCGTCAGCGACCGGGTCGCCGAACGAGCAGGCGATCACGGCACCGTTCACCACGACGTGGTTCACGTAGTTCCAGTCCACCGGTCCACCGTCGTCCGACAGCGTCGACGGGGCCGGCAACTCGATGATCGTCGCGTCGGTCGCCTGCTCGAGCGCTCGCCGGATCTGCGGCATCACCAGGTGGTCCGGGTGGCCGCCATCCGGCTGGGCGTGCAGCAGGACCGTGCCCGGATCGGCGAAGGTCGCCACCATGTCGACGTGGCCCCGGGTGCCGAAGCCGTCGTAGTCGCGCGTCAGGCCGCGGGGCAGCCAGACCACCCGCGTGGCGCCGATCGTGCGCGCCAGCTCCAGCTCGACGCGTTCCCGGTCGGCGTACGGGTTCCGGCGCGGGTCGAGCTGCACCGTCTCCGTCACCAGGACGGTGCCGGCGCCGTCGACGTGGATCGCCCCGCCCTCGTTGACGAGCAACGACGGGATCCGCGTGGCTCCCGCAGCACCGGCGACCGTGGCGGCGACCTCAGCGTCACGCGTCCAGGTCGACCAGGAGTTCGCGCCCCAGCCGTTGAAGACCCAGTCGACGGCACCGAGTGCACCGGTCACGTCGTCGACGACGAACGTCGGGCCGATGTCGCGCATCCAGAAGTCGTCGAGCGGCGCCTCGAGCACGTCCACGTCGGACGACAGCAGGCGACCGGCATCCCCCCGTGCGACCGGGTCCACGACGACGGTCACCGGCTGGTGCTCGCTGATCGTGTTCGCCGTGGTCGCCCAGGCCAGGCGCGCGGCCTCGGCGCTCGCCGCGTCGTCGCCGAGCGTCAGGCCGGGGCGCGGGAACGCCATCCAGGTGCGTTCCTGCGGAGCCGTCTCGGGAGGCATCACCCAGGTCATGCGCGCGCCTCGCGTCCGGTGGTGGCCGGTTCCACGGCCAGGGCCGCGTCGATCGCGTCGCGTGCGCCGTACGCGTGGCGTTCCTCGTCGACGGGGTCGACGAGCCCGGCGTACAGGTCGGGTCGCCGGGTCAGGTAGAAGGGGAACAGCCGGAGCCACTCCGTCCGGGCGTCGAGGTCGAGGTCGGCGACGAGCACCACGCTCGCGTCACGGGGCGCCTCGACGAGCACGCGGCCGAACGGGTCCGAGATGAAGGACGAGCCGTAGAACGTGATGTCGCCCTCGTCGCCCCACCGGTTCGGCACGACCATGAACTGTCCGGCGGTGATGCCGTTCGCCACGATCACCCGCTGCCAGATCGGCGCGGTGTCGAAGTCGGGGAAGGTCGGTTCGGAGCCGATCGCCGTCGGGTACACGAGCACCTCGGACCCGGCGAGGCCGTAGGACCGGGCCACCTCGGGGAACCACTCGTCCCAGCAGGTCGGCAGCCCGAGGCGCGCGCCGAGTCCGGCCGGCTCGTACACCGGGAAGGCATCGTCGTCGGTCCCCGGGCGGAAGTACGTGTCCTCGTGGTAGCCGGCGCTGATCGGGATGTGGGTCTTCCGGGTCCGGCCGACCAGGGTGCCGTCGGGAGCGACGAGGACCGCGGTGTTGTAGCCGCGGGGGTCGTCGGGCTGGTCGTCGTCGCCCGGCCGCTCGTACAGCGAGGCGTGCACGAACACCCCGTGCTCGATCGCCTGGGCACGGGCGAAGGCGACGGTCGGGCCGTCCTGCAGCGACTCGGCGAGGTCCTTCGGGGTCCCGCTCGCCAGGGTGTCGCCCGGGTAGCGGCGCAGCGTGAGTTCGGGCAGGAACACCGCGGTGGCTCCGTTCGCTGCGGCGGTCGCGATGCCGTCGGCGAGCTGGGCCCGGTGCTCGTCCGGGTCGGGGAGCCACCGCATCTGCACGAGGGCGATGCGGAGGGACCGGCGGGGTGCGCCGGTGTCGGCGTGCAGCGGCGACGGGAGCGAGGGTGCGGTGACGACGTCCATGTCGCCATTGTTGATCATGCGATCAACTGGAGCAAGGCGTCAGCTGATGATGTTGACCGCGCGCGAGATGACCAACGCCAGCAGGATGAACCCACTCAGTGCCTGGTAGGCCATGATCATCTTCGCCCGGACGGTCATCGGCATCGTGTCCGTCGGGCTGAACGCCATCATGTTCGTCATCGCCACGGAGAGGTAGTCGAGGTAGACCGGCCGCCAGTCCGCGGTCTTCGGGTCGGTCTCCTGCGGGAACTGGAAGTCCGCTTCGGCAGTCGCCCACAGTTCGGGGCGCCGCCGTGCCACCGGACCCCCGCGGTCGAGTTCCCAGTAGACGAGCCCGAACACGATGATCGTGCTCACCCAGACCTGCAGCGCGGTGAGCAGCACCGCCGCACCGTCCGCGTGGCCGCCGAGCAGCTCGGTGATGGTCCGGATGACGGTGAGCTGGCTGGCGACGGTGAGCAGAGCCGCCAGTGCGAACGACAGCCACCGTGACCACGTGGTCTCGCGCGTCAGACGCCGCGGGTTGAAGACGATGAGCGGCGTGAGCAGCAGGACGCCCAGGACGGGCACCACCCACGACGGGAAGAACAGCACCTCGTCGGGCAGGAACAGGCTCAACGCCAGGTTCACCAGGACCGCGACGGCGACCGGTGCCCGGTGTTCGTGTCGCGGTCGGGTCCTCGTCGGGGTCACGGAGCGAGTGTCGCACGGGCCGACACCGGGGACAGCGGGTCGGCGAGCGAGAGCGGCTCGACCTGGGTGCCGAGCAACCGCCCGGCCACCCGCAGCCCGGACAGCAGCGCACCGTGCACCGTCGCCGGGTCGTCGCTCCAGGTGGCCTCGCCGGCGAGCTGCACCCGGCCGGACGGGGTGCCGAGCAGGTCGTGGTCGTCGGGTGACGCCCCGACGTGCAGGTACGAGTACGAGCCCCGCGAGAACGGGTCCTCGGCCCACCGGGTGATCCGGAACGCCTCGGGCTGGGGGACGGACGGGCCGAACATCTTCCGCAGCGCCGCCACCCCCTCGTCGACGACCATGGCGTCCGGCAGGGTCTCGAGCCGACGGGCTCCGGCACCACCGACCAGGGCGGCGAGCACCGGCGCACCGGTCACCCGGGACATGTCGTACCAGGAGTGCCAGTCGACGCCGGCGGACCCCTGCTGCCGGATCACCCACGAGTCGCCCCAGAACCGTGTGGGGAACCGCAGGAACACCTTGTCGTAGGTGCCCATCCCGAGCCGGTCGAGCGCTCCGGTCACCGGCGCGGACAGGGGCGGTTCGAAGACCACGTCGCCGGCCTGCAGCACCCCGAGCGGCACCGTGAGGACGACCTGCGGCGCGACGACGGTGGTGCCGTCGGCGAGCCCCATTGTCACCGAGTCGCCGGCCTGGGTCACCGACCGCACGACCGACGACAGCCGGACGTCGAGCCCCTCGGCCAGCGCGCGGGCGTACTGGGCGTAGCCGCCGGGGAACACCACCTCGTCGCCTGGGACGTGCTCCTCGTCGAGGCCGTGCGCGTCGAGGACGGTGACGGGTGCGCCGCAGAGGTCCTCGGACCGGTGGGCCGTGTACTCGCGGACGCGCGCCGCTCGGTCGCCCTCCCACCGCAGCGAGCGGAGCACGGTGTCGACGGCGGCCGCGTAGGTCGAGGGCGGGGGCGCTTGCGCGACGACGGCGTCGAGGGCCGCGTCGACGGTGTGCAGGTCCGCCACGAACGCCGACGTGTCCTCGGCGGAGAGAGCGGCGCCGGACGGGTCGTGCCACGCGATCGGCCGGCCGTCGAACTGGAAGCTGCCGACCGTGAACTCGACGGTCTCGATGCCGAACCGGGGTGCCAGGGCCCAGAGCGGGTTGCCGTCGACCCCGTGGATCCACGAGGCGCCGAGGTCGACCGGCACCCCGAGTGACGCATCGGTCCAGGTGCGCCCGCCGATCCGGTCGCGGGCCTCGAGCACGACGACCCGCTGCCCGCCGAGTGCGAGCGCCCGGGCGGCGGCGAGCCCGGCGACCCCCGCCCCGACGACCACGACGTCGGCGTCGAGACCGGCAGCCATCAGTGCCCTCCGGTCAGTGGTGCCATGAGCCGAGCGGCCAGACTCGGCCGCCCGGTCAGTGCTTCCTCGCGGTCGGCCAAGTCGGTCGCGACGAGTCCCGCGTTCGCGCCGAAGAACCGCAGCGGCTCGGGCTCCCAGTCGGGCGATCGGTGGTTCACCCACGGCAGTGCGGTCAGTGCCGTCGACTCCCCGCGCACGAGGTCGGCGAGGGTCCGTCCGGCCAGGTTCGTCGTCGACAGGCCGTCCCCGACGTACCCGCCAGCGCTGCCGACGTGTCCGTCCCAGGTCACCGAGGCGCACCAGTCGCGCGGCACCCCGAGCGGGCCGCCCCACGTGTGGGTGACCGGGGCGTCCGAGACGACCGGGAACAGGTCGACCAGGGCCTTCCGCAGGTGCTCGAAGACCCGCGGCACCCGATCGTACCCGGGCGTGATCGAGGACCCCCAGTGGTAGCGGGCTCCGCGGCCGCCGAACGCCAGCCGGTCGTCGGCCGTGCGCTGCCCGTACACGAGCAGGTGCCGGTAGTCGGAGAACGTCTGCCCGTGCTCGAGACCGATGCGTTCCCACGCGGACGCCGGCAGCGGGGCCGTCGCGATCATGAGCGAGTACAGCGGCAGGATCCGCCGCTTCGTCTGCTCCAGCTGGGCGCCGTAGCCCTCGACTGCGATCACCACGGCACCTGCCGTGACGGTGCCGCGCGACGTGACCACACGCCCGCGATCCCAGGACGAGACGGGCGTGTGCTCCGCGATCCGGACGCCACGGGCCTCCAGGGCGGCCGCGAGGCCACGCACCAACGCGGCGGGCTGCACGCGCGCGCAGTCCGGGGTCCACGCGACCCCCGCCGATCCGGCGGCGTCGCCCGCTCGCGCGGGTCGCCACGTCATGTCGTCGCCCCATGCCGCGGAGGACGCGACCTCGTCGTGGGCGGCGCGTTCCTGCACGGCGGAGCGTGCGTACAGGACGGTCCCGCCCTTCACGTAGTCGCAGTCGACCTCGGCTTCGGACGCTGCGCGGCCCACCTCGTCGACGGTGTCGCGCATGGCGGCCCGCAACGCGAGCGCGGCGTCGCGCCCGTGCTCCTCGGCGATCGCCGCGGCGGACCGCGGGAACAGCGCCGAGCACCAGCCGCCGTTGCGACCGGACGCGCCGAAGCCGGCGATCTCGCGTTCCAGGACGACGATCTGGAGGCCCGGGTCGGCCTGGTGCAGGTACCACGCGGTCCAGAGACCCGTCAGTCCACCGCCCACGATCGCGACGTCGGCCGTCGTGTCGCCGTCGAGCGGCGGCCGGGGCGTCAGGTCGTCGCGTCCGGTGGACGCGAGCTGGTCGAGCCAGAACGAGACGCCCCGGTAGCCGCTCACGGTCAGATCTTCGTCCAGGCCTCGGACAGGACACTGCGCAGGATCGACGTCATCTCGCGGAACTCCGGCTGCCCGATCGTCAGCGGTGGTGCGAGCTGCACGACGGGGTCACCGCGGTCGTCGGCCCGGCAGTACAGCCCCGCGTCGAACAGTGCCTTCGACAGGAACCCGCGCAGCAGCCGCTCGGACTCGTCGTCGTCGAAGGTCGTCTTGGTGGCCTTGTCCTTGACGAGCTCGATGCCGTAGAAGTAGCCGTCACCGCGGACGTCCCCGACGATCGGCAGGTCGAGCAGGGTGTCGAGCTCGGCGCGGAAGAGCGGGGCGTTCTGCTGCACGTTGGTGAGCAGCCCCTCTTCCTCGAAGATGTCGAGGTTCTCCATCGCGACGGCGGCCGACACCGGGTGCCCGCCGAACGTGTAGCCGTGGTAGAAGGTCGTGTCCCCCTTGGAGAACGGCTCGAACAGCCGGTCGCTGATGATCGTCGCGCCGATCGGGGAGTACCCGGAGGTCATCGCCTTGGCGCAGGTGATCATGTCCGGTACGAAGCCGTAGGTGTCGCAGGCGAACATCGTGCCGATCCGGCCGAAGGCGCAGATGACCTCGTCCGAGACGAGCAGCACGTCGTACTCGTCGCAGATCTCGCGCACCCGCTGGAAGTACCCGGGCGGCGGGGTGAAGCAGCCGCCGGAGTTCTGCACCGGCTCCAGGAACACCGCGGCGACGGTGTCGGGGCCCTCGAACTCGATCATCTCGCGGATCCGCTCCGCCGCCCAGAAGCCGAACTGCTCTTCGGTGCCCCCGGGGAAGCCCATCTCCTCGGCGCGGTACGAGTTCGTGTTCGGCACCCGGAAGCCGCCGGGGGTCAGGGGCTCGAACATCTCCTTCATCGCCGGGATGCCGGTGATCGCCAGGGCGCCCTGCGGGGTGCCGTGGTAGGCGACCGCGCGGGAGATCACCTTGTGCTTCATCGGCTTGCCCTGGAGCTTCCAGTAGTACTTCGCGAGCTTGAAGGCGGTCTCCACCGCCTCGCCGCCGCCGGTGGAGTAGAAGACCTTGTTGAGGTCACCGGGGGCGTGCTCGGCCAGCCGGTCGGCGAGCTCGATCGCCGCGGGGTGCGCGTACGACCAGATCGGGAAGAAGCTCAGCGTCTCCGCCTGCTTCGCGGCCATCTCGGCCAGGCGCTTCCGCCCGTGCCCGGCGGCGACGACGAACAGGCCGGACAGCCCGTCGATGTACTCCTTGCCGTGGCTGTCGTAGACGTGGTGGCCCTCGCCGCGCACCATGATCGGCACGTCGGCGCCGGCCTGGTTCGCGCCGTGCCGGGCGAAGTGCATCCACAGGTGGTCCCGGGACTTCCGCTGCAGGTCGGCGTCGTCGACCGGTGCGAACGGGTCGTAGGAGTGGAGGCGGGCGGCCGGGCCCGTCGTGGTCCGGCCTGTGGCCTGTTCGGAGATGGTCATCGCGTTCCCCAGTCGTAGAGCTGTTTGCGGAGTTGCAGGTAGACGAAGGTCTCGGTGCCGGCGACGCCCGGGATGGCCCGGATGGTGCCGTTGAGCAGTTCGATCAGGTCGTCGTCGTCCTCGCACACGACCTCGACCATCAGGTCGAAGCTGCCGGCGGTCATCACGAGGTAGTCGACCGCCGGCAGCTGCTCCAGGGCATCGGCGACGGTTCGGGTGTCGCCGCTGACCCGGATGCCGATCATCGCCTGGCGGTGGAAGCCCAGTTGCATCGGGTCGGTGACCGCGACGATCTGCATGACGCCGGTCTCGGTCAGCTTCTGCACACGCTGCCGGACCGCCGCTTCACTGAGACCGACGGCCTTGCCGATCTCGCCGTACGGGCGGCGCCCGTCCGCCTGGAGTTGTTCGATGATCCGCTTCGAGGTGTCGTCGATCGGTCCCGGACGTCGTGGTGCTGCCGCCATGCCGGACAGCATGGCAGCGAGGTTCGGGGTGCGCAAGGGATTCCGTTGTGAACTCCGTGTTTCGCGACGATTTCCGTTGTTACAGTTCTCCACAACCTCCGGATCCTTCTTCCGCACCGCCGGAATCCGTGTCAGTATCACCGCCATGCTGGACGCACAGAGCACGGCGACGGCGGACACCGACACCCGGGTCCTGCGGAACTTCGTCGGGGGCGCCTCCGTCGAGTCGACCGCCGACACCACGTTCGACCTGGTCGACCCGACCGACGAGCACGTCTACGGCACGTCCCCGGTGTCCACCCCCGCCGACGTCGACGCCGCCTTCGGTGCGGCCGCGACCGCGTTCGAGACCTGGCGCCGCACCACCCCCGGCGAACGGCAGCTCGCCCTGTTCCGGATCGCCGACGCGATGGAGCAGCGGGCGTCGGAGTTCGCCGACCTCGAGTCGCTCGACACCGGGAAGCCCCGCGCCACCCTGGTCGAGGACGAGATCCTGCTGTCCGTCGACCAGATCCGCTTCTTTGCCGGGGCCGCCCGGAACCTCGAGGGCCGGAGCGCCGGCGAGTACCTGGCCGACCACACCTCGTTCGTCCGGCGTGAACCCATCGGTGTCGTCGCCCAGGTCACCCCGTGGAACTACCCGCTCAACATGGCGGTGTGGAAGTTCGCGCCGGCGCTCGCGGCGGGGAACACCACCGTGCTCAAGCCGAGCGACACGACACCCCTGTCGACCCTGCTGCTCGCCGAGGTCGCCGCCGAGTTCCTGCCGCCGGGGGTCCTGAACGTCGTCGTGGGGGACCGCACCACCGGCGCCGCGATGATCGACCACCCGACCCCGCAGCTCGTGTCCATCACCGGCTCCGTCCGCGCCGGCATGGAAGTCGCCCGTGCCGCCGCCGGTGACCTCAAGCGCACCCACCTGGAGCTCGGCGGCAAGGCACCCGTGATCGTGTTCGACGACGCCGACATCCCCTCGGCGGTGGCCGGGATCGTCGCCGCCGGGTTCTGCAACGCCGGACAGGACTGCACCGCCGCCACCCGGCTGCTCGTGCAACAGGGCATCCACGACGAGTTCGTCGCAGCGCTCACAGCAGAGGCACGCGTCAACGCGAGAACCGGGTCGGACGGTTCCTACGGTCCCGTCAACAACGCGAACCAGCTCGCGCACGTGCAGTCGTTCCTGGACACGCTGCCCGACCACGCGACGATCGAGCTCGGCGGCGCACGACAGGGTGACCGCGGGTACTTCCACGAGGCCACGATCGTCGCCGGCCTGCGCCAGGACGACCGTGCCGTGCAGCAGGAGATCTTCGGCCCGGTGCAGACCGTGCAGCGGTTCTCGACGGAACAGCAGGCCCTGACGTGGGCGAACGGCGTCGAGTACGGCCTGGCGAGTTCGGTGTGGACGACCGACCACACGCGTGCCATGCGCTTCGCCCGCGACCTGGACTTCGGCTGCGTGTGGATCAACACGCACATCCCGATCGTCGCCGAGATGCCGCACGGCGGGTTCAAGCACTCCGGCTACGGCAAGGACCTGTCGCAGTACGGCTTCGACGACTACACCCGCATCAAGCACGTCATGTCCTACATCGGCTGAGGCCGACCACCCCCTGGAGGCACCATGGCAATGACCGGAACGTTCGCCGAATCGGGAGCCGATCTCCGGCTCGACCAGATCACGAAGTCCTTCCCCGGCCACACCGCGGTGGACAGCCTCGACCTGACGGTGCCCGCCGGCTCGTTCTTCGCGTTGCTCGGCCCGTCGGGCTGCGGCAAGACGACGACCCTGCGGCTCGTCGCCGGGCTCGAGGAACCCACGAGCGGCACCATCACCATCGGCGGCCAGGACGTCACCGACACGAAGCCGTACCAGCGGCCCGTCAACACGGTGTTCCAGAACTACGCGCTCTTCCCGCACATGAGCGTGCTCGACAACGTCGCGTTCGGGCTGAAGCGGCGCCGGATCCCGGACCCGATGACGAAGGCCACGGAAGCGCTCCGGCTGGTCGAGCTCGAGGGGTCGGCGTCGAAGCGGCCCGCCCAGCTCTCCGGCGGCATGCAGCAGCGCGTCGCCCTGGCCCGCGCGATCGTGAACCGGCCGGCCCTGCTGCTGCTCGACGAGCCCCTCGGCGCCCTCGACCTGAAGCTCCGCCACCAGATGCAGCTCGAGCTGAAGACGATCCAGGCCGAGGTCGGGCTCACGTTCTTGCACGTCACCCACGACCAGGAAGAGGCGATGACGATGGCGGACACGGTCGCCGTCATGAACGGCGGTCGGATCGAGCAGATGGGCAGCCCGCAGGACCTGTACGAGCTGCCGCGCACGGCCTTCGTCGCGAACTTCCTCGGCCAGTCGAACCTGCTCGAGGGCGAGGTGCGCGGCACCGATGCCGGCCTGCTCGTCGTCGCGACCGCGGCCGGTTCGGTCGCCGTGCCGGCCGACCGAGCCGTCGCCACGACCGGTCGCGTCGTCGTCGGCGTCCGGCCCGAGAAGCTCAAGATCCGCACCGCCGAACCGACCCCCGAGGCCGGACGGAACATCCTCGGCCCGGGTCGCGTCGTGGACGTCTCGTTCTCCGGCGTCAGCACCCAGTACCTGGTCGACGTGCCGGGTGCCGGTCGCGTCTCGGTGTTCGCGCAGAACTCGAAGGGCGGGCCGCGGATCGCGACCGGTACCGAGGTCTGGCTCACGTGGGGCGTCGACCACGGTTTCGGTCTGGAGGCGCACCCCGCGTCCGACGCGACCGTCACCACCCAGGACGACCCGGGCCTCCAGAGCGTCCCCGCCACGGCAGGATCGCTCGCGTGACCGGCGCGGTGCCCGGTCCGGACCTGCTGCGCGGGCTGACGTCGGCCCGCGTCAGCCGACGCGGCCTGCTGGCCGGCGGCGGGGCCGCCGCGCTGGCCGCCCTGCTCACCGGGTGCAGCATCAAGGGCTCCGCGGCCGCCGGCGCCGAGGACACCGTCGACTGGGCGGCGTTCTGGAAGGACGCGAAGGCGACCGGCACCCTGAACTTCGCGAACTGGCCGCTGTACATCGACTCCGACCACGGCAAGTCCGAGTCCCTGGCGCTGTTCAAGAAGGAGACCGGCATCGCGGTCGACTACCAGGCGGTGATCCAGGACAACGCGACCTTCTACGCGACCGCCTCACCGATCCTGCGGGCGCACGGTGCGACCGGCTACGACCTCGTCGTCATGACGAACGGGTTCGAGCTGACCCAGATGATCAAGAACGGGTTCGTGTGCGAGCTCGACCACTCGCGGTTGCCGAACTTCGCCGCGAACGCCTCGGATTCCGTGAAGGACCCCATCTACGACCCGGGCAACAAGCACTCCGTCGTGTGGCAGACCGGGTTCACCGGGCTCGCCTACAACCCGAAGTACACCGGGCGGAAGATCACCTCGCTCAAGGACCTGCAGGACCCGGCGTTCAAGGGCCGCATCGGGCTGATGAGCGACAACACCGAACTCGGGTCGCTCGGACTGCTCGCGCTCGGCATCGACCCGGAGACCTCGACGCCCGCCGACTGGCGGAAGGCCCAGGCCTGGCTGCGCGAACTGCGGCCGAGCGTCACCGGCTTCTACGACCAGAGCTACATCAACCGGTTGGAGAACGGCGACACCTGGATCACCCAGGCGTGGTCGGGCGACGTGTTCCAGGCGCAGCAGTCCGGGTTCCCCGACCTGGAGTTCGTCACGCCGGAAGAGGGGCAGATGACCTGGCACGACAACATGCTCATCCCACGGCAGGCCGAGAACCCGGTGTCGGCGCTCGAGTGGATGAACTTCTACTACACGCCGAAGATCGCCGGGATCGTCGAGGACTGGGTCAACTACGTCTGCCCGGTGCCCGCTGCCGAGGACTACGTGCGGGACGAACTCGACGACGCCACCGTGGCGGACAGCCCGCTCGTGTTCCCCTCTGCCGACGTGCTGGAGCAGTCGCACGAGTTCCGTGTGTTCGAGAACTACGACGAGTACTCGGAGTGGAACGGCATCTTCAACGCGGTGGTGCAGTCGTGAGCGCGGTCGGAGTGGCACCGGGGCTCGGTCCCGGTGGTTCCGCCGGTCCTTCCGGTTCCGCGCCGGTGCGGCGGGGACGCCGTCGGAGCACGCCGTTCTTCCTGGCGCTCGTCGGCACCGCGTACCTCTGCGTGTTCTTCGTCATCCCTCTGGTGTCCGGGCTGATCGTCTCGCTCATGACCGGCAACCCGGACGACGGCTACACGTTCACCTGGAACTTCGGGATCTACGGCTCGCTGTTCGTCGACCCGCAGGTGCCCTACCTGACGTTCCTGCTCCGGTCGCTCTGGTACGGCGCCGCCGCCACGATCGCCTGCATCATCGTCGGGTACCCGGTGGCGTACTTCATCGCGTTCCGGGTGTCCCCGCGGTGGAAGAACCCGCTGCTCATGCTCGTGTTCATCAGCTTCCTGGTGTCGTTCATCATCCGGACCGACATGTGGGCGTTCGTGCTCGCGTCGCAGGGGCCGGTCGTCACCTTCTTGCAGGGGGTCGGGCTCGCCGGCAAGGACTTCCACATCCTCGGCACCGGCGGCGCGGTGATCTTCGGCGACGCCTACAACGACCTGGCCTTCATGGTGCTGCCGATCTACGCCGCCCTCGAGCGCATCGACCCCCGGCTCGGCGAGGCCGCCAACGACCTGTACGCCGGCAAGTTCCGGGCGTTCTGGCACACCACGCTCCCGCTGTCCCGCTCGGGCATCTTCGCCGGGGTCCTGCTCGTCTTCATCGACAGCGTCGGCGACCCGGTGAACTCGGCCCTGCTCGGCGGCACGAACACGTACACGATCGGTCAGGCGATCCAGGACGCCTACTCCGGCAACCAGCAGTACAACGTCGCCGCGGCCCTGTCGACCGTGCTCATGGTCGTGCTCGGCATCATCCTGTTCATCTACGCCCGCGTCTCCGGCACCGACGACCTCGAGGACCTCGTATGACCGCCGTCGCACCGTCCCCTTCCGCCGCCGCCGCTCCGGCCTCGCCCGTGACCGGTTCCGTCGCCGGCCGTCCGCGTCGTCACGGCGTGAACCGCCGCGGGCCCTGGCTCGCCATCGTGTACTGGGTGACGATCGCGATCACCCTGGTGCCGATCGTCTACATGATCGTGTACTCGTTCAACGACGCCCCCACCAACCGGCTGTCGTTCGCCTGGAACGGGTTCACGACCTACTGGTACGCGAACCTGGTGAACGTGTCCGGGCTCGGAGCCGCCTTCGTCACGTCGGTCGTCGTCGCGTTCCTCGCCGCGGTCATCTCCGTCGCGATCGGGCTGCCCCTCGCGCTGGCCCTGGAGCGGTACCGGTTCCCGGGTCGCGGTGTCGTGAACACCGTCGTGTTCGCCGACATCGCGGCCCCGTCGATCGTCGTCGGTTCCGCGTCGCTCTCGTTCTTCCTGTCGGTGGGGCTCGGCACCGGGTTCCTGACCGTGCTCATCACGCACGTGGCGTTCGACGTCGCCTACGTGGTCGTGGTGCTGCGGGCTCGGATCGCGGGGACCTCGCGGGCGCTCGAAGAGGCCGCGGGTGACCTCGGGGCGACGCCGTTCCAGGCCTTCCGGCTCGTCACCCTGCCGCTGCTGGCGCCGGGCATGCTCGCCGCGGGGCTGCTCGCACTCGCGATGTCGATCGACGACTACGTGATCACCTCGTTCGTCGCCGGACCCGCGGTCACCTTCCCGCTGTTCGTCTACGGGGCTGCGAAGGCCGGGATGCCGCCGCAGGTGCTGTGCTTCGGGACGCTCGTGTTCGCGGTGGGGCTGCTCGTCGCGCTGCTGAACGGGGCGCTCAACCGGCGGCTGGCGCGCACGCGGGGGTAGGGCCTCGCGCTGGGCTCAGACTCCGGTGTCGACGAGTTGTGGGCCCAACGGTCGGCGCCGAGCCTGCAGGACCGGTGCGGTCGTCGCCACCACCATGATGACGAGTCCGACGGCGACCACGAACGGAACGGGACGAAGCGGATCCGTCCAACTCGTCAGGGCCGCTGGGATGGTCGCGATCGCGAGTGGTACTGCGATGAGCGCCGCGGTGACGACCACCGCGACGGCTTCCAGTACCGCAGCGACGAGCCCCGTCCGGAAGGTCCCGCCAGCGGCGACGAGCAGGGCAACGCCCCGTCGTCGGCCCATCGTGGTCATCACCACGGTGGCAGCACCGGTGAAGAGGACGATCAGGACCGGGCCGCCGAAGATGGCGAGGCCGCCCAGGTAGTACGCGGGCGAGTCCCAGACGCCCGCCAGGCCGGTGAGTGAGCCCAGCAGCATCGCCACCGCGAGCAGTGCGATCGCCGAGTGGCTCCGCGCGACGTGGTACCTCAGCGACTCGCGCGCGAGGAACCACGCCGCCGGAGCCCCGGGGAGCACCGCGGTCCACGCCGACACGAGCGCTCGGCAGGACCAGGGTGCGACCGTGATCACGAACCCCATCGCGGGCACGAGGAAGAGCATCGTGACGCCTCGCGCGCCGAGCAGCGTCAGCGCGTACATCGTGACGGTGACGCCTCCGAGCACCCAGGCGGTGGTCTTCCGGCCGCGGCTGGGACGGGCGGGCTCGGATTCGGGCTCACGGACGGCGTCCAGGGCGGGGGTCGTCGACGCCGAACGTGCAGCCCCGAGTGCGCTGAGGAACACCACGAGCTCGAACACCACGAAGGCGGTGACTGCCTCGAGCACGCCGAGGCGCGGATCGAGGGCTGGCGCACCGGGGTTCCGGAGGGGCGCCGAGAGGAAGGCCATCAGGCTCCGGAGTGTGAGAGGCATCAGCGCGAGGGCGGTTCCGAACGCGACGAGGGACAACGTGACCGCCTGGGCGAGCACGACCCGGCGGATCAGCGCAGGCCCGAGACCGCCGAACTGCCACAGCGCGTACGTCCGGCGCTGGACGCGGATCGCGAACGTCACGAGCACGTTGAGTGCGCCGATGACCACGATGGCGTTCATCGCTCCGAAGACCATCGCGTGGTTGCGCAGGCCGGCTGCGTCGACGGTGTCGGTGATCCCAGCGGCGGTCGAGACGTCACCCGCGCAGACGAGCGCGACGACGGCGGTCAAGACCATGACGACGAACGTCGAGGTCCAGAGCCGCCAAGCCCGGACGACCTCGGCGAGGACGAGACGTGTGATCACCGGGACACCGCCTCGAGGATCTCCGGCACCGAGGGAGTGACGAGCTCCCGGTGCAGGCGTCCGTCGCGCAGGACGAGCACGCGGTCGCCGAGTGCCGCGGCCTCGAGGTCGTGCGTGACCATCACGACCGAACGCGACCCCGTGGCCGCCGCCCGCAGGAGTTCGAGCACGCGTGCTCCGGACTCGGTGTCCAGGGCGCCGGTCGGTTCGTCGGCGAACACGACGTCCGGCTGGGTGACGATGGTGCGGGCGATCGCCACGCGCTGCTGCTGACCGCCGGAGAGCTGGCCGGGGCGGTTCTGGGCGAACGCGCCGAGACCGACCGCTTCGAGGGCGTTCCGGACGACCACGCGATCGACCGACCCGGTCACGAGCCGGAGCGGCAGCGCCACGTTCTCGAACGCGGTCAGGGCGGGGATGAGGTTGTACGACTGGAACACGAACCCCAGGTGGTCGCGTCGGAAGGCGGCCAGCGAGTCGCCCCGGAGGGTTGCGAGGTCGGTGCCGTCGATCCGGACGGTGCCACTGGTCGGCGAGTCCAGCCCGGACAGACACTGCAGGAGCGTCGACTTGCCGGAGCCGCTCGGACCGACGACGGTCACGAACTCGCCGCGGCCGACGTTCACGGAGACGTCTTCGAGGACGGTCGCGTCATGGCCTGCTGCGCTGCGGAACCGCCGCGTCAGCGCCGATGTCTCAAGGAGGGGAGTCATCACACCAATATATGACATATGTTACGAGCGTGAGTCGGCCGGAGCGGCGGCGGACGCGCCACAGGGCACACGCGTAGGTTCCAGCCATGAGTGCAGAGCTGACGCTCGGCGCCGAGGAAGAGCTGCACCTCATCGACCTCGAGTCCGGCCGACTTTCCGCGAAGGCCCCGCGCCTTCTGCCCAAACTGCCCACCGACCGCTTCGGCGCGGAGCTGCAGCGCACGACGATCGAGACGAACACCCCGGTGGTGCGGACCCTCGACGACCTGCGGCGGGTGATCGTCGACCTGCGCAGTGAGCTCAGTGCCGCGATCGCCCCGGCCGGCGTCACGATCGCGGCCGTCGGCACCGCGCCGAGGTCGGAGTACGCCGACTTCGAGCTGAGCTCCGGCGGTCGGTACGGCCGGATGCAGGAGCAGTACCGGATGCTCGTCGACGAACAGCTCATCTGCGGCCTGCAGGTGCACGTCGGGGTGAGCGACCGCGACCTGGCGGTGCTGATCGCCCAGCGGGTGGCGCCGGTGCTCCCGGTACTGCTCGCCCTGAGCGCGTCGAGTCCGTTCTGGAACGGGCAGGACACCGGGTACGCCTCGTTCCGCAGCATCATCTGGCAGCGGTGGCCGTCGGCCGGCAGCTTCGGTCCGGTGGAGGACGCCGCCGAGTACGACCGGGTGCTCGACGACCTGATCGCCTCGGGCGTGATCGCCGACAAGAAGATGGCCTACTTCGACGTGCGGCCGTCGTCGCACGCACCGACGCTCGAGCTGCGGGTCTGCGACGCGACCCCGGTGGTGGACGACGCCGTGCTCATCGCCGGACTCTTCCGCGCCGCCGTACGCAAGGCGGAGAAGTCGGTCGTGTCGGGCGCCGAGTGGCACCCGCGCAGTGAACCCCTGCACCGTGCAGCGATGTGGCAGGCCGCCCGCTCCGGGTTGAGCGGGGAACTCGTCGGCCTCGGGCAGCACCCCGAACGGCTGCCCGCCGAGGTCGCGGTGCGCCAGCTCGTGTCCCGCCTGCGTCCGGAGCTCGAGGAGCTCGGCGACTGGGGGACGGTGACGGAGCTGCTCGACGCGACCCTGGCCCGTGGCAACTCCACCGACCGGCAGCGCACCGCCTACGCCGAGCGCGGGGAGATGGACGACGTCGTCGCCCTGGTGGTGGAGGACACCGCGGGGCTCCCGTCCGGACGCGACGAGGACCCGGTGGTCCCGATCCCCGGGTACCGCGTCCGTGCCGGTGACGAGGCGGTCGGCCCCGGGGCGCGCCCCCGTCCGGCGTTCCGTGACCTGGCGGCCTTCTTCGACGGCTGGGACGCCGAGACCGCGATCGAGCGCTGCACCGCCCGCGACGTCTGGACGCGCGAGCACCACGTCGGCTTCGTGGTGGACGGCGGAGCGCAGGAGTTCGGCTGCGACCTGGTGCCCCGGACGATCAGCGCGTACGAGTGGTCGCAGCTCGAGCGTGGCCTGGGGCAGCGTGCCCGCGCGATCGAGCTGTTCCTGCGTGACGCGTACGGCGACCGGCGGATCGTGGCCGACGGCGTGCTGGACGCGGACCACTTCGTCGGCGCGAAGGGCTGGGACCCGGACGCCACCCGGCTGCCGGCGACCGCCGTCCGTGCGCCGGTGCTCGGGTTCGACCTGGTGCGCAACGAGTTCGGCGGCTGGCGGGTGCTCGAGGACAACGTCCGCTCGCCCTCGGGCGTCGCGTACGGCATCGCCCTGCGCGAGCTGATGGACGACGTCGTGCCGGACGCCCCACGGCCGGCGCACCTGCGCGACCCGCACGGCGTGACCGACCGGCTGCGCCGGACCCTCTGCGCGAACACCACCGCGGTGACGGGCGCGACGGACCCCGTGATCGCGCTGGTCAGCGACGGCCCCGCCGCCGGCGCGTGGTTCGAGCACCGCAGGCTGGCCGACGGGGCCGGGTTGCGCCTCCTGTCCGGGTCGGACCTGGACGTCCGTGACGGACGCGTGGTCGACGCGACGACGGGTGACGTGCTCGACGGGCTGTACCTGCGGATCGACCGCGACGTCAGCGCGCTGACGGCGGAGCACGCTCCCGACCTCGGTGCGCGGATCCTCGACGCGGCGGAGGCAGGACGGGTCTACCTGGCGAACGCGCCGGGCAACGCGCTGGTCGACGACAAGGCGATGTACGTCACCGTGCCGGACCTGATCTGGTACTACCTGGACGAGAAACCCCTGCTGGCATCGGTGCCGACGTACCGCACGAGCATCGAGGTCGAACGGCTGTCGGTCCTGGACCGCGTCGGGGAACTCGTCACGAAGCCGGTCGACGGCGAGGGCGGCCGCGGGGTCCTGATCGGACCGAGCGCGAGCGCCCCCGAGGTGGCCGAGCGACGGCGCGAGATCGCGGCCGACCCCGCCGGGTGGGTGGGGCAGGAGGTGGTGCAGCTGTCCTCGCACCCGACGATCGGACCGGCCGGACTCGACCCGCGGCACGTGGACCTGCGGGCCTTCGTGTACGCGACGGGGACCGGACCGGACGACGTGCACCTGGCCGACGTGGCCCTGACGCGCGTCGCGCCCGAGGGCAGCATGGTCGTCAACTCGTCGCAGGGCGGCGGCGCGAAGGACACGTGGATCGTCGGGAACGCCCCGGCGGACACCGACTCCGCCCCGGCGGACACCGAGGGAGAGCGCTGATGTGTGGACTCGCGGGTGAGATCCGGTTCGACGGCCGAGCGCCGGACGTCGGGGCGGTCGCCCGGATGACCGGCTGCATGACGCACCGCGGCCCGGACGGCGACGGCCTGTGGGCTCGCGGCCCGGTCGCCCTGGGGCACCGACGGCTGTCCATCGTCGACCTGTCCACTGCGGGCGCGCAGCCGATGGTGTTGGCCGAGGCCGGGCTGACGATCGCCTACAACGGGATGGTCTACAACTACCGGCAACTCCGCGACGAGCTGCACGGCAAGGGGCACCGGTTCGCGTCGACGTCGGACACCGAGGTGATCGCCCTGGCGTACGCCGAGTGGGGCACCGCGTTCGTCGACCACCTGATCGGGATGTTCGCCATCGCCATCTGGGAGCACGCCAGCGGTCGGCTGGTCCTGGCCCGGGACCGGCTCGGTATCAAGCCGCTCTACGTCGCGCCCGTCCCCGGCGGGCTCCGGTTCGCTTCGTCACTACCCGCGATCCTTGCGGGAGACGGTGGGTCGGGCATCGACACGTCCATCGACCCCGTCGCCTTCGCCTCGTACATGAGCTTCCACTCCATCGTCCCCGCACCCCGCACGATCCTGGCCGGCGTCGGCAAGCTCCCGCCCGCGACCGTCCGCGTGATCGACCCCGACGGCACCACGCACGACACCGTCTACTGGGAGCCGCGCTTCGAGCGTGACCCCGCCCGGGCCGACTGGTCCGAGCGGGACTGGGAGCAGGCGTTCATCGGCTCGCTCCGCACCGCCGTCGAGCGCCGGATGGTCGCCGACGTCCCGGTCGGGGTGCTGCTCTCCGGCGGGATCGACTCGTCGCTCGTGGTCGGGCTGCTCGCCGAGGCCGGGCAGCAGGACCTCGCCACGTTCAGCATCGGGTTCGAGGCAGCCGGCGGTGAGTCCGGCGACGAGTTCGAGTACTCCGACCAGGTCGCGAAGCACTTCGGCACCGACCACCACCGCATCCACATCCCCTCGTCGCGGCTGCTCGACGGCATCGACGGTGCGGTCGCCGCCATGAGCGAGCCGATGGTCAGCCACGACTGCGTCGCCTTCTACCTGCTGTCACAGGAGGTCTCGCAGCACGTCAAGGTGGTGCAGTCCGGCCAGGGTGCCGACGAGGTGCTCGCCGGCTACGACTGGTACCCGCCGCTCGCCGACGTCCCGCGCGACCAGGCCGCCGAGGCCTACCGCTCCGTGTTCATGGACCGCCGGTGGCCGGCGCTGCAGGGCCTGCTCGGGGAGCGGTGGAAGAGCGACGACGACACCCCGTCGGCGTTCGTGGACCGCCAGTTCGCACGGCCGGGCGCGGAGACGAGCGTGGATGCCGCGCTCCGCAGCGACACCACGATCATGCTCGTCGACGACCCGGTGAAGCGGGTCGACAACATGACGATGGCGTGGGGGCTCGAGGCCCGCGTGCCCTTCCTGGACCACGAGTTCGTCGAGCTCGCCGCCGCGATCCCGCCGTCGATGAAGCTCACCGACGGCGGCAAGGGCGTGATGAAGCGCGCCTCGCGCGGGATCGTCCCCGACGCCGTCATCGACCGCAGCAAGGGCTCGTTCCCGGTCCCCGCCATCCGGCAACTCGAGGGCCCGTACCTGGAGCGCGTCCGCGACGCGCTGCACGCACCCGAGGCGCGGGAGCGCGGGCTCTTCGACCCCGCCACCGTCGAGCGGATGCTGCAGGACCCGAACAGCACCAGGACCGCGATCGGCGCGAACGCGCTCTGGCAGCTCGGCCTGATCGAGATGTGGCTGCAGCAGCAGGGGGTGCGGTGATCGTGGGTTCCGTCCGGCCTGGAGGCGCGCAGGGCGTCGCGTCGTCGGCCATCGTCGAGCCGTCGGTCACCACCAGGGCCGCGGCCGACCTGGGTGCGCGGCTCACCGCCGCCTGGGGATCGTGGGGACCGACCATGACCCGGAACGCCCGGCGCGTGGCGTTCGTGAGCGACCGGCACGACACCCCCGAGGTCTTCGTGCAGGACGTCGTCGTCGGCGACGAGCTGCCTGAGCCGGTGCGGATCGCACTGTCCGACGACCCGGTGATCCGGGTGTCGTGGTCGTCCGACGGGGAGTGGCTCGCCGTCGCCATCGCGACCGACGGCGGCGTGAAGCAGCAGGTCTGGGTGGTGCGGCCGGACGGCTCCGACGCCGCGCAGATCGCCGGCTCGCGGTACCAGCACGCCGAACTCGGACCGTGGAGCCGCAGCGGCCACCGGGTCGTCATCACCCTGCCCTCGACCGAGCCCGAGCAGCCCGCCCGTGCGTACCTGGTCGACCCGGTCACCGGGGACCGCGACGACCTGGCCGTGGGGGAACTCATCCACATCCTCGACCTGTCGGTGGAGGAACGGCTCGTCGTGCTGAGCGACGGCCAGCGCGGCCAGGAGTTCGTGGTCGTCGTCGACCGGCTGACCGACGAGAGCCACGCCCTGTTCGCCGACGACCCCGACGGGTCCGCCGAGATCGCGTTCCTGCGGCCCTCGCCCGCGAGCGAGACCAGTCCGCTCGTCGCCTACGTCGCCACCGAGGCCGGACTGCCCCGCCGCGGACTCGTCGCGCAGCCGGTCGGCCCGCACGGCTGGCGCGGCACACCCCGGCGGATCGTCGAGCGCGACGACGCCGAGCTCGAGTACCTGGACGCCGACGACGCCGGCCGCACGCTGCTGCTCGTCTGGAACGTCGACGGCCGGAGCGAACTCGACCTCATCAACACGCACGACGCCTCGCGTACCCCGGTGCCGGACCTGCCCGGGTACGTCGTCACCGACCCCGTGCTCAGCCGTGACGGCCGGAGCGTGCTGCTCGCCGTCGAGGGGCCGACCCGTCCGCGCGAACTGTGGCGGCTCGACACGAACGCGCTGACCTGGAGCCGGGTCACCGACGTCCCGGTGCTGCCGGACGTGCAGTTGGTCGAGCCGACGCTCGAGCGGTTCGCCGCCCGCGACGGACTGGAGCTGACCGGGTGGCTGTACCGGGCCGTGGAGCCGACCACGTCGGCAGCGGGCGCCGACCCTGGTGCTGGTGCCGTGCCTCCCGGCCGCGCAGCGCTCGTCCACCTGCACGGCGGACCGGAGTCGCAGGAGCGACCCACGTTCTCGCCGCAGCACCAGGCGCTCGCCGCCGCCGGGGTGACCGTGTTCGCGCCGAACATCCGCGGGTCCTCCGGGTACGGCCACGAGTTCGTGCACGCCGACGACCTGGCGCTGCGGTGGAACGCGCTCGCCGACGTCGTCGACTGCGCGCGGTTCCTGGTGACCAACGGGTACGCCGAACGGTCCCGCGTCGCCGTCGAGGGGCGCTCCTACGGCGGGTACGCGACATTGGCGTCGTTGGCGTTCACGCCCGAGGTGTTCGCGGCCGGGGTCGCGGTGTGCGGGATGAGCGACTTCGCGACCTTCTACCGGGACACCGAACCGTGGATCGCGGCCGCTGCCGCCACGAAGTACGGGCACCCCGTCGAGGACGAGGCCCTGCTCGCGGCACTGTCACCGATGCGCGCGATCGACGACGTCACGGCGCCGCTGCTCGTCGTGCACGGGGAGCTCGACACGAACGTGCCGATCGGTGAGGCGCACCAGGTGGTCGCGGCGCTGCGGGAGCGGGCGCACGACGTGGAGTACCTGGAGCTCGAGGGCGAGGGGCACGAGTACCGGCGGGCGGCGTCGCAGGCGCTGCTCGTGCGGCGGATGGTCGAGTTCGTGGCGGCGCGGCTGGGGTAGGTGGGGGCGGGTCTGGTTTTCCGTGGTGCGAGGTTGCACGCCCGGTGCGAGGTTGTTTCCTCGCACCGGGTGGTCAACTTCGCACCGTGCCGTCACCGGGTGCAACGATGCGCCGACGGCGCTCGCCGCGGGCGGAGAATGGTGGGATGACGACGACTGCGCCGACCTCGACCGCGCTTCCCCGACCCGGAGAGGTCCTCGTGGCCTCGGCAGCGGACGTCGAGCAGGTCGTCCACCGTGCCACGAACCACTACGCCTCCGGTGTCGTCGCGGACACCGCCGGGTGGGCGGACGGCGATCGACGGCAGATCGAGGACCTCGGGTTCCGCGGCGGAGACTCCCGCGGCGAAGCGCTCCGGACCCTCGACCTGACCATCGCCGACGACGGCACCCCGACGCGCATGCTCGACGCGCCCGCGATGGCCGCGCTGAACAGCCAACACGCGCGGTTCGCCGAGCGGCGCGGCGACGTCGTCCGCTACCAGACCGACGTGTCGGTGTGGACGGGGATCCCCGCACAGCCGACCGCGCAGGACTGGGCGGACGTCCGGGCGCTGCTCGGGTCGGGCGGGATGCTCGGCGTCGGTGCGGCTGCCGTCCTGCCCGAGGGGTGGGAGCTCGTCGAGGGTGCCGGCGGCGTGCAGCTGACCGGCGAGGCGATCGAGGGTGCGCCGGACGACGAAGCCGTTGTGCTGACGCCCGACGACGTGCCGGAGATGACCGCCCTGGTGGAGCGGACGAAGCCGGGGCCGTTCCTGCCGCGCACGATCGAGCTCGGCACGTACCTGGGCATCCGGCGGGACGGACGGCTCGTGGCGATGGCGGGGGAGCGCCTGCACCCGCCGGGGTGGACCGAGATCAGCGCGGTGTGCACGGACGAGGCGTACCGGGGGCAGGGGTTCGGTCGGCGGCTCGTGCTCGCCGTCGCGCACGGGATCCGCGAGCGGGGCGAGACCCCGCTGATGCACGCGGCCGCCGGGAACACCGGGGCGATCGGGCTGTACCAGCACCTCGGCTTCCGGTTGCGGGACCGTGGGGCGCCGCGGTTCGTGCGGGTGCCGTGAGCTGCGTCCTGGTCTGACGGGTCAGAACGCGGCGAGGGCGCGGCGGAGCATGTCGTGGCCCTGGGCCTCGAAGCCCTCGTCGCCGACCGCGTAGGCCCAGGTCGCGGTGCCCACTGCTTCGCGGAGTTGCAGCCAGCGCCACGCGTCCGCAGTGCGCGGGTCGTCCCCGTACCCGTCGAAGAACGCCGCTTCGAGGGCGGGATCGTGCTGCCAGTGCAGCACCGCGAGGCGGGTGAGGTCGAAGGACGCCGGGCGCCAGCCGAAGCGGCCGAAGTCGATGACGCGCAGCCTGCGGTGGTGGTCGTTGCGGTCGTCGCGGGCGTCGTCGTCCACGATCCAGTTGCGCGGGTGGAAGTCGCCGTGGGTCGGGACGAGGGACTGCGTCGTGTGGTCGGTCGGGAGTGCGCGCAGTGCTGCTCGCGCGCGGGCGACCACGTCGTCGGGGATCCGGTGCGGGGCGTCGAGCGCGGCCAGTGCCTTCGCCTGCTCGTGCTGCAGGAACGTCGGGTCGTGGCGGGTGTCCTGGTCGTGCAGCCGTCGGAGCAGTGCTCCGGCCTGTCGGTGGACATAGGGATCGTGCTCGTCCGGGGTCCCGAGGGCGAGGTGCCCGGGGACGCGTTCCAGCACGAGGACGCGGTGCTCCTCGTTCGCGGCGACGAGGGCACCGGCGTCCCCGCTGGCTCGGAGTGCAGCGGTGGCGGTGCGGTGAGCGTCGAGCTCGCGGGGGAAGTGCGTGTTGGTCGGGCCGGAGGCCTTCACGGTGAAGCCGTCGTCGCCAGCGCGGACGTGCAGGACCCTCGTGTCGAGGAGCCCCCACGACTCATCGGCCACGACGACGGCATCGGGGAGCGTCTGCTGCACGAACGCGATCTGGTCGTCGTCGAGTCCGGTGTCCCCCCAGTGCATGGCGGCACGTTACCGTCCTGCTCCGCGGATCGTTCCACGCCGGTCCTTATCGGTTCCGCCGTGGAACTTTCGACCCCCTCATCTGGGGGCGCAGGCCTGAGAGAAGCTCCGTAACGTTCTGGTTGGTTGCACAGCACCGTCGCAGGGACTGGTGAGCTGCAGCAGCCGCAAGAGGGGTTTCTTAGCGTGTTCGCTGCGTCGTGGTCCGGTCGTGTTCGTGGAGTGATGCTGGCAGTGGTGACGTTGGTCGCCTTGCTGGGTTCGTTGTTGGTGGTGGTGTCGCAGCCGACACCGGCGCAGGCGGCTGTGACGGGGACGGGCGGGCAGTACGTGCCCATGCCGTCGAATGCTCGGGTGCTGGGTGGTGGGACGTCGAAGGGCACCTACCGCACTGTCAAGGTTGCCGGGGTCGATGGTCTGCCCTCGACGGGAATCGGTGCGGTGACGATGATGGTCACGATCGTCGCTCCCGCGGGGCAGGGCCAGCTCTTCGGTCGTCCGTCGTCGTCGGATCCGTCGACGCTGCTGATGGTCTACAACGCCGGAGTTGGTGGGAACACGTCGAACTCGAGCCTGCTCGCGGTCGCCGATGACGGCACGATCCAGGTGATGACGGAGACGGCGCAGTCGACCGTGATCATCGACATCACCGGTTACTACACGTCGACCAAGAACGGCGTCTCGGCGGGTGGTTTCGTGGCGATGTCGCCGGCGCGCGTGCTGGACTCTCGCGACGGTACTGGGGCCGCAGCTGGGCAGATCCCGGCCGGGTCGCAGCGCACCATCCAGGCGACCGGGTCGAACGGCATCCCCGAGGGTGCGGCGGCGGTCGCGGTGAACATCATCGTGATCAACCGCGAGGCCAAGGCCGGCTACGTCCGGCCCACGCCGACGGGTGGGGTCCGCAGCACAGGCGTACTGAACTACAACTCCACCGCGGGTCTGACGACGGCGATGAACGCGCAGGTGGCGCTGAGCGACGATGGGAAGTTCAGTCTCAGTACCGCCGAAGGTGGCGGGAAGATCGACCTCGTCGTCGACATTCAGGGCTACTTCCTGCAGTCCAACCCGGGTGGAGGCTTCACACCCCAGGCCGGCCGGCTCGTTGACACCCGCACCACGGCCAGCATCGCCGCGGGTGCGTCGTTTGCGGTGCAGGTTGGTGGTCGCGCTGGTGCTCCGACGGTCGAAGGTGGACTCTCGGCTGCTGCGGTGACGTTCACCGCGGTGAACAACAGCGGCGCGGACTCGTACGCGAAGATGTGGGCCGACGGGGCGGCGGAGCCGGACTCCTCAGCGATCAGCAGCGACACGACGTCGATCGTGTCGAACACCGTGGTCACACCGGTGGGTGCGAACGGCAACATCCGGATCAAGAACATGGGTAAGGCGGCGATGAACTACGTCGTCGACCTGCAGGGCACCTACAACTCGCTTCCCGGTGGCCCGTCCGACACGAACCGGACCGGCAAGCGGACCTCGGCGACGACGCTCCCGTTCCCGATCACCGATCAGACCAGCGCGTCCGTCGACGTCGGCACGGGCAACCTGCTCGTCACCACGACCGCGATGAGCCTGCCGGGAGTGACGCAGAACACCACGATCGGTGCCGCGTACAACTCGCGCAGCACCACCGTTGGTGACGCGAACACGATGGACGCGAACCGGTGGCAGTACGCCCTGGCCGGCGCCGGGGACCTCACCGCGAACGCAGCCGGTGTCATCTACACGGACGCGGTCGGGACGGCGTGGCAGTTCCGTCCGTCCGGGGCGCAGGGTGCGTTCACCAGCCCGGCCGGTCTGCAGCAGACCCTGACCCGCGTCGACAACAGCACGACGCACGAGTACACGCTGAAGGGGTGGACGTCGAACTCGACGACACACTTCAACCTCGCGGGCCAGCCCACCTCGATCGTGGACCGGAACAAGAACCAGATCAGCTTCAACTCCGACGAGCCCGGCTTCACCCTGAAGTCCCTCGTCTCGACCGCGGGTGTCACCGGGGCGCGGACGGCGAACTCGTCGTACGCCAACGGTGTGCAGACGTTCTCGCAGACCAGCGGCTCGAGCTCGCGTTCGGTGTCGTGGACGAAGAACAGCACCGGCGACATCACCACGTACACGGACGCGCTCGGCAAGAAGACCACGTTCGGGTACACCAGCGGGGACCTCACCTCGATCACGGCACCCGAGGGTGGCGTGACGGCGTTCACGTACGACTCGTCCGACCGGGTCACGAAGGTCGAGCAGCGCAACACCACTGCCGGCTCGCCGGGGACCGCTGTGACGCGGTTCTCGTTCAAGGACGACACCACCACCCTGGTTGCTGACCCGCGGTCGGATCAGTCGGTCGCGGTCGCCGACGCCAAGCACACCACGTACACGCTCTACGACACCGACCTCGTCAAGAAGGCCGTCGACGCGGCGGACCGTGAGCAATCCAAGACGTACAACCCGGCGAACAACGGGGTCGCGACGTCGCAGGTCGGCGCCAACGGCGCTGACGGTACCGGCACGACGACGAACAAGTACGACAAGAACGACGGCCAGTCGTTGACGCAGTCCCAGTCCAGCTCCGGATCGACATCGACAACGGACTACGGATCAGGCGCTGCGACGGCGTACCTGCCGTCGAAGGTGACGTCGAGCTCGAAGACGTCGACCTCGATGGGCTACGACGGTGTCGGCAACCAGACGTCCTCGCAGTCGGGTAGCGATCCCGCGGCCATGGCCGAGGTTGCGTACAACAAGAAGGACGACGGCGACAAGTACGCCTGGGGTGCGGTGAAGACCGCGACCGCTCCTGGGAACAAGGGCAACCCGACGAAGTACTTCTATGACACCCACGATCAGCTCGGCTCGATCACCCCATCCACTGACACCAGCCTCGGTGAGCAGAAGTACTCGTACGACGACTTCGGCCGTGTGCGCAATCACACCGACGGTGGCGGTGGGGTCACCACCTACACGTACGACAACGACGACCGTCTCCTGACGACAGAGTTCGACGACGGCACCGCGACGGTGACGAACACGTACGACGGCAACGGGAACCGTCTCACCGAGACCTCCGCCACGGGCACTATCACCAGCACGTATGACCAGCGGAACTGGCTCACCTCCACGGTGAACACCGCCGGCGGCGGCACCGTGTCGTACGGCTACGACCTTGCCGGGAACACGGTGAAGGTCACCGACGCACAGGGCACCGTCACGCACGAGTACGACCCCTCCGAGGTGCTCACGTCGACGACCTACCCGACGAGCTCCGGTACGGCGAAGCAGCTGTACAAGACCGACGATCACGGCCGCCGTACGGACACCTGGCTCAACGCGACACCGAACGCGGACCCGGCAAAGGACCCCGAGGTGTGGGCTGCGCACCAGAAGCTGACCTACGACAAGTCCGGCAAGGTCACCCGCGTCCAGGCCTCGGCCGACAGTGCCGCCCCGAAGGTCATCGTCGACACCACCTACTGCTACCTCGAGGGTGTTGCCGTCGGTTCGGCGTGCACGGCGACGGACGGGAAGAACGACCGCGATCGACTGCAGTGGCTAAAGGACAACATCAGCAAGCAGACCACCGAGTACGACTACACCACCAAGGCCTCAGACGGCACCACCTCGAACACGACCCGTCTGCAGAAGGCGACCCAGGCCGGCGGCCCCACGAACAGCACCTGGACGTACACGTACGACTCAGCGGGAAACCGGCTCACCGAGACGGTGACGGGTGACCGTAGCACGTCGCAGGCGTTGAAGTTCAACGCTGTCGGTCAGATCACCAACAGCGGGTACTCGTATGACGGCACCGGCAACATGACCGCTGCACCTGGCGCCACGTTCACCTACAACGGTGCGCAGCAGATGACGTCGTCGACCAAGGATGGGAAGAAGACCACCTACACGTACGCCGGCGCGGACATGAACCGCCTCTTGTCGCAGCGAACCGAAGACGGGCCCGAGTACCGGTACACGTACGGTAAGGGCCTCACCTCCCGCGAGGTCATCGGTAGTGGCGTTGCCTCCGTGCTCACGGACCCGTCGACCGGGCAGCCGCTGAACCTGCGAACCACGGACGGCACCACCGCTATGTGGGTTCTCGACGGCATCGGCAACCCCGCCGCTGCGATCGCTGACACCGGGGAGAAGGCGTACACCGTCAGCTACGACCCGTACGGGACGGAAGTCGTGACCTACGGTGAGGGCAGCCAGCAGTGGAAGCAGAACCCGTTCGGCTTCAAGGGCGGCATCCGCGCCGGCGAGGGCAACAGCCTCACCAAGTTCGGCTACCGCTGGCAGACAGCGACCACCGGTGGTTGGGCGCAGCGCGACACGCTCGACGCACCACTTGACCCCAACAACGCAAACCGCTACGCCTACGCAGGTGACGACCCCATTAATGGCTCGGACCCGAGTGGTCGGCTCAGCGTGGGAGCTGGTCCGGGTATCAGCGCGTGCTTCGTGCTCTGCCTCAACGTTGGGATTGGCTTCGGGAATGACGGCATTCATCCGTATGTCGGCGGCGGGATCGGACCGGACGTCGGGGTCTCCGGAAGGGCCGGAGTCGACGTGAACAAGTCGACCGGTGCGACGGGGGGTGTCAGTTGTCAGGCAGCTGTCGGGCCAGTTGGCGTGTACGGTGAGGTCGGAGCGAACGACTCTGACAAGAGTATCTACGGAGGCGGCGGCTATGCGCCTGGTGCCGAACTTGGATGTGCCGCAGAGTTTAATTATGTCTTTTGATGAATATGCCAGCTAGTAGCTGGTTTGGCCTGGCGCTTTCAATCGCTGTGTTCGCCACAATCGAATTGCTTGCTCGAAAGCGCTTGGGTGCGCATGCGCACAAGCAGTGGCGCGAAGCAGGCTTGGAGCGGTTAGCTAAGAGTCCCGCATGGTGGGAAAAGTTCACAATCGGAGCATCAATAGTATTGTACGCTGTCGCGTTGATACTGGGATTGATTGGTTTACTAAGTTGAGCAGCGATAGTCTTATTGCCTTGATTTTCGGCGGGTCATTCACGTTGATTGCGGGCGTGATTGGTATGACGCTATTCGTCCGTAAGTACGGAAAGCGGGACAAGTAGCAGCTCAAACGGCAAGCTTGGCTGCCGTGTCCTGGATGTTTGAACTACCGTCTTGGTTGCTATTCGTTCATTCGTGACTAGCAGAATGGCCAAAGGCCCCCAGGGCATTCACCTTCGGTCCTTATAGGCTCTTTACCCCGAGGGATACTGACGTATCGACTGCGGGCTGGTCCCAGAGGGTCGCTTACTGAGCCGCGATGACGTCCCACAGCGGTACGCGTGGCCCCTTAGCGGGTCTGGCTGAGCAGATTTCGCCATGCTGCATTGAAGTCGGCGGTCCGGTCGCGTCCGCGTGCCTTCGATGATCGCACCTGGGAGACGGTGACGACGGTGCCGTTGGTGTGCTGCTTGAACGACCCGTGCTCGCGAACCTCTTCTGGGGTCCACTCTCGTGCTGCAACGACCTGACCGGCCGTGTTGTCGATGACGAGGAACGCGCACAGGTCGAAGTCGAACGACCGGATCGGTGAGAACACGGCACCGCCGGCCATGCCAGGCCGCACCAGTCGCACTTTCACCTGTACCTTGCGGCCATCGGCAGCAGCGAGGTCGTAAGACTTCTCAGAGTTCGGTGCCAGCAGCCCGTCGTAGACCATCGCGGCGCAGAACTCGGCGAGGTCGCCGATGGGTGCGTTATTCGTGCGAATGAGGTGCCGGGTGTGAAGCTCGGCGAGAACGTCTGTGTAGGTGTCGAGGAGTTCACCGACGCTCAGGTGTGCAAGCGGCGCTTCGTCTTCACCACCGATGTCGTCGAGGTTCCCCGGCACCGGTGTGGAAGCTGGCTGCATTGCGATCGACCCTGCGGAACACGCTGGGGTGTCCTTCGAGAACCGCGTCGTGAGAATCGCGACTTGCTCGCCGGTGAGTGCCCACGGTTGCCCCGCCTCGGTCGGGTGCCGCCAGCCCTGTGTACGCATCCACCCGCGGATCCGCTTGGGGTCCGCGCCAATCTGCGCAGCAAAGTTCGGGGACTGACGGATGCTCGCTCATGAGCAAACGGTAGCGGGCCGACGCCGGTACACGATTCGGCGACGGCGAGCCTCATGCTGGTCCTCGCGCCCCGTCATGATCCTCGGGCTAAGGGGCGAGGTCAATCGCTTTCGCGCGGCCTGTCTGCCAGGCTCGGGGGATGACTGGAGACGCTGGATACGGGGCGACCTCAAGCATCATCGCGGGCGTGTCTGCGATCGTGGCTGTCGTCGGAGCCATTCGTGCTCAATGGTCCGCACACGAGGCTAAGTCGTCGACTGCCGCTGCACGTTTCCTTGAAGTGGCTTCGCGTAGGGTCACACGACGAGGTCGAGTAATCCAAGAAGTCGATGGGCGCCTGCAGTCGATTCGCTTGACGTTCGAGCCTCGAAGGACGGGGCTTGCACCGGTTCTCATCGTGCAGAGCGGTGGGGTTGGCAGCTCCACGGGTTTTTCCCCGTTGACGTTGAATCACTTCACCGTGGAAACAGCGTTTACGACGGCAATATCCCGGTAGGGGCGGGCGGGGACGCAGACCGGATTTTCACTCTGATGATCTGCGGCGTGCCGCAGTCCTTCGCCGGCTCCGTAAGCAAGGTCATTGAGGGCAATCAAAATGGTCGTGGTCAAGACCGCTGGGACGATCTGCCAAAGGAGCTCGGCAGTCCTCTCGCCTCGCTGACTGTCCACCGTCGGGCTTGATGGAGCGGAGCGCTTCGCGGGTGCGAAGATGCCCGCTAACGGGTTCCGAACGCTATGCGCTGGCGACGTTGCCGGCGGCGGCGTGTGGGGCTGAGGGGGAGAGGGGCTTCGCGAGCATGCGGTAGAGGGTGGTGCGGTCGACGCTGAGCCGTCTGGCGACAGCGGTCTTCGGGACACCGGTGCTGATGAGTCGGCGTGCTTCGGCGATCTGGTCGTCGGTGAGCTTCCGCGAGCGGCCCTTGTACTTACCCGCCGCTTTGGCTATCCGGATGCCTTCGCGTTGGCGTTCGCGGATGAGGGTGCGTTCGAACTCGGCGAACGCGCCGAGGAGGTTCAGCATGAGCCGGCCGATCGCGTCATCGGTGTCGCGACTGTAGGTCTGCTGCTCCTTGACGAAGTCCACCGAGGCGCCCTTAGCGGTGACCTCGTCGACGATGTCGCGGAGGTCACCAAGGGAGCGGGCGAGCCGGTCCATCGACGCGACTCGGACGACGTCCCCGTCGCGGACGTAGCCGATGCAGTCGAGGAGCGCGGTTCGGTCGGTGCGGGAGCCGCCGGAGACCTTCTCTTCGAACACCCGGTCGACGTCGCCGATGGCCTCGAGCTGTCGGTCGAGGTTCTGATCGATCGAGCCCACCCGAACGTACGCGACGGTCTGCGTCTTGTGTTGCACCACCCTAGACCCTCGCACACTCCTGTAGCAAAAGGACGAATCGGCACCCTAGAACCACGCGATTCGAACACCGGCGCCAGTGTGCCCTGGGGTATACCCCAGCGCGACGCAGAGGTCTTGGTCGCTGGATTCTTCACGGTGCTGGACGCTGTCTCGGAATCCACGACCGCTACGTCGAAATCGCGGGGAGTGGCCTCAGCTGCGAAGCGGCTCGCAACCGTACGGTTGAGAGTCGTGAACACGCGCAGTGTTTCGTGACAGCTATGCCTTGTCTTGCTAGCCGTCTTGGTCCTTGGCCTCTGCCGCCACCTTCTTGCGTTCGACTGCCTCAATGACCGACGCTGGCACGGTGTTGAGCAGTCGTTGTCGGGCGTTGGGCTTGGTAACGAGTTCGTCGACGAGATCATTGATTGCGGAGAAGAGCAACTCGACGATGCCCTCATCCTCCTCGTCCAGCACCAGGACGAGAGTGTCGTCAGGGGCGTCTGCGACATGCAGTGCCTTGTTCCCCGCGTGTCTGATGACCGTGAGTGCGGGTTCAAGTGCCGAAGAGACACGGGGAATGACGTGAATGATGCGCTCGTCGAGAGCTGGCCTCGGAACGTCCATAGGGTCGAGCTCGATGAGTAAGCGTTCGAGCGTTGCTCGCGCCATTGCCGCGCCGGCGCGACGTGACACCTGCATGACGGCCGCAGCTTCCTCGTAGAGTTCTCGAGGGACCGGAGGCATGTCCGGGCTCGGCTGTGGAGCGGTGCGCGCTGCCGGGAACACGATTCGGTTGTCGTGCCACACGGTTCCGCGCCGACACGCAAGGCACCTGCTCACAGCCCAGCTCTGAGAATCGCGCCACTGAGGCGGAGTGACGGCTGCCTGCTCCCAGGGGTCTAGTGCCCCGGCGGCGTGTTCGAAGAGGTTGTAGGTCTGGTTCTGCGCGACAACCTCCGTTTCCAGGGGCTGGAACCAGGTCTGCCCGTCGCCGTCATCAGACTCAACAACAAGGCCGCTCCACTCTTGCTGGCTGTACACGCCGCACCTTGGGCAATAGAAGCCAGCGCTAAACCGACTGGGTGCACGTGAGGACTCATCAGACATGGACGCAGCTTAGGAGTTCACGGGGTGGTGGCGGTCGACATCGAAGCTGGTCGTCGAGCTGTTCGGCGTCGTATTGTCCTCGACTGTCCCCGGCGCCGTACGCCGATCCGGCGTGGCACCTCACGCGGTACGTCAGCGGTCGTCCTCGCGGGTGTCGTCCCTCGCCGCCCCACCTCTCTTTCCCCTGCGCCCCGCCCACGAATCACATCGCTGTCATTCGCGGACATGGCGTCCCGCCTCCGAGAAGGCGTCCCATAGGTTCCTCAAGGCCCCTAGGATGCCCGATCTCCGGTGCCGACAACATCTGCGTCCAGGAGGCACTTCGGCCCTGCAGATCGCAAATGGCGGTGGTTGTCGGTAGAATGGGGGACAGAACGAAACAGCCCCGAGCTGCAGCGATGCATAACGGTGCTGCACAGCAGATCGGGGCTGGGTGCCTTTGGAGAGACACCTTGACCTTACGGGCTCGAACGCTCGGACGCGAGTCGCACGCGCTATCCGCGACGAACTGGATCTGCTGCCACAGGTACGCAAAGGACACCATGGCCGAACCGGCTGGCATCGCACTTCATCGCTAACTAGAGTTTGAAGCGACGGTGTCGTCCTTGCGGACCCGAACCCCGGCAGGGGAGAACGGTACTGCAGCAGATGACCCACCTCAGTGACCTCCTGGACACAGTCCGGGATCAGATCGAAGCCGACGACAGCGCTCTCGCTGAAACCCGGACCCGGCTGGCGCTGGTCCGTGCCAAGGCAAACACCTTCTACGGGGTGCTTCGGACTTACCGCAGCGGCTCGCTCGCGGTCCACACCATGAACCATCCCGTGACCGACGGGGACGGCGGTGTCGTCCTCAACCGGAACTACTATCCCGGGCTGGGCCCGGAGGGCACCGGCGAAGAAACACCCTCGGAAATCGTGGAGGAGATGCGTGTCCACCTCGGACCGCTCATCCGAGAAACCTACCCGAACGCCACTGTCGGTACTTCGAAGCGCGGCCCAAAGGTGTACTTCCACGACCCCCTTCCGGACGGCGCTGACCCCACAGTTGACCTCGTCGTGGCGTTGACCAGGAAGGACGGCGACGGCATCTGGATTCCGAACCTCGACGACGACACCTGGGACGCGTCCGACCCGGAGCGCCACCGCGACCTGTTTAACGATAGCGCCGCTGGGTTCCGCTCCACTCGACGCAAGATCACGCGGCTGGCGAAGGCTTGGAACAAGCAGTGGAGTATCCCAGGAGCGTCATCCTTTGAGATCTCTGTCTGGGCGTATGAGTTCGTCGAACCTGGACACGGCGTCGCGAAGGGACTGCGCGCTCTTTTCGACCAGGCCGCCTCTCGGCTGGAGAACGGTGACCCCACTCCAGATCCCGCCGGTGTCTCCACCGACCTGCACCTTGAAATCGCTACACACCTCATGGCAAAGCGTCTGCGCACCGCTGCCGACAGCATGCAGGATGCCCTGGACGGCGCCACTGACGACGACGTGCAGGAAGCCCTCGCAGCAGTGTTCTTCAACTACCTGGACGCTCCCGCCGGCTCCGCATCAGCGGCACTGGCCGTCGCCGCGCAAAAAGTCCGCACAACGACGGTCGCGGCCAGTATCGGCGTTCCTGTGGCGGCCAGCACCCTCGGCGCGACAACCGCCCGTGCGTACGGCGGCCATCGGTAACGGCAGTGCGCACTGCATGGCGTCCACCGCCGTGGTTCGCGGCCCCGGCACCGCGCATCCGGTTCCTCCACGAACTCAAGGCGGTGGGCGCCACCACCCACCCCGCCACCAAGCAGTACCCCGGCGGTTTTCACATCCACCTCACGCTGCACGCTGACGGGCTCCCGGCACGGCAGGTCTGCATCCAGTTCTCTCAGCACAGCCCAGACACTCCTCGCGTCAGCGTCGGCGGACCCTCGCGGTCCCCGCACCGATACAGCGACGGCACACTATGCATGTGGCACCCGGACGATCCGCGACACACCCGATGGGTACCCGGCGACGGGGCAGCTGATCTCGTCACCCGGATCGCCGTCCACCTCATCAAAGAAGCCTGGTGGCGGCGAACCGCCGAGTGGATCGGCCCTGAGGTCACCCATGGCGATCCCGACCCGCTCAACGACCCTCGCCCGCACATCGAGACGGATTGACCATGCATCACGCGACGACACCAGCACCTGAGCAACCCTGGATCCTTGGCGACGGCGCCGCGACCATCGCCGCCGCCGTCCTCGGCGCACTCGTCGTGGCCATCGGATACCTCGTCCAGCAGACCGCCGCGCGCAACGAACGTCGCGCCGCAATATACAGCGAAGCCATTCGCGCTGTCGAGGACTACCTCGAAGCACCCTTCATCGTGCTCCGGCGTGAAGAGAACAAGACCGCGATCCGCGAGATCACCACACACATCAGCGACATCCAGTCACGCATCGCTTACTACGAAGCCATGCTCCGCGTGTATGCACCTGAGGACGTTGCGCTCATTTACATGGACTTCGTCGCCGCCGCTCGACGCGAAGCCGGAACCGCTATGACAGGTGCCTGGAACGCCGCTCCGATCCGCCGGGGTGACCAAGTTCCGATCGGACAACGCTTCGACCGATCGGCAAGCAATGACGCCCTCACTCGCCTCATCACAGCGATGCGATGACACCAGTAGCTTGCGGCTTCTGGGGAAATACAACTAGGGGCGGCCCCCAGGGGGCGAGCCATCCACTCCAGTTGACACAGGAGCGCCCTATCGGCGCGCGGGGAGCGGCAATCGAGCAAGCCCATCGGCGACATGAGCGCGTGGTCGAGGCGACGTCAGGGCGGGCGACGGCCGTGATGGCGCAGCGTGGCCCGGAGCCCTCCCACCGAGACCAAGTCGTGGATTCTCTAGGATCGACCCATGTCCACGACCATGCCCGGCTTCGGGACGGAGCGCATCACGCAGCTCGGCCTGCGTGACCGCGTCTACGACCGGGTGCTCGAGGTCCTGATGGGCCACGACGTCGAACCGGGCATGCGGCTGTCGATCGACGGACTGGCCCGCTCCCTCGGAGTCTCGCCGACCCCGGTGCGCGAAGCCCTCGTGCAACTCGAACGCACCGGCCTCGTCACCCGTGAAGCGAACAAGGGCTACCGGGTCTCCCCGCCCCTGGCCGGCGACCAGCTCGAGGCACTGTTCGACGCCCGGCTGATCGTCGAGAGCGGCGCCGTCGAGCTCGCGGCCCGCGGCGACGTCGACGGCCTGCGCGAGCGACTGGCAGCAGCGCTCGACGAGCAGGCTGCGGTGGCCGCCGAGGTCGCCTCCGTCGGTGCTGCGCACGCTCCGGAAGAACTGATGGCCCGCTTCTTCCGCAGCGACTGGCAGTTCCACCAGCTGATCTTCGACGCGACGCGGAACCCGTTCCTCGAGGAGATGTCCGAGATCATCACGACGCGCGTGCACCGCATGCGGCAGATCGTCGAAGGTGGCGGGGACGACACGGATCGTGCGGTCCAGGAACACCGGGCCATCCTGGAGGCGCTGGCTGCGGACCCGACGTCGGCCGTCGCCGCGATGCGGCTCCACATCGACGCCGTCCGGTTGCGTTCGCGCGCGGACGCGTCCCACACGAGCTGAGGCAAGGGGTTGCGTTCCGGCGTCGTGCGAGTATCTTTCCTATAGGAAAGAGGTTCAATGCTGAACCACCACGACATGCAAGGGAGCATTCCGTGACCACTCCACAGGACTGGGTCGACCAGGATTGGCACCCCACCACCTGGACGTCGGAGACCTGGCCGATCGCCGCGTGCCTGCACGGGTTCGCGCAGGTCACCCGCGACGGGACGGCCTTCCACGACGCCCCCGCCGAAGTGTGGGACGAGGTGTTCGGGCAGATCGAGGCCGTCGGCTTCTCACTCGCCGAGCTCGCCGACAGCCACATCCGGCCCGCTGACCTCGAAGCCTCGCGCCGCGACGAGCTGTTCGCCGTCGCGAAGGCGCACGGCATCGGCATCCCGTCGGTGCACCTGCAGCGCAAGAGCGTCATCCAGCCCGGGCACGAGGACGAGAACCTCGCCTACGCCCACCGCACCATCGACGCGGCGGCCGAGTGGGGCATGCAGGTCTTCTCGACCGGGCTGCACCAGCCGTTCACCGACGCCCAGAAGCGGGCGCTGTGGTTCTGGACGGCGCCGGGCCCGAAGGACCCGGACGACCCGGAGGTCTGGGCCGCTGCGGTCAAGCGACTGCGGGAGCTCGGCGAGCACGCTGCGAGCGTCGGGCTGCCGATGGCGCTCGAGCTGTACGAGGACACGTACCTCGGCACCGCCGACAGCGCGGTCCGCCTGGTCGAGGAGATCGGGCTCGACAACGTGGGCTTGAACGCGGACGTCGCGAACCTCATCCGCCTGCACCGTCCGGTCGAGGACTGGCGGGAGCTCTTCGCGAAGACCATGCCGTACACGAACTACCTGCACGTGAAGAACTACACGCGTGACGAGGCCGGCGACGGCAGCTGGGCGACGAGCGCGCCGAGCACGATGGAGACGGGCCTCATCAACTACCGCCAGGTCCTGCGCGACGCCGTCGCCGACGGGTTCCGCGGGATCGTCATGACCGAGCAGTACGGCGGCGACAGCCTCGGCGTCTGCGCCACCAACCAGCAGTACATCCGATCCGTCCTCGCGACGACGAAGCTCGACGCGACGGCGACCCCGACCGCAGCAACCAGCACCGAAGGAGCAATCCGATGAGCACCCTCGACATCGCCGTCGTCGGGTCCGGCTACATGGGCGGCGGGATCGCCCAGGTCCTCGCCCTCGCCGGCCACACCGTCCGGATCGCCGACGTCTCGGCCGAGATCGCCCAGCAGAACCTGGAGCGACTGCTCGGCGAGACCGCACAGTTCGTCGCCGACGGGCTGTTCCCCGAGGACGCCGTCGAACGGGTCCGCGCACACCTGAGCGCTGCCGAGTCGATCGAGGCCGCCGTCGCCGACGCGGACTTCATCGAGGAGGCCGTGCCCGAGAAGCTCGAGATCAAGCACGCGACGCTCCGCCGCATCAGCGAGGCCGCCCGCCCCGACGCCGTGATCGGCTCGAACACGTCGACGATCCTGATCGAGTCGCTGGCCGAGGCGGTCGTGGGCCCGGAGCGGTTCCTCGGCGTGCACTTCTCGAACCCGGCACCGTTCGTCCCCGGCGTCGAGCTCATCCCGCACCCGACCACGAACGAGCACGCGATCGAGGTCGGCGAGACCGTCGTCGCCGCGACCGGCAAGCAGTCGGCGCGGGTGAAGGACTCGACGGGGTTCGTCCTGAACCGCCTGCAGTACGCGCTGTTCGAGGAGGCCACGAAGATCGCCGACGAGGGCATCGCGAGCCCCGACGACATCGACACCATCGTGCGGACCACGTTCGGGTTCCGCCTGCCGTTCTTCGGTCCGTTCGCGATCGCCGACATGGCCGGGCTCGACGTCTACGCGTTCTGCTTCGAGTCGCTGCAGACCCGCTGGCCCGAGCGCTTCGCCACCCCGCCGTCGCTGCAGCAGCACGTCGACGCCGGTGAGCTCGGCACGAAGTCCGGCGCCGGGTACCTCGAGGTGCCGGCCGACCGAACGCCCGAGCTCGTGGCCTACCGGAACAAGGCGTACGTCGCGATGCAGAAACTCCTCGACGAGCTCGGCCCGGCACCGATCCACTGAGGCGGGAGGGACACCATGAGCGACCAGAACCAGTCAGCCGGCCAGCACCGCGACCGCACCGTCGTCCTCACCGGGGCTGCCTCACCGCGGGGCATCGGCCGCGCCACCGCCCACCACCTGGCCGAGGCCGGGTGGGACGTCGGGATCATCGACCTCGACCAGACGGCGAGCGAGCAGGTCGCCGCCGAGATCCGCGAACAGCACGGCGTGCGGGCCGTCGGTGTCGGTGCGAACGTCGCCGACGAGTCCGCCGTCCGTGCGGCCTTCGACACGATCGAGGCCGAGCTCCGGCCGATCACCGCACTCGTGAACCTGGCGGGGGTGTCGTCCGCGCACGCCTACCTCGACCTGCCCGAGGGGGAGTGGCACCGGGTGCTGTCGATCAACCTCGACGGTGTGCACTTCGCCAGCCTGCGGGCGGCGGAGTCGATGGTGCGGTCCGGCTACGGGCGCATCGTGAACCTGTCGTCCGTCTCCGCCCAGCGCGGCGGCGGCACCTTCAGCAAGACCCCGTACACGGTGGCGAAGGCCGGCGTGATCGGCCTGACCCGCGGACTGGCGCGCGAGCTCGGCCCGCGCGGCGTCACCGTCAACGCGATCGCCCCCGGTCCGATCGACACCGACATCATGGGCGGCACCCTGTCCGAGGAGCGGAAGGCCGAGATGGCCGCCGACGGCGTGCTGCCGCGCATCGGCACACCGCGGGACATCGCTGCCGCGATCGCCTACCTGATCAGCGAGGACGCCGGGTTCGTCACGGGCCAGACGCTCAACGTCGACGGCGGCCTGTACATGCACTAGGGCCAGCCGCCCACGGAACGCGCGCCGACCGGGCGACGCGATCCGTGCCTCCCGTCCGACAGGCCGACAGGCCGACAGGCCGACCAGCCGACAGGCCGACCGCCGGACGCCAGAACGACCGCACCGTGCTCGCAAAGGAGCGAACCCGTGTCACTACCCCCTGCCCCCGCGCTCGGGTCGACGAACGACCCCGGCCTGAAGTCCGCCATCGGCAAGGCGACGAAGCACCTCATGCCGATGCTCGTCATCCTGTACTTCGTCGCGTTCCTCGACCGCACGAACGTCGGTTTCGCCGAAGAGGCCCTGCGCGTCGACCGCGGCATCTCCGACGCCGCCTTCGCCCTGGGCGCCGGCATCTTCTTCATCGGCTACGCGATCTTCGAGATCCCGTCGAACCTGCTGCTCAAGCGGTTCGGTGCGCGCTTCTGGCTCGCCCGCATCGCCGTCACGTGGGGCATCGTCGCCGCACTGTTCGCCTTCACGACGAACGACACGATGTTCATCATCCTGCGGTTCATCCTGGGTGTGACCGAGGCCGGGTTGTTCCCGGGCGTGATCATGTACCTGTCCGAGTGGTTCCCGAACAAGGTGCGCGTGCGCATGTTCGCGATCTTCTACCTGGCGCAGCCGTTCTCGCAGATGATCGGCGCCCCGCTGTCCGGTGGGCTGATCAGCATCGGTGACCAGGTCACCCCGTTCCACGGCTGGCAGGTGATGTTCGCCGGCGAGGGGATCCTCGCGGTGCTGGCGGGCATCGCTGCCCTGGTGTTCCTGACGAACAGTCCGCAGCAGGCGAAGTGGCTCGAACCGGGCGAGAAGGCGTCGCTCACCGCGGCCATGGAGCGCGAGGACACCGCCCGCAGCGAGGACGGCCCGAAGGGCATCTGGCGCGCGATGGCGAGCGGGCGCGTCTGGTACTTCACGATCATCTACTTCTGCCTGCAGGTCGCCGTCTACGGCACGACGTTCTACCTGCCGCAGCAGGTGTCCTCGCTGCTCGGGCAGGACGTCGGCTGGCAGGTCGGTCTGGTGTCCGCGATCCCGTGGCTCGTCGGGCTCGTCGCCTGCTACCTGATCGGGTCGCGTGCGGACTCCGTCGGACGCCGTCGTCGCTGGGGCACCCTGTTCTACATCACGACCGGCCTGTCGATCCTCGGCTCGGCGTGGGCGGGTGCGAACGGGCAGCCGGTGCTCGGCATCCTGTTCATCACCCTGGCCGTCGCGAGCTTCCTGGCCGTCGGCCCCATCACCTGGGCGTACCCGACGGCGTTCCTGACCGGTGCCGCAGCCGCAGCGGGCATCGGCCTGATCAACTCGCTCGGCAACCTCGGCGGGTTCGTCGCCCCGATCATGCGCACCGCGATCAACGAGGTGGTGCCCACCGACAGCGGTGCGTTCGGCATCGTCTCGCTCGGCGTCCTGGCGTTCGTCGCCGCGGTGATGATCTTCTGCACCAAGTTCTTCCGCGGGGCCAAGGCCGACGAACTGCTCGACACCTCGCACGTCCGCACCACCGACCCGAAGGGCAGCAAGCGATGACCAGACTGTTCAACGACCCGGCGGACTTCGCCGACGAGGCGACCGACGGCTTCGTCGCCGCGAACGAGCGGTGGGTGCGGAAGGTGCACGGCGGCGTCGCCCGCGCCACCACGAGCCCCGACGGCACGGTCGCGGTCGTGATCGGCGGCGGCTCGGGCCACTACCCCGCGTTCGGCGGGCTGGTCGGACACGGACTGGCCGCGGGTGCCGCGATGGGCAACCTGTTCGCCAGCCCCAGCGCCCAGCAGGTCACCGGGGTCGCGAAGGCCGCGGAGCACGGTGGCGGGGTGCTGCTCAGCTACGGCAACTACGCCGGTGACGTCCTGAACTTCGACGCTGCGGCGCGCACGCTCGAGGCCGACGGCATCCCGGTCCGGACGGTCCGCGTCACCGACGACGTGACGAGCGCTCCGGCCGACGACCGCGCGAAGCGCCGCGGCATCGCGGGTGACCTCTGCGTCTTCAAGGTGGCCGGCGCCGCTGCCGAGCGCGGGGACGACCTCGACACGGTCACCGCCGTCGCCGAGCGGGCGAACGACCGGACGCGGAGCTTCGGCGTCGCGTTCTCCGGGTGCTCGCTGCCGGGCGCCGAGGAACCCCTGTTCACGGTGCCCGAGGGCCGGATGGCGATCGGCATGGGCATCCACGGCGAGCGTGGGATCGACGAAACGGACGTGCCCACCGCGGACGGGCTGGCCGAGCTGCTGGTGTCCCGGCTGCTCGACGAACTTCCCGACGGCGTGGCACTCGAGGGCCAGCGGGTGGTCCCGATCCTGAACGGTCTGGGCTCGGTCAAGTACGAGGAGCTCTTCGTCGTCTACCGCTCGGTGCAGCGGCGCCTGGCGGACGCCGGGGTCTTCTTCGTGGAGCCCGAGGTCGGCGAACTCGTCACGAGCTTCGACATGGCCGGGGTCTCCCTGACGCTGTTCTGGCTCGACGACGAGCTCGAGGAACTCTGGGCAGCACCCGCGGACACGCCCGCCTACCGCAAGGGCGGTGCGGTCGCCGAACAGCGGGTCGACCCGTCCACCGTGGCGGCGGACGCCGAGGGCGTCGGCATCGGCCCGGCGACCGACGAGTCCCGTGGGGTCGCCGAGCAGGTCGCCGCCGGGTTCGCGGCGGTCCGAGTCGTCCTCGACGAGCACGCCGACGAACTCGGGCGCATCGACGCCGTGGCCGGTGACGGCGACCACGGCATCGGGATGCAGCGCGGATCGCACGCCGCCGACGTCGCGGCCGCCGACGCGGTCCGCCGCGGTGCCGGTGCCGGCACCGTCCTGCTGGTCGCCGCGGATGCCTGGTCCGACAAGGCCGGCGGCACGTCCGGTGCGATCTGGGGTGCCGCCCTGGAGGCACTGGGTCGCGTGGTCGGGGACGACTCGCGTCCGTCGGGTGCCACCGTCGCGCAGGGGGTCCGCGCGGCCACCGAGGCCGTGCTCGCGTTCGGCGCCACCGTCGGTGACAAGACGATGGTGGACGCCCTGGTGCCGTTCGAGGAGGTGCTCCGCACCCGGCTCGACGCCGGGGCGGCGCTCGCCGAGGCCTGGGGCGACGCCGTCCGTGCCGCTCGCGAAGCGGCCGACACCACGGAGTCCCTGGTGCCGAAGATGGGCCGGGCGCGCACCCATGCCGACCAGGCCGTCGGCACCGCGGACCCCGGTGCGCTGTCCTTCGCCCTCGTCGTGGAGACGGTCGCCCCGTGATCACCGTCGGGGTGTCGCTGAAGACGTACTTCTCGCACGCCCGGACGCTGTCGTGGGCGGCCGAGGTCGCCGACATCGCCCGGCGACACCCCGCGGTGCGCTCGGGTGCGGCGTCGCTCTTCGTGGCGCCGACGTTCCCGGCCCTCGTCCCGGTGCGTGAGCTGCTCACCGGCACCGGTGTGCAGCTCGCCGCGCAGGACCTGTCGTGGGCCGACGCGGGCGCGTTCACCGGCGAGGTCTCCGGCGCCGAACTGCTGGAGATCGGTGTCGACCTGGTCGAGATCGGGCACGCCGAACGGCGCTCCCTGTTCCACGAGGACGATGTGACGATCACGGGGAAGGTGCACGCGGCCTTCCGCAACCACCTGCGTCCGCTGGTCTGCGTCGGGGAGCCGGACCGGGCCTCCGATCCGACGGAAGCGGTGGCGGCGGTGACCGCGCAGCTCGACCGGGCCGTCTCGACCGCCGTCGCGGACGGTCTCGCCGGAGCCCTGACCGTCGCCTACGAACCGGTGTGGGCGATCGGCGCACCGGCACCCGCACCGGACGACCACATCGTGGCGGTGCTCGCCGGGATCGAGCAGCACCTCGGCACCCGGCCCGAGCTGCACGGCAGCACCGTCCTCTACGGGGGCAGTGCCGGACCGGGCCTGCTCACCCGGGGGCAGGGCCGGATCGGCGGGCTGTTCCTCGGACGGTTCGCCCACGACCCCGCAGCGGTCGAGGCGATCCTCGACGAGGTCGCGGCGCTCAGCTGAGCTGGTCGCGGACCGGCCGTGGGGCGCGACCGAGCAGCTCGCCGAGCAGCGGATCGGTGCCGGCGAACAGGCCCCGCTCGGCGGCCTGGTACATGCCGAGCAGGAACCCGACCATGTGCGGGTCCTGCCCCGCTGCCAGCGCACGGGCACGCCACTCGTCCTCGCCCAGGGCCTCGAACCCGATCGTCCGACCGGACACCTCGGACGCCTGCCGAGCCAGGTCGGCGAACGTCGGCGCGTCCGGAGCGGTGAGCGTCACCGGCCCGTCGAACGGCTGATCGGCGAGCAAGATCGCGGCGGCTGCCTCGGCGGCGTCCTCGCGGGCGGTCCACGACACCGGACCGTCGACGGGGACGGACACCGTGCCGGTCTCCTGCCACGGTCCCGTCATCCAGGCGGCGCTGTGCGCGTAGAAGCCGTTCCGCAGGCTCGTCCACGGCAGCCCGGAGTCGCGGAGCAGGTCCTCGGTGGCGGCGTGGTGCGCGGCGGGCACGAAGGGCGAACCGTGCGCGGCGCCCTGGTGGCTCGTGTACAGGACCCGGCCGACGCCGGCGTCCACGGCTGCGTCGACCGCGGCACGGTGCAGCGCGACGGCGTCGGCGGCCGGGTCGCTCGACGAGACGAGCAGGAGCTGGTCGGCGCCCGCGAAGGCTGCAGGCAGGGTCTCCGGTTCGGCGTAGTCGCCTCGGCGGACCTCGACGCCGCGGTCGGCGAACCGCTGTGCTCGGGCCGGCTCACGGGTCACCACCGCCAGGTCGGACGGCGCGAGGTGCTCGAGCAGGTGGTCGGCGGTCGCGCCGTTGAGGGCTCCGGTGGCCCCGGTGATGACGATCATGGCTTCTCCGTATCGGTGGAAACAGCGCGTTGGTAGCGCTGGTAACACAGTGATAGCACAAATCCGTTATCGTTGTTCCGTGATCGAGCAGGGAAGCCAGCGCGACGAGACGCGTTCACGCATCGTCGAGGTCGCCGGCACCATGCTGCGCGAACGCGGTGCCGCGGCGGTGACCACGCGGGCGGTCGCGGACGGCGCGGGCGTCCAGGCACCGACCATCTACCGGCTGTTCGGCGACAAGGACGGTCTGCTCGAAGCGGTCGCCGAGCACGCGATGGCGACGTTCTCGGCGATGAAGGCCGACGCCGTCCGGGCTGCTCGTGACGAGGCGACCGACCCCGTCGAGGACCTGCGCACCGGGTGGTCGATGACGATCGGCTTCGGGCTGGCGAACCCCGACCTGTTCGTGCTGTTGAGCGACCCGGAGCGCGGCCGTCGGTCGGCAGCCGCCCGCGCCGGCACCGCGCTGCTCGCCGAACGCATCCGCCGGGTGGCCGAGGCCGGACGACTCGCCGTGCCGGAACACCGCGCGGTCGAGCTCGTGCACGCGGCCGGCACCGGTGCGGTGCTCGCGATCCTGGCCGCTCCGGCGGATGAGCGGGACCCGTCACTCGCCGATGACGTCCTCGATGCCGTGCTCGGGCGGATCCTCGTGCCGAGCGGGCCGACGAGGGGCGACGGCGGCGCGGCCCCGGGTGGTCGCGGTCGGGGGACTGAGCCCGTGACGAGCGCCGCGATCACGCTCCGTGCCGCAGCGCCCCGGCTCGATCGACTGTCGGCAGCCGAGCGGACGATGCTCGCGGAGTGGCTCGACCGGATCGCCGCGGACTAGTCCTCGCGGGTGCCCGCCAACCCGTGGTCGTGTGCGTAGACGACGAGCTGCACCCGGTCGCGCAGCGACAACTTGCCGAGGATGCTCGAGATCTGGGTCTTCACCGTCGACTCGGTCACGTACTCCTTCGTGGCGATCTCGGCGTTCGAGAGCCCACGGGACGCCCACCCGAACACGACGCGCTCCCGCTCGGTCAGGGTCGCGAACTCCGGCGGCTGCGGTGCCGGGGCCCGCGCCACGTCGGTGCCGAACAGCTGCGCGAGGTCGTTCGGTGCAATGACCGAGCTGCCCTCGTGCACGGCCCGCACCGCGGCGAACAGGAACGGCGGCGTGGTGTCCTTGAGCAGGAACCCGCTGGCGCCGAGCCGGATCGCGGTCGCCGCCGCCGGGTCGAGCCCGAAGGTGGTGAGCACGACGACCCGCGGCAGTGGGCCCGGGACGGCGCCGGAGTAGAGCTGCCGGACGGTCTCCACGCCGTCCATGCCGGCCATCCGCATGTCGAGGAGCACCACGTCGGGGCGCACCTCGGGGATGAGCGCGAGCGCTTCGGCGCCGTCGGAGGCCTCACCGACCACGCGCATGTCGTCCTGGGCATCGAGCACCACCCGGAGCCCGGCGCGGAACAGCGCCTGGTCGTCGGTGAGCAGGATCCTGATCGGTTCGGTCATCGGACGGGTCCCCCTTGGACGTCGAACGGGATGCGGGCGCGTGCCGTGAACACGTCGTCCAGCACGGCGGCGTCGAACGACCCACCGAGGGCGCCGAGGCGCGAGTCCATGCCGTCGATCCCGCGGCCCGAGCCGGCGGTGGTGCCGTCACCGGCGACGTTCTCGACCTCGAGCACCAGGTCGGCGTTCCGCCAGGTCTCCCGCACGACGACCGGGTTGCCGGGGGCGCCGTGGCGCAGGGCGTTCGTGAGCATCTCCTGCAGCACGCGGCGGGCAGCGGTGCCGGTGTCCGGGCGCAGGGCCAGGGGGACCCCGCGCACCGTGCGGTCGACGTCGACCCCGGCATCGCGGATGCCCTGCACGATCTCCTCGAGCGAACCCGGGCCGGTCGCCTCGGCGGAGCCGTCGATGTGCCCGAGGACCTGTCGGACCTCGACCAGGGAGCTGCGGGCGGTGCTCGCGATGGTGGCGCTGACCGCTCGGATGCGCGCCTCGTCGTCGAGGAACGGCACCGAGTCGGCCTGCGCGATGATGACCGCGAGCGAGTGGCCGACGACGTCGTGCACGTCGCGGGCGATGTCCGCGCGGATGCGTTCGGACTCGGCGACGTCGATCGCGCGGGTGGCGGTGGCCTCGGCCTCGGTGGCGACGGCCTCGGCACGCGATGCTGCGGCCTCGGCGTCGGCACGGCGCTCCGACTCCCGGTCGCGGGAGCGGAAGGCCCGGACGGCGACCCCGCCCGCCCAGACCCCGAGCAGCGCGGTCACCGGGGCGGCCATCGCCAGGAACGCCTGGTCGCGCGGGCCGTTGATGAGCACGAGGAACCGGAAGCCGGTCGACGCCAGGTAGACCGTCGCACCCGCCCCGGCGACGACCGCGAGTACGCCCGAGACGACGACCTCGGTGCGGGTGCCCACGACCGCGGCGGTGCCGATCACGACGAACATCGCGAGGTCCACCAGCGACGGGCGCTCGCCGCCGCCGACCTGGATCACCCCGAGGACGACCACCATGGCCATCGCGGCGGACGGGGAGATGCGACGCAGGGCGATCGCCACCGAGGCCGACAGGACCGCGGCGAGGCTCGCGTGCTCGAGCTCGAGGTCGATGGGCAGCAGGAACACGAACGCCGCCAGGGCCGCCCAGGCCACGTCGATGACGATCGACCGGGTGGCGAGCGGCCGGAGGAACCTGCCCCGTTCGGTCACGAGAGCGATCCTCCCATGCCGTACCGGCGTCACGCGGGCGGGGCCATGGCCATCAGTGCGATGACGGTGGCGACCACGATCGCCGCGCAGAGCAGCAGGGTGGCGATCGTGTGCTTGGTCGAGGTCTGCATGCTCCCAGCCTGCGCAACCGGACGGCCGAGGGCATCGGGCGGCCGACCGAAGGGCCTCGTCCTGCCGGGTGAAGCCGACGGTGGACCCGGAACCGTGGAACGGCGCATCCGGGACACCCTCTGCGTGATCCGGCCACCTTGGACGGCCGCTCAGTGCCCCCGGCGAACCATCGGCCGTGCAATCGCTCGATCGAGACGAAGGAGCACGATTTGTACTTCCACAAGCAGGAACTCCAGTTCAAGGCAACGCCCGACAAGCCCGACGCGATCTACGCCCGCAAGCTGCAGGAGGTGCTCGGTGGCCAGTACGGAGAGATCTCCGTCGCGCTGCAGTACCAGTTCCAGGCGTGGAACATGCACATCCCCGGCAAGTACCGCGACATGGTGTTCGGCATCGGCGCCGAGGAGATGGGCCACGTCGAGATGCTCGCGACGATGATCGCGCAGCTGCTCGAGAAGTCCCCGCTCGGCATCACCGAGGACGCGCTGCAGGACGACCCCACGGTCGCCGCGATCGTCGGCGGCACCGACGTCCAGCACGCGATCGTCGCCGGTGCGGGTGCCCGCCCGGTGGACAGCAACGGCAACCCCTGGCAGGGCTCGTACATCACCGCCAGCGGCAACCTGCTCGCCGACTTCACGGCGAACGAGAACGCCGAGATGCAGGGTCGTGTGCAGGCCGCCCGGCTCTACCACATGACCGACGACCACGGCGTGCGGGACCTGCTGTCCTTCCTCATCGCTCGCGACACCATGCACCAGAACATGTGGGCGACCGCTGCCGCCGAGCTGCGCGAGAAGGGCGTCGAGGGCTTCCCCGTGCCGAGCAACTTCCCGCAGTCGAAGGAGAACCAGGAGGTCAACTACCAGTACCTCAACTTCTCCGACGGTGCCGAGGCGAAGAACGGCCCGTGGGCGAGCGGCCCCTCGTTCGACGGCAAGGGCGAGTACTCGTACCACGACGGCCCGACCACCTCGGTCCCGATGCCCCCGCCCACGCACCCCGACGTCCGGCTCTACGGCACCACCGAGCTGCCGAACGTCGTCGAGAAGACGGCCGGCCTGGTGCAGGACAAGCTGAACAAGGAGTAGTCCCGACGGTCGCCCACGCGACCGACGGATGACAGGAGGCCCGGCGCACGACGTGCACCGGGCCTCCTGTCCGTCAGGTGGTCACCGCACCGACGGGGCGGACCCGCCCACGGTCATCAGCGCCCCCGTCTCGGGTTCTTCGTCGCGTGGTGCCTCGAAGATGCCCGAGTACGCGCGGACCGCGCTCCACCCCGCGATCAGCAGGGCCGTGCCGAGGACCGCCGCGACCCAGGGCGCCAGGAGCGACTGCTCGAACAGCCGGGGCGCGGCGACCCAGGTCAGGAACGTGCCGGTCAGGCTGCCGGTGGCCCCGAGGAGCAGGGCGGTGCGCCGGTCCAGGCTCGTCAGCGCGAGCGCCGCGGTGACGACGAGGACCGCGACCACCGCGTTCAGCAGGACGGACGTCATCGCTCAGCTCCTCACTCGGCGGCGCCGGAACCGGCGGCGCCGGAACCGACCGCGAGCTGCTCGGACGCGCCACCGACGGTGACGGCGATCTTGCGCGGCTTCGCGGACTCCTTGACGGGGATCGTGACGCTCAGCACGCCGTTGTCGTACCCGGCGGTGATGCGCTCGGCGTCCAGACCGTCGCCGAGCGTCAGCTGCCGGACGAACGTGCCCGGCTGGCGCTCACGCGTGAGCCACTGCGAGCCCTCGGGCGCGCCCAGGGTGCGCTCGGCGCGGATGGTCAGGACGGAACCGTCCACGTCGATGTCGACGGAGCCCGGGTCGATGCCGGGCAGGTCGACGTCGAGGACGTAGTGGTCCCCGGTGCGGTACAGGTCCATCGGCATCGAGCGCGGGCCGGCGGCGGTGCCGAGGAGCGAACCCGCGAGTCGGTCGAGCTCGCGGAACGGATCGAAGTTCATCGTCATCGAAATCAACTCCTTCGTGGTTCTCGTTGAGTCCCCTCGACTCAACTGCCACCGTTTTAGCACTCGACCCTGGTGAGTGCCAAGAGATCGCTCGGAGGACGCCGAGAACTCAGCCGAGCAGGGGCTCGAGCCGCGCGACCGCCGTCCGCAGGTGCACCAGGGCCTGGCCAGGGGACTCCACCCGGGCCGCGGGCGCGGACAACGTCAGCCCCGCCACGAGCTCACCGCGCTCGCCGCGGACGGGCAGTGCCAGGCACCCGAAGCCCCGCACGAAGGCACCGACCTGCGACGCCGAGGCACCGCCGGCCGCGTGCAGCCGCCCCATCGCGCTCGACCCGGGTGCCGATCGCAGGGCGGTCGCGTCGAGGAGCGGGAAGTCCGGGTCGACGTCGACGTCGCAGATCCCGTCGGCGTCGTACCGGGCCAGGTGCACCCCGGCGCGGACCGCCGAGCGCACGTCGGACAGCACGGACCGGACGGCTCGGGGGAGTGGTGGGACCGACGGGGCCGCGGCCGGGGCGACGCCGGCGAGCTCCGAGACCTTGTGCCCCAGTGCGAAGCCGCGCAGGTCCGGCAGCCGCACCAGGTACTCGTCCTCCACGAGCAGCGTGATGAGCCGGTAGGTGGTCGCCCGCGGCATCCCGAGCGCGTCCGAGATCTGCTGGGCGGTGACGCCGGGCCCGGCGTGCGCGACCGCCTCGAGCACCGCGAGGGCGTTCTGGATCGCCTTCGGCTGCCGCGCGCGGAGACCGGGTTCGCTCACCGCACCCCCGTCCCGTGGCCGGGTCCGGCGGACGACCGGGAGGCGCCCAGCAGGTCCGCCTCGACCGGCACGTCGTACACCGCCCGGCTCCGACCCCGTCGCCAGGGTCGCCGACGGGTCGCCACCAGGAACGCGACGACGACCGCGGTGACCGCCCCGACGGCGAGGACGACGGCCGGCCACCGGGGCGATGCGGCCTCGACCCCGGCGTAGGTGAGCAGCACGGCGGTGAGCAGGACACCGGTCGTCACCGCGGTGGTCGCCACCCCGGTCGTCAGCTCGCCGATGCGTCGCAGGAACACCGGAGCCGCGAAGCACGTCATCGCGTACGCCGTCAGGTACCCGAGTGCCGCGACGACCAGTTCGGCCTCCATCAGGGACCAGGTCGGGATGCCGGTGAGGAGCCCGAGGACCGGCAGCGCGGTCAGCACCGAGCACGCCAGCACGCCCGCGACGAAGGGTGTCCGGAACCGTGGCGACGCCCGCCCGAGCGCTGCGGGCAGCACCCCTTCACGGCCCATCGCGAACAGCACGCGGACGAGCGCCGTCGTCGAGGCGATCGCGCACGCGGCGAACGAGGCGGCGATCCCGAGGTCGAGCGCCCACCCGACCCACTGCATGCCGAAGGCCGTGGCGAGCTCGTTGACCGGCGAGGCGCTCGTGGCGAGGTCGGCGCCGATCGCGGCGAACCCGGTCTGCTGGGCGGCAGCGCTCACGACGTAGAGCACGCCCGCGACCAGGACGGTCCACGAGATCGCGCGGGGGATCGCCTGGAACGGGCGCCGGGCCTCCACGCCGAGCACCGACGCGCTCTCGAACCCGACGAAGGCGGTGACCGCGAGCGCCGTGCCCACCGCGAAGGGTGCCGGTGCGGTCGGACCGAGTGCGAGGGCGGACGTGTCGACGGGCTGCAGCCGTGCGACCAGGGCGACGATCAGCACGACGATGACGGCGACGGACAGGGTCTCGACGAGCAGCGTGAGGCGCGTCGACAGCCGGACCCCGAGGGCGATGACGGCGAACACCGCGGCGCCCATGGCGGTGACCACCACGACCGTGACCAGGGAGCCGGTGCCGGCCGTCGGGACGAACCGGGACAGCAGGTAGTCGAGGTAGTAGCCGCTGCCGGTGAGCGAGAACATCGCGATGAACCCGTAGCCGAGCAGCAGTGCGGCGCCCGCGACCACACCGGCCGCCGGCCCCAGGCCGAGCGAGACGTAGGTGTAGAGCGAGCCGGTGCCCGCCACGCGTCGGACGAACTGGTTCACGGTGCGTCCGACCAGGAACGACAGCGTCATCGCGGCGAGCAGGGACCACGTCGCGCCCTGCCCGGCGACGGTCGCGACGAGCACCGGGATCGTGGTGGCCGCCGCCGACGGTGCGACCGCGGACACCGACTGCGCCAGCACGTCGACCGGGCCGACGCTCCGCCGGGACAGCCCGTCGACGGGGGAGCGCGTGCCGATGCCCGGCACCCGTGGCGGGTCGGCGATGGCACGGTCGAGCGCGGTCATGCGGCAACGGTACGGGGGCTGCGTTGCCCCGGTGTCTCGGTCGTGTTTCGCGGTGGTCTCGGGCAAATGAGACGCCTCGTCCGGGCCGTCCCATTCGGGTGCGTGCGGGTTTCACACCCGTGGAACGGGGGCGCAACCCCAGCGCGGGACCGTGGTCCCACCCCGACCCAGTCACCCGAACCGGAAGGCCACGATGTCCAGCATCACGAAGGACCCCGCGTCACTCGGAGCCGTACCCGCACCGCAGCGGACCATGCGCGGCTCGCTCGGCGTCACCGCGATCGTGTTCATGGTCGTCGCGGCCGCCGCCCCGCTCACCGTCGTCGGCGGTGCCGCCCCGCTGGGCATGCTGCTCGGCAACGGCGTCGGGTTCCCGTCGCTCTACGCCGCGTCCGCCGTGATCCTGCTGCTGTTCTCGGTGGGGCTGGCGGCGATGACCCGGCACCTGCCACGACCCGGCGCCTTCTTCACGTTCGTGGGTCACGGGCTCGGTCGTCCGGCCGGTGCGGGAGCGGCCACCCTGGCGCTGCTGACCTACACGACGATCCAGGTCAGCGTGCACGGCTACATCGGGTACCTGCTCGGGGTGACCGTCACGGGCCTCGGTGGGCCGGACATCCCCTGGTACGTGTGGTCCCTGGTCGTCGTGGCGCTCGTCGGGGTGCTGGGCTACCGGCACATCGACCTGTCGAGCAAGGTCCTCGGCGTCCTGCTCGTCGGCGAGGTCGGGATCGTGCTCGTCCTGGTGGCCGCGATCGTGTTCCGCGGCGGTGCCGACGGGCTCTCGCTCGCGCCGTTCGAACCGACCCACGTCATGTCCGGCTCGCCCGGCGTCGGCCTCATGTTCGCCATCGCGGCGTTCATCGGGTTCGAGGCGACCGCCATCTTCCGTGACGAGGCGAAGGACCCGGAGCGCACGATCCCGCGGGCCACCTACACCGCCGTCATCGGGATCGGGGTGTTCTACACGCTGGCGTCGTGGGGACTCGTGATGGCCTGGGGTCCGGACGGCGTGCTCGCCGAGGCCGCGAAGGACCCGGGCGCGCTCATCCTCACCACGGCGGCGCGGTACATCGGCACCGCGGGCGAGGCCGTCATGAACGTGCTGCTGCTCACGAGCATGTTCGCCTGCGTCCTGTCCTTCCACAACGTCATCACCCGGTACCAGCACTCGATGGCGAACGCCTCGCTCCTGCCCGGTCGTCTCGGCACGGTGCACCGCAAGCACGAGTCACCGCACACCTCGAGCGTCGTGCAGACCGTCACCGCCGCCGTGCTCATGGTCCTGTTCGCCGTCCTCGGCCTCGACCCGGTCCTGCAGGTCTTCAGCTGGTTCGCCGGCGTCGCCACCCTGGGCGTGGCGATCCTGATGGCCGCGACGAGCCTCGCCGTCATCGTGTACTTCCGCCGGAACCGCGCCGACCGCCGCATCTGGAACACCGTCATCGCCCCGGTCCTGGGGTTCGTCGGGCTCGTCGCCTCGGCCGTCCTGATCTGGGCGAACTTCCCGACGCTCGTCGGTGACGTCGACGGTTCCGGAGCGAGCGTCTTCGGTGTCGTCAGCACCCTGCTCACCGGCCTCGTCGTGGTCGTGCCCGCCGTCGGCGTGCTGCAGGCCGTGGTGCTGCGCCGGCGCGACCGCCGCCGCTACGACCAGATGCTCGACCGTCTCGCCAGCGACGGCTGACCGACCCACCCGACCCGCGCCTCCAGACCGAACCGAAGGAACCACCAGCATGACGCTCACCGACCCCGTCACCGCCACCACCCACCCGCTCGCGAACCTGAGCCCCGACGAGTTCACCGCCGTCCGCGACGTCGTCACGGCGCAGCCGGACTGGACCGACACCACGCGCTTCGTCTACGTCGGCCTCGACGAGCCGCACAAGCAGCAGGTCCTGGCCTGGCAGGCCGGCGACGGGCGCCTGCCGGACCGCCGTGCCCGCGTGATGCTCCTCGACATGGCGACCGGACGCTCCACCGACGGCGTCGTCTCGATCACCGACCGGATCGTCCTGTCCACCGACGTGCTCGACGGGTCCCGTGGACAGCTGCCCGTCCTCATCGAGGAGTTCGACGCCGTCGGCGAGATCGCGAACGCGGACGAGCGCTGGGTCGCCGCCCTGGCCAAGCGCGGCCTGACGCCGGACGAGGTGAAGTGCGTCCCGCTGTCGGCCGGGTACTACGACTACCCCGAGGAGGAGGGGCGCCGGATCCTCCGCGTGCTCGCCTTCCGCCAGGACCACCCCGCCGACCACGTCTGGGCGCACCCCGTGGACGGCCTGTCCGTGTACGTCGACGCCGCCAACCGTGCGGTGACCCGCATCGTGGACGTCGCGGAGATGCCCGTGCCCGCCACGTCCGGCAACTTCGACGACCCGGCGGTGCAGGGCGAACCGCTCGACCTCAAGCCGATCGTCATCACCCAGCCCGAGGGGCCGTCGTTCTCGGTCGACGGCGAGTTCGTCGAGTGGGCGAACTGGCGGTTCCAGGTCGGGTTCGACGCCCGAGAGGGGCTCGTGCTCCGGCAGCTGTCGTGGCAGGACGGTTCTCGGCTGCGGCCGATCGTCTACCGGGCCTCGATCGACGAGATGCTCGTGCCCTACGGTGACCCGTCGCCGGTGCGGTTCTGGCAGAACTACTTCGACACGGGCGAGTACCTGTTCGGACGCTTCACCAACTCGCTCGAGCTCGGCTGCGACTGCGTCGGCGAGATCAAGTACTTCGACGCCGTCCTGGCCGACGAGCTCGGCAACCCGCAGACCATCCGGAACGGCATCTGCATGCACGAGGAGGACTTCGGCACGCTGTGGAAGCACGGGGACATCTACACCGGGTCGCAGGAGGTCCGACGCTCCCGTCGGCTGGTGATCTCGTTCTTCACCACCGTCGGCAACTACGACTACGGGTTCTACTGGTACCTGTACCTCGACGGCACGATCGAGTGCGAGGCGAAGCTCACCGGTGTCCTCTTCACCTCGTCGTACCCGGGTCGGACGGAGTCCGGTGCGGATTACCCGTACGCCTCCGAGGTCGCGCCCGGACTCGGCGCCCCGTACCACCAGCACCTGTTCTCGGCGCGGCTGGACATGATGGTCGACGGGCTGTCGAACGCGGTGGACGAGGTCGACGCCGTCCGGGTCCCCGTCGGCCCGGGCAACGAGCACGGCAACGCGTTCACGAAGTCGGTCACCCGGCTGTCGTCCGAGTCGTCCTCCGGCCGTCTCGCCGACGCGTCGAAGGCCCGGACGTGGTTCATCTCGAACACCGAGGAGCGCAACCACCTCGACCGCCCGACCGGGTACGTGCTGTACCCGCAGGACGCCCCGGTGCTGCTCGCGGACGACTCGTCGTCGGTGGCCGCACGCGCCGAGTTCGCACGGAAGCACCTCTATGTGACGCAGTACGACCCGGCCGAGCGCTTCGCCGCCGGTGACTTCGTGCACCAGAACCCCGGCGGGGACGGTGTCGCCCGGTACGTGCAGGGTGACCGTCCGCTCGACGGCGAGGACATCGTGCTGTGGCACACCTTCGGCCCCACGCACTTCCCCCGGCCCGAGGACTGGCCCGTCATGCCCGTCGACTACGCCAAGTTCACGCTCAAGCCGTACGGGTTCTTCCCGCGGAACCCGGCCCTGAACGTGCCGGCGTCGATCGGGGCGGCGGCCGGGTCGCACTGCTCGCACCACGTCTCCGGCGCCGTCGAGGCCGCACACGACGCAGCCGAGCACCAGCACGACCACGGGCACGACCACGGGGTCGGGCACTGACGTGACCGATCTGCTCGGGCTCGCGGCCATCGTGCCGGCGTCGGCCGGGGCCTGCTGCACGGTCGGGGCGTGGCGCCCCGGCCGTGCGGTCGACGTGGTCGCCGCGGTCGCGATGGTGGCGGCGATGGTCGACGGGGCGTTCGGACCCCGGGTCCTGCCGGGTGTCCTCTGGTTCCTGGTGCTGGCGTTCCTCGCCGTGGTGGTCGCCGGGGTGCACCGGTTGCAGTCCACGTCCGCCTGGAGGCGCGGGTCGGCTCAGCCGCCGGGCGCGGCTTCCGCACACGGCCGGTACGGGCGACTGCACGCCGCCCTGGGCCTGCTCGTGATGGGTGCGATGGGTGTCGGCATGGCGCACGACGCCGGCGCCGCGGGGATGCACCAGCACCTCGGGGTGGTCGCGGTGACGTGGCAGGTGGTGCTCGGCGGGTTGACCCTCGGGTACCTGGTGCTCACGGTCCACATGCTCCGTGACGGCGTCCGGCGACGATCACGGCCGCTGCCGCTGGTCGAGACCCTGGCGATGGGGGTCGCGGTCGCGGTGATGTCCGCGGCGATGGCCTGAGGCGCGTGCCGCGTGCCGCCGAACCGTTCGGCGCGCAAAACGTACACAGCGCGAATGGTTCGTTGAACTGACCGTTCACTTTGTGAAAGAGTTCAGCCGTCCGCAGGGGACACACGGCAAGCAAGAAGGGCGGGACACGACATGCACAGCACGTACTCCGGGATGCCTCGGACGGCACGGATCGGTGGCAGCCACACCCGCGTCGGTCTCACCGACCCGGCGATCATCGACGCGTACGTCGAGCGTCGCATCCAGGACCCCTCGCTGCTCGCCGGTCGTTCCGAACCGTCCTACGCGGACTTCTTCAGCACGCCTGCCGTTTAGCAAGGAGCGCATGACCCCATGCCGTTGACCGTCGTCCGTCGAGAGCACGTCCACCTCTACGCCCGCGAACCCGAGTCCGGGGTCGCGAAGACCGCCGTCGACGCGCTGCTCCGCCTGCAGCACGCCGAGGACCAGCAGATCGAGTCCGCCCGCATCGAGAGCGGCCTGTCGAAGAACGAGTTCCTCGCCGTCCGGTACATGCTCCAGGCGCACCGGGACGGCCGCACGATGGGCCCGAAGGACCTCGCCGTGATGCTCGCCGTCTCGAACGCCTCGGTCACCAAGATCGTCGACGGGCTCGTGCAGAAGGGCCTGCTGTCGCGTACGGCGCACCCCACCGACCGTCGTGCGCAGGTGCTCGCCCCGACCGACCAGGCCGCCGAGAAGATCGACGCCTCGTACGCGCGCTTCCACGCGGCAGTCGTCGAGGTGCTCGAGCAACTCCCCGACGCGGACAACGCCGTCCTCGCCGACTCGCTCACGAAGATCGTCGACGCGCTCGCCGCGGGCGCGCCCGCGCCGGTCGACGAGTACACGGTCGACGACCAGGACTGACGCGAGCGCGCCCGGCTGACGCGACCCGGCGGGTGCGACGCGACCCGATACGGACTGGAGGCCCGTGGTGCGCCCGCCACGGGCCTCCAGGCCGGACGGTGGCGAGAAAACCTTCCAGCGGTAAGTTGGGTGCATGACCCACCCCGCGGACGACGCCGACGCGGCCCAGCCGCGCCGCGGCGGGTACCGCAAGGGCGCCGAGCGGCGCACGCAGATCCTCGACGAGATGATCCGCATGGTCGCGGAGCAGGGGGTCGACGCATCGTCGCTCCGCTCGGTGGCCGAGGCCCTCGGGATCACGCACGCGGCACTGCGCCACTACTTCCCGAGCCGTGACGAACTGCTGCTCGCCGTCTACCGGGAGCACGAGGTCCGCGAGCAGGGCGCGCCCGACCGGATGAAGTCGGCGATCGGCGACATGCGCGAGAGCGCGTCGCGCAACCGGGCCGTGCCGGGGCTGGTGCAGCTGTACACGACCCTCGCGGCCGACGCCGTGCAGGAGGGCCACCCGGCCACGCGCGACTTCATGCGCGAACGCTTCGCCCGGCTGCGTGCTGAACTCGCCGAACTGATCGAGGCGGACCAGGCGAGCGGCCGGATCCGCGCCGACCTGGACCCGGTCGACCTGGCGAGCCTGAGCATCGCGGCATCCGACGGACTGCAGGTCCAGTGGCTGCTCGACCCCGACGCCGTCGACGGCGAGCGGGTGCTGCGGCTGCTCGAGCAGCTCGTCCCGCCGGTGCGCTGAGCGGCCAGGGGTACGCCCAGACCGCCGGTGGCACAGCGACCGGCCGGTAGAAGGGCAGCATGACCACTTCCACGCGCACCCCGCTCGGCGTCACGCTCGTCGACGGGGGCGCCAACGTCGCCCTGTTCTCGAGCACCGCCGAGCGGGTCGAGTTCTGCACCTTCGACGACGACGGCACCGAGCACCGCACCGAGCTCCGCAACCGCACCGGCTACACCTTCCACGACGTCGTCCCCGGCGTGACCGTCGGCACCCGCTACGGCTTCCGCGTGCACGGTGCGTGGGACCCGGCGAACGGCCTGCGGCACAACGGCGCGAAGCTCCTGCTCGACCCCTACGCCACCGCCGTCGACGGCACCTACGAGTGGGGCCAGGCCCTGTTCGGCCACGACATGGACGACCCCGAGCGCCTCGACGACACCGACTCGGCCAGCGCGATGCCCAAGTCCGTCGTCGCCGACCGGTCCTTCGACTGGGACGGTGACACCCTGCTGCGGACCCCGCTCGCCGACACCGTCGTGTACGAGGTGCACGTCAAGGGCTTCACGAAGCAGCACCCGGACGTCCCCGAGGAGATCCGCGGCACCTACGCCGGCATGGCCCACCCGGCGGCGATCAAGCACCTCACCGACCTCGGCGTCACCGCGGTCGAGCTGCTGCCGACGCACCAGTTCGTGCAGGACTCGACGCTCCTCGACAAGGGCCTCCGCAACTACTGGGGCTACAACAGCATCGGCTTCTTCGCGCCGCACGACGAGTACTCGTCCTCCGGCACCGCCGGGCAGCAGGTCGCCGAGTTCAAGGAGATGGTGAAGGCCCTGCACGCCGCGGGGCTCGAAGTCATCATGGACGTCGTCTACAACCACACCGCCGAGGGCAACCACATGGGCCCGACACTGTCGTTCAAGGGGATCGACAACCAGTCGTACTACCGGCTGGTCGAGGGTGACGAGGCGAACTACTTCGACACCACCGGCACCGGCAACAGCCTGAACGTCGGGCACCCGGCGGCCCTCGGACTCATCATGGACTCGCTCCGCTACTGGGTCGAGGAGATGCACGTCGACGGCTTCCGGTTCGACCTGGCCACGACGCTCACCCGCCAGGACGGCGAGGCCGAGAAGCACTCCGCGTTCCTCGACATCATCCACCAGGACCCCGTGCTGCGCGAGGTCAAGATGATCGCCGAGCCGTGGGACACCGCCGGCTACCAGGTCGGCGGGTTCCCGGCCGACTGGTCCGAGTGGAACGGCAAGTACCGCGACGACCTGCGCGCCTTCTGGCGCGGCGACGAGGGCGCACTCGGCGACGCCGTCCAGCGGGTCCTGGGCAGCCCGGACGTCTACGAGGGCTCACGGCGCTCCCCGCTGTGCTCGATCGACTTCGTGACCGCCCACGACGGTTTCACCCTGGCCGACCTGACGATGTACGCCGACAAGCACAACGAGGCGAACGGCGAGGACAACAACGACGGTGAGAGCGACAACACCTCGTTCAACGGCGGCATCGAGGGCCCGACCGACGACGGCGCGGTGAACGACTACCGCGACCGGCAGCGCCGCAACTTCCTCGGCACCCTGCTGCTCTCCGCCGGCGTGCCGATGATCCTGGGTGGCGACGAGCTCGCCCGGTCACAGGGCGGCAACAACAACGCGTACTGCCAGGACGACGAGATCTCGTGGTTCGACTGGGCCGCCGCCGACCAGGACCTGCTCGCCTTCACCACGGCGGCCATCGCGTTCCGTCGGCAGCACCAGGCCCTGCGTCCGGAGTGGTTCCGCACCGCGCCGGGTCACTCGGAGTCGACGGTGACCGTGCTCCGTGCCGATGCCGCCGGGTTCGAGGACGGCGACTGGGCGGACGGCGGCAACCGGGCCGTGACGCTCGTGCTGCACCAGGGCGACGACACCGTGGCCGTGCTGCTGAACGCGTCGGACACCACGGTGGAGTTCACGCTGCCGGAGCGTCCGGGTGGGGGCAGCTGGTCCCTCGGGCTGTCGAGCGATCCCGACCAGGCCGTGGTGGGCGACGCGGCGACGCTGCTCGTGCGCGACGCGTCCTTCACCGCGCTGGTCTGACGGGCGCGGGCTCGCGCGGGGGCGTCGTTCGCGTCGCTCGTGTCGTGGTCTTCGCTTGGTGAGCAGCAATGGTCGGGTCCCCGTTCGGGACCCGACCATTGCTGCTCACGAAGTGGTGCCGTCAGAACTTCTGGTCGGTCTCCTTCGGGTGCCGGGTCTTGCCCGTCGCCTGGTCGTGGGTGGCCGCGTCCGGGGCGTCCATCGCCGGGCCCACCCCGACCGGGACACCGGCCTCGGGGTGGTTCAGGTCGAACGCCGGCGACTCCGACCGGATCCGCGGTACCGACGTGAAGTTGTGCCGGGGCGGCGGGCAGCTGGTCGCCCACTCGAGCGACCGGCCGTAGCCCCACGGGTCGTTGACGAGCACCTTCTGGCCCTTCCGCATCGTCTGCACGATGTTCAGGAAGAACGGGATCATCGACGCCGCCGTCAGGACAGCACCGACCGTCGAGACCTGGTGCAGCCAGGTGATGTCGTCCTCGGGCAGGTAGCTCGCGTACCGGCGGGGCATGGCGATCACACCGAGCCAGTGCTGGATCAGGAACGTCATGTGGAACCCGATGAAGAGCATCCAGAACTGCACCTTGCCGAGTCGCTCGTCGAGCATCTTGCCGGTGAACTTCGGCCACCAGAAGAAGAACCCCGAGAACATCGCGAAGACGACGGTCCCGAAGACCACGTAGTGGAAGTGCGCCACGACGAAGTAGGTGTCGTGGACGTGGAAGTCGAGCGGCGGCGACGCCAGGATCACGCCGGTCAGCCCGCCGAACGTGAAGGTCACGAGGAACCCGATCGCCCACAGGATCGGCGTCTCGAAGGTCACCGACCCGCGCCACATCGTGCCCACCCAGTTGAAGATCTTCACGCCGGTGGGCACGGCGATCAGCATCGTCATGAGCGAGAACCACGGCAGCAGGACGCCACCCGTCGCGAACATGTGGTGCGCCCACACCGACACGGACAGCGCCGCGATCGAGATCGTGGCGTACACGAGCGTCTTGTAGCCGAAGATCGGCTTCCGGCTGAAGGCCGGGAACACCTCGGACACGATGCCGAAGAACGGCAGGGCGATCACGTAGACCTCGGGGTGGCCGAAGAACCAGAACAGGTGCTGCCACAGCAGGGGTCCGCCGTTGGCCGGGTTGAAGATCTGCGCGTCGAAGACCCGGTCGAGCAGCAGGCCGAACAGCGCCACCGCCAGCACCGGGAACGCCATCAGCACGAGGATCGACGTGATCAGCACGTTCCACGTGAAGATCGGCATCCGGAACATCGTCATCCCAGGGGCGCGCATGGTGATGACGGTCGTGATGAAGTTCACGGCGCCGAGGATCGTGCTGAATCCGGTCATGCTCAGGCCGGCGACCCAGAGGTGCCCGCCGATGCCCGGTTCGAAGGTGGTGTCCGACAGCGGTGCGTAGGCCGTCCACCCGAACGCAGCGGCTCCGCCCGGTGTCAGGAACCCGCCCATCGTCACCAGGCTGCCCATCGCGTAGAGCCAGTACGAGAACGCGTTGAGCCGGGGGAACGCGACATCGGGGGCACCGATCTGCAGCGGCATGATCGCGTTGGCGAACCCGGAGAACAGCGGGGTCGCGAACAACAGCAGCATGACGGTGCCGTGCATCGTGAGCAGCTGGTTGTACTCCTCACGCGTCTCGAGCACGTCGAGCCCGGGGGTGAAGAGCTCCGTCCGCATCACCACCGCCATGACCCCGGCCAGGCAGAAGTACCCGAACGACGTCACCAGGTACAGGTTGCCGATCGTCTTGTGGTCGGTGGTGGTGTGCCAGTGCACGAACCGCGCACCGAGCTTCACCGGACGTCCGGGGCCGACGTCCGCCGGGTGTTCGCCGAGGACGGGCGGGTTCTCGAGGTCGGTCACGGGGTGCTCCCATCGGATCGTTCCGAAAGCGCGAGGCTGATGTGACCGTGATGTGCGGTCGCGTTGATTCTGTCCATCGGGTGCGCATTGCGTCCGAAGGAACGGGCGGAATGCAGCGAGATGTGGATACGGGTCGTGTTGCCCCGCGAGGTCCGGGCACGAAGCCTGCCGGGGGTCCTCCGTCGTGCCTGGGTGGTCGGCTTCTCCACCCGCGTCCTGCCCGTCCGACCGGCCGGCTGCGACGACCCGGAGTGGACCCCGGTCGAGTTCCTGCTCGACGTCGAATCGTCGAGCACCGGCTGGGCCGAGGCGTTCGAGATCGAGTTCACGAGTGCGATGACGCCCCGGTGTCGACGAGCGATCCGGGGGAACGGTTGCCACCTGGAACCCATCAGCCGACCGCACCGCTGAGGCCCGAGCTCGCCGGGTGACCCCCGATGACCGAACCGGTGTCCGCACCGGGCCACAGGCCGGCTGCGACGCGGCCGGTCCGTGCGTGCACGCTCGTCATCGCGGCAGCGAGTGCGACCTGCCCGAGGTCACCGGTCGTCGCGTAGGCCGCACGTTGCCTGGACGCGCCGGTGCCGCGCGCGAACAGGTCGGCCAGGCCGCGTTCGACGAGCTGGTCGTCGCCGTTCGCGACGAGCGCCGGCAGCACGTGGGCGAGCAGGAGCGTGACGACCTCGCGTGCGGGTGCGGCGCGGCCCGTCAACGGGTCGACCAGTTCACCGTCCAGGCCCTCGAGCGCAGCGCGCCAGTTCGCGAGCCGGACGGTGCAGGCGGGGGTGTCGCGCTCGAGCGACCCTGAACGCCACTCCTCGGCAGCGGTGTCGACCATCGCCCGGACGAGTCCGGCGATCGTCACGGTCACCGCGGGGTCGAGGGGGACGTCGGCGACGCGGACCTCGACGGTCGGGTGTGCGTGGGACAGGCGCGCGTCGAGGTAGAGCATCCCCTCGTCGAGCAGGGCGCCGGTGCGGAGCATGCCCTCGGTGACGGCGCGGTAGCGCTCCTCGGAGCCGAACCGCTCCATCGGCCCGGCCGACGGCCACTGGCTCCAGGCGATCGACCGGAAACTCGCATGACCGGTGTCCACTCCGGCATGGAAGGGGGAGTTGGCACTCAGGGCGATGAGCACCGGTGTCCACGTGCGGATCCGGTCGAGCACCGCGACACCCTCGGCGGGGGAGTCGATCGCGACGTGGACGTGCAGGCCGCAGGTCAGGCCCTGCCGGGGGATGGACCCGTAGCGCTGCATCATCCGGTGGTACCGGGCGCCGTCGCTCACGTGCGGGGTCACCGGGGTCGGCGACGTCGCGAGCGGGGCGGCGTGCGCACCGAAGCCGTTCGCGACCTGTTCGACGAGTGCCCGGTTGTCGAGCACCTGCGCGCCGAGCGCGGCGAGCGAGGTGTGCGGGCGGGTGGTGACCTCGATCATCTCGCGCTGCATCTCGCCCACGACGCCGCCGGGGTCCGGCACCCGCGTCGCCCTCGCACCGGCCAGCACACCGTCGGCGACCGGCACGGGCACGCCCGTCGACCGGTCGATGAGGAGGAGCTCCTCCTCCACACCCATGGTTCTCATCACCCGAGTGAAGAAGCCACCGACTTCGGGCCGTTCCAGATGGCCGACGAGCGCGGATCCGTTGGCCGAACCGCGCGGTCCGGTCCACGGAGCGCAGGGTCGAGCGATCACACACCCTGGTGAGCAGCAATGGTCGGGTCCCCGTTCGGGACCCGACCATTGCTGCTCACGAAGTGGTGCGTGTGGCGCTCCTGGGCGCTCCTAGGCGTTCGCGCCGGCGGTCAGCACGGCTGCCGCGGGGTCGAAGTCCTCGGGGAGCGGCGGGATCGCGTCCACGGCCGACGTGATGTCGACGGCGGAACCCGACTCGGCCGCGTCACGGATGCCGAGCAGCACGTCGAGCACGTGCAGCGCGACGGCGCCGGAGGCACGCTCGGGGCGGTCCTCGGCGATGGCGCGGGCGAGCTCGACGACACCGGTGCCACGACCCCAGGTGGAGCCGACCGCCTCGAGCGTCTCGGGCTCGTCCTGCCCGTAGCGCCAGAGCTGCGACGAGCCCTCGAACGTGTTCGGGTCCGGCAGCGAGATCGTGCCGAGCGTGCCGTTGATCTCGACGAAGCCCATGCGCGGCAGGGCGTGCTGGAACGAGAACGTCGACTGGGCGGACTGCCCGCCGGCGAACTCGATCAGGGCCGCGTGGTGCGTCGGGACCTCGACCGGGAACGTCTCGCCGGCGCGGGGGCCGGACGCGATCGTGCGACGGTCGAGCGACTTCGACGAGACGGCCTGCACGCGCGAGGCGGTGCCGAACGCGTGCACCAGGGTCGTCACGTAGTACGGGCCCATGTCGAACAGGGGGCCGGCACCGGTGGCGAACAGGAAGTCCGGGTTCGGGTGCCACGCCTCGGGTCCGGGCACGTGGAACAGCGTCGTCGCGGAGAGCGGCTCGCCGATGTCACCGCGGGCGATGGCCCGGAGCGCCGTCTGGATGCCCGCGCCGAGCACGGTGTCCGGAGCGGTCGCGACGCGCAGGCCCTTGGCCTTCGCCGACTCGAGCACCGCGGCGGCCGACGCGTGGTCGGTCGCGATCGGCTTCTCGCTCCAGACGTGCTTGCCGGCGTCGATGATCTGCTGGTCGACCTCGGCGTGCGCGGCCGGGATCGTCAGGTTGATCACGATCGAGATGTCGTCGCGGGCGAGGAGCTCCTCGACCGATCCCGACGAGGCGACGCCGTACGCAGCCGCCTGCTCAGCGGCACGCTCGAGCAGCACGTCGGCGACGAAGCGGACCTCGACGTCGGCGAACTTGGTCAGGTTCTCGAGGTACTGGGTGGAGATGTTGCCGGCACCGATGATGCCGATCCCGACACGGCTCACTTGTCGTTGTCCTTGAGCCAGGTGAGGGACTCGGTGATGCCCTCGAAGACGTCGCCCTTGTAGGCGTCGAACTCGACCACGCGGATCGCCTGCGGTGCGGCGGCGAGGATCGCGGTCACGTCGACGTCACCCTGACCGGCCGGCGTCTGGTTCTCGAAGGCGCGCTGCAGCGCCTCGGGCACGATGAGGGCGCTCTCGGACGAGGGCAGCGCAGTGCGGATGTCTCCGTCGACCTTGCCGTCCTTGACGTGGATCGCGACGACGCGGTCGCCCAGGCCCTTGAGCACGGCGGGGGCGTCGGCGCCACCGACGGTCGCCCAGAAGGTGTCGACCTCGAGGACGGTCTCCGGCGACAGCTGCGACACGAACAGGTCGTAGACGGTGCGGCCGTCGACCTTGTTCGTGAACTCCCACTGGTGGTTGTGGTACCCGAACTGCAGGCCACGGCCGGCGGCCTCGGCGGTCAGCTCGTTGACGCGCTCGGCGATCTTCGCGACGTCGTCGGCGGTCTGCCAGCGGTCGGTCGGGATGAACGGGTCGATGACGGTGCGGATGCCGAGGCGCTCGGCGGCGTCCCAGATCGGCGCGGTGTCCTCGGCGTCGATCACGGCGACGTGGCCGGACGGAGCCTTGAGGCCGGTGGCCGCGAACGCACGCTCGAGGTCGGTGGCGCGCTCGACGAACGCGTAGGGCTCGACGTTCTCGTACCCGATCTCGGCGACACGGGCGATGGCCTTGTCGAGGTCTTCGGCGATGGCGTCGCGCAGCGAGTACAGCTGCACAGAAGTGGTGGGCATTGCAGAGGCTCCTTCGATCCTGTCTGGGTGTCGCGGCCCGTCGAGGAGCGATGCTCCGCGGCGAGATCGATGACGACGCTACCCCAAAAACCACCCGGTGTGTAGTTTTTGCTGCCCCGTGTGACGCGGCCCGGATGGCCCGCGCGTCACGGCCCGGGACGCGGCCGGTGTTGCAGACAACACGTGTCGATGTATGCTCGCGTCGGAAAAACCTTGTCAGGCAAGGTTTTCATCGACTCAAGGAGGCGTCATGAGCACACCCGAACCCGGCAGCCCGGCACTGCTCAACCCGGAAGAGGGCATCACCCAGCCCGTCAGCACGGTCAAGGTGGGCATCGGCTACCAGATCGCCCTGTTCCTCGGGCAGTTCGGCCTCTTCGTCGCGCTCATGGCGCCCGTCTACGTGAGCATGCAGCTCAAGGCGCAGGCCCTGGTCGGCGACGACGCCGCGAACGTCATCGGCTCGGTGCTGCCGATCGGCGCGTTCGGTGCGCTCATCATGAACCCCCTCGCGGGTGCCCTGTCCGACCGCACCCGCACGCGCTGGGGCCGTCGTCGCCCCTGGCTGCTCAGCGGTGTGGTGGTCTTCGCGATCGCCCTCGCGTGGATCGCCTACTCGCCCGACGTCCTCAACCTGACGCTGGCCTGGCTGCTCGCCCAGCTCGCCGCGAACGCCACGCTCGCCACCCTCCTCGCGAGCTTCGCCGACAACGTGCCGCAGCTGCAGCGCGGCCGGTCCTCGAGCATCATCGCGCTCGCGCAGAACATCGCCGTGCTCGCTGGCACCTACCTGTCGGTCTTCTTCGTCGCGAACCTGCCCGTGCTGTTCATCGCGCCCGGCATCCTGGCGATCATCCTGGTCGCCGTGTACGCCGTCGTCGCGCGGGACGACCTGCCCACGTACACGCTCAAGAAGTTCACGTTCCTGAACCTCATCGCGTCGTTCTGGACGAACCCGGTCAAGAACCCGGACTTCGCGTTCGCGTGGTGGTCGCGCTTCCTCATCATCTTCGCGACCTTCATGTTCACGACGTACCGCCTGCTCTACATGGAGCAGCACCTCGGCATCGAGAGCGCGAAGGAGGCGACGGCCGCCGTCGCCTTCGGTGTGCTGCTCTACACGATCGCGCTGCTGGTCAGTGCGGCGCTGTCCGGCTGGGCCTCGGACAAGCTCGGTCGCCGCAAGGTGTTCGTCGGTGGCTCCACGGCGATGTTCGCGGTCGGACTCATCGTGCTGGCGCACGCCGACACGGTCAACGGCTTCTACGTCGCCGAGGTCATCATGGGCTTCGCGTACGGCATCTACTCCGCGATCGACACCGCACTCGTCGTCGACGTGCTGCCCAACGCGGACCGTCCCGGTAAGGACCTCGGCGTCATCAACATCGCCAACGCCCTGCCGCAGTCGCTCGCGCCGGCCGTCGCCCTGTTCTTCCTGAAGATCGGGTCCGGGGACGCCGCCGACAACTACACGCTCATGTGCTGGGCCGCCGGCGCGATCGCCATCATCGGCGCACTCGTCGTGATCCCCATCAAGCGGGTGCGGTAGCGCCCGTCGCGCAACGCGACCACACGTCGCGCAACGCGACAAGAGGACGGACTGGAGGCCCGTGGCGACGCCGCCACGGGCCTCCAGTCCGTCGCAGCCACCGACCCACCGCGCCGGGCCGGCGTCAGGGGGCGCCGGGGGAGGGCAGCTCCTGCCGGAGCGCCTCGGCCAGGCGGGAAGCGAACCGTCGGACCGCCGTCGCCTCGTCGACGCTCAGCGCGTCGATGGTCTCGATGAGCGGAGCGTGGATGTGCCCGTAGGCACGCGCGAGGTCCTGCTCGGCGGACCCGGTCGCCGTGATGATGACGCCGCGACGGTCCTCGGGGTTCGCCCGCCGCTCCGCCCGCCCGTCACGCACCAGGCGGTCGATGAGCTTCGTGATCCCGGCGGTGGAGAGCCGCAACGCCCGCGCGAGCTGCGTCGGGTTCACCAGCCGTCCGTCTCGGTCCGCGAGCACGAGGTGCCGCAGCGCGAGTGCGTCGACGGGCAACATCCCCAGGGTGCGGAGCGCCTGCTCGTCGGCCTCGTGGACGCTGTCGCTCAGGGCCTGCAGACTGGCGATCGCGGCGGCGCCCTCGGCGGTGCGCGGCTGCCGGTCGAACAGATCGGATCCGCGCTGCTGGTCGTCTTCGCTCATGGTCGCCCCTGCGTCCTCTCGTTTGGTGGACAAACCCTATGTTCCCCGACCTCCCTGGGAACCCAAACTGGGGAAGTAATCAGCCAGGCGAGACAAGTGTTGCGGTCATGACGCCATCGATGTCCGGTGGCGGAGATCAGAAGGAGTGACCATGTCGAACACGGCAGGAAATCCCGCACGACACGACTCGGTCGTCCGTGCCACCTGGAACGAGACCAAGTCCGCACTCAAGACCACCGAGTTCTACGCCTGGCTGGTCGTGTCCATCGCGATCCTCGTCGCGTCGGCCGTCGTGGACAACGCGGACGAGGGCCACACCGGCTTCGGCGCCGACCAGGCCTGGCTGTACGTCGCGATCGTGACGGCCGCCTACGTCGTCAGCCGCGGCATCGCGAAGTCCGGCGTGCGCAAGCCCGACTGGAACGACGACGACCGACGCGACGTCAACGGCCGTTCGAACTGACGCCGAGCACCACGTGCACCCGGCTCCCACAGCCGGAGCGAGGCCGTCCCGATCACATCGGGACGGCCTCCGTCACGTCCGCTCGTGTCGTCGCCGCACCGATACCGTGAAACCCATGCTCGACGCCACGCCTGCCCCGTTCGACACCCCCGCCGGCCGCATCGTCGGGACGGTCGACGGCGACGTGGTCCGGGTGCTCGGGATCCCGTACGCGCGGGCCGAACGGTTCGCCCCGCCGCAGCCGATGCCACCGTTCGAGGCCGTGTTGCACGCGTCCACCCCGTCGCCGGTCGCACCGCAGCCGCACGAGGAGTTCGTCGACCTGCTGCTCAACCCGATCCAGGGCATCGAGGTCGACGAGCACTGCCAGCGGCTCTCGATCACGCTGCCCGCCGACGTGCGGCCGGGCGAACAGCTGCCCGTGATGGTCTGGATCCACGGTGGCTCGTACGTCATCGGCGGCGGCGACCTGCCGATCTACGACGCCCGCGACCTGGTGACCGAGCAGCGCGTGATCGTGGTGTCGGTCACGTTCCGGCTCGGCGTGCTCGGGTTCCTCGGTGACGGCGAGACGATCCCGGCCAACCTCGGGCTCCTCGACCTGGTCGAGTCGCTGCGCTGGGTGCGCGCGAACATCGCTTCGTTCGGCGGCGACCCCGAGCTGGTCACCGTCTTCGGGCAGTCGGCCGGCGGGGACGCAGCTGCGCACCTGATGATCAGCGCCGGCGCCGAAGGGCTGTTCCGCCGCGCGATCATCCAGAGCGCTCCGCTCGGGCTGTCCCGCCGTCGGGCACGGATGAACCGCGCGATGGTCCGGGCGGTCGGCACCGTGCACGCCGACACCCCGCTCGAGGACCTGCTCGACCGTCAGGCGCTCGGCATCCGGGCCGCTGCGCCGTACGGGCTCGCCGCCGGCATGCCCTTCGGCACCCAGTACGGCTTCGCGCCGCTGCCCGCCGAGCGTGACCTCGACGCCGCGTGGAGCCGGGTCGCCCCCGACGTCGACGTGCTGATCGGGTCCGGTTCGGACGAGGCCGGCATGTACGTGCCGCTCGTGCCCGGCCTGCGTCGGGTCACCCGGTCGCGGGTGCTGCGGTCGGCCCTGCGGTGGTGGGTCGTCCGTCCGCTGTCCGACGTCATCTACGGGCGCGACGCCCGACGGTTCACCGAACGGCACCGACGCGCCGGCGGCCGGGCGACCTCCTACCGACTGCACCGCGGTGTCACGAGCGCCCCGACCGGAGCCGTGCACATGAGCGACCTGCCGCTGCTGCTCGGTGGCCGCGAGGCCTGGGCCGGCACCCGGTTCGTCCCCGAACGCGACTGGCCCGAGGTCGAGCGCCGCGGCCGGGCCTTCCGGGCGATCTGGGCCGACTTCGCCCGCACCGGCGAGGTCCGGGCCCCCGATGACGAGACGCTGACGTTCGACCGCGGCTGACCCAGAGCCGGCGACGGTGGCCGCGCCCCCTGAACTGGCGGTCGCGGGCCGCTGACCGGCCCCGCACAATCGTCAGCATGCCCACGACCGATGTCGACCTCCGCGCACGCATCGTCGCCGGGGCGATCAGTGCCTACCGAGCCGGGGACTTCCACCGTGTCGGGCCCGACGAGGTCGCCGAGCACGCCGGGGTCACGGCCGACGAGTTCCACCGGGCGTACCCGATGTGGGAATCCCTGGTGGTCGCGGTCATGGACAAGTGGAACAACGGCAGCCGACGCGAGCTCTGGCCGATCGCGGAGCGGGACGGCACGGTCGCCTACCTGCGTGCCCGGCTCGCCGCGGGCGTGGAGGATCCGGCCCTCGTGCGCCTCCGGGTCGCCGTGCTCAGCGCCGCCTCGAACCCCGACCACCCCGCCGCCGGATGGTTCCGCACGCAGTACACGCGGGCGTTCGAGGACGTCACCCTCGCCCTGGTCCGTGACGTCGTTGCTGGCCGGGAACCCCGTGGCGCCTCGCCCCGGCACGCCGCCGAGCAGCTCATGGCGCTGTACGAGGGGCTCCAGCTGCAGTCCGTGATCCGCGACGACGGGGAGCCGCTCAGCGCCTTCGACCGGGCGGTCGCCCGGATGCGCGTGGGCTGGGCAGCGGCACGCGTCGGCGCCTGATCCGGGTCGGGCGTGCACGTCGGGTCCGGTTGGCACCACCCCGGGTCCGGGGCCTCGAGCGGCGAGCGGTCATGACTCCCCGCACGTGCAGCGTCGCGTGGTCACGTTCCGTCGTCGGGCGGTGCCGCAAGCAACGGTTCGTGACCGCTCGGCGGGCAGCCATCGGGGTGTCCTGACCGCGCGCGCCGGCCGTCCGGCGTGGACGCGGGGTGGTCACGACTCCCCGCACGTGCTGCGTCGCGTGGTCACGTTCCGTCGTTTGCGGGCGGCGGGGCCGACGGTCTGTGACCGCTCGGCGTGCGGGCCGCGGGGGGTCGTGACCGGTGGCGGGCTGGTGGAGCGTCCGCACCACCCCGGTCCACGGCCTGGAGGCCCGGCGCGGCTGGCAGACGTCGGTGCACCCACCTGGCATGGTCGGCCCATGGAGTACACGGACTACGACACCCGGCTCGCCGCCTACGGCGTGATCACGGACGGTGACCGCGTGCTCCTGGCGAAGCTGCGTCACCCCGACGCGGGCACGTGGACGTTACCGGGCGGCGGGGTCGAGTTCGACGAGACCGTCGAGCAGGCCGTCGTGCGCGAGATCCGCGAGGAGACCGGGTACGAGGCCCAGGCCGGTGCCCTGCTCGGGGTCAGACACCACATCGTCCCCGCCGAACGTCGCATCCACGCCAACGGTCGCCCGATGAAGGCCGTGCAGGTCGTGTTCCGGGCGACCATCACCGGGGGAGCCCTGCGGCACGAGCTCGACGGCTCGACCGACGAGTCGCGGTGGATCCCCGTCGCCGAGCTCCCGCACCACCGCCACGGCCTGCTCGTGCCGATCGCCCTCGGCTGGGCGGGCGCCCTGTCCCGCTGACCGCGTCAACCCGCGGCCTGCTCGGTCATCGCTCACCGAGCAGGAACGAGATGCTGTCCAGCCAGTCCTGTGCGAGGTACTCGTCGATGAACAGGTCGCACCACTGCTCGGTCGGCGCGAACTCCCGCTCGTCCAGGTTCCTCTGCGCGGACTCGTTCGCGCTCGGCGAGGAGCCCCTCGCGGGTCCAATGCCGTCCCAGCACCTTCGTCATGGCCGTCCTCTCATCGGTGAGAGGACGGTAGGACGATCAGCAGCGCCGGCGCGAGCTTTCGGAACACAACATGTTCACTCCTCGATGACGCTGAGGACGTTGCCCGACGGGTCGGTGAACCAGGCGATGAGCGGCCCGCCCTTCCGGTTCACACCCCGGTCGTCGGTCATCCCCTCGTACTGCAGGAACACGACGCCCTTCGCGGTGAGCTCGTCGACCGCGGCGTCGATGTCCGGTACGGGGAAGTTCAGCACCGTGAAGGCCGCTGGTTCGTGACCCGGGCCCTTCGGGTAGACGAGCACCTGGTGTCCGCCGCCGAGCTGCAGGAAGAGCATGCCGTGGTCCTCGGTGACCTCGACGCCCAGGACGTCCTGGTAGAACGCCTTCGCCTCGGGCACGTCGCGCACCGAGAACCCGCTGAACGCCTTCGTCGCATCGACCATGCGGCAAGTGAACCACCGCGGCCCGACGTCGGTGCGCTCTGCGAGGATGAGGCCGTGAGCGACTCCGGCACGACCGTCGACCAGGCCGTCGAGCGCGCCGTCGAACTGGCCCGTTCGAGCGAGCGCACCGTGCTCGGGATCGCCGGAGCACCGGGCGCCGGCAAGTCCACGCTCGCCCGTCGCATCGTCACCGCCGTCGACGACCGCCTGGGTGCCGGCACGGCGGTGCAGGTCCCGATGGACGGCTTCCACCTGTCGAACGCGGCGCTCGACGCCCTCGGCCGGCACGACCGCAAGGGCGCGGCGGACACCTTCGACGCCGACGGCTACGTCGCGCTCGTCCGCCGACTCGTCGCCGCCGACGAGGACGTGGTGTGGGCGCCGGACTTCGACCGTCGCGTCGACGAACCCGTGGCCGGCAGCATCGCGGTGCCCCGCGCAGCCCGACTCGTGGTGTCCGAGGGCAACTACCTGCTCGACGACACCGCACCGTGGTCGGCGCTGCCGGCGCTCTTCACCGAGACCTGGTTCTGCGCCGTCGCCGACGACGTGCGGCTCGACCGCCTGGTCGGCCGGCACATGCGGCACGGCCGCGACCACGACGCCGCCCGCGCATGGGCGGTGGAGGTGGACGGCGTGAACGCCGCGAGGGTCGCGCCCACGGTGATCCGGGCCTCCAGGACGGTGTGGACGTGACCACCGACCGACGCGACCGTCGACGACCACCAGGCGACCCCGACAACGACTTGACCCCGACGACGACCACGCGACACCGACACGAGGAGCGACCATGACCATCGCCATCACCGGAGCGACCGGCAACATCGGGGGCGCCGTGAGCGCGGCGCTCGCCGCGGACGCCGTGCCGTTCCGGATGCTCGTGCGCGACGCCTCCCGTGCGCCGGAGCTTCCGGGTACCGAGGTCGCCGTCGCGACCTTCGCCGACGCCGACGCGAGTCGAGCGGCGCTGCAGGGCGTCGAGGTGCTGCTCATGGTCTCGGCGGCCGAGGCCCAGGACCGCCTCGACCAGCACCGGGCGTTCGTCGCCGCGGCGGCCGACGCGGGCGTGCGGCACGTGGTCTACACGTCGTTCCTCGGCGCGGCTCCCGACGCGACCTTCACGCTCGGACGCGACCACTGGGCGACGGAGCAGGCGATCCGCGAGAGCGGGATGGCCTTCACGTTCCTGCGCGACAGCTTCTACCTGGACTTCGTCGAGGACCTGGTCGGTGAGGACGGCGTGATCCGCGGCCCCGCCGGCGACGGCGCCATGGCCGCGGTGGCCCGTGCCGACGTCGCCCGCGTCGCGACGGCGGTGCTGCACGACCCGGACGCGCACCGCGACCAGACGTACGAGCTGACCGGCCCCGAGGCGATCACCCTCGCCCAGGCGGCGGCGATCGTGTCCGAGGTCCGCGGCCGCACGGTCAGCTACCACCCGGAGACCCTCGACGAGGCGTACGCATCACGTGCGCAGTGGAACCCGGAGCCGTGGCAGGCCGACGCCTGGGTGAGCACCTACACGGCCATCGCCGAGGGGGCGCTCGCGCACGTGTCCGGCGACGTCGAACGCATCACCGGGCGTCCGCCGATGTCCCTGCGCGAGGTGCTCGCCGCGAGCTGACCCGTGGTGGCGGTGCGCACCGGGTCCGACCGACGGCCCGGGCAACCCGCAGTGCCACACGGTCCAGGCGATGCCGTCCGCCCGGCGCGGCTGCATCGGCAGGCGTGCGTGCCGGGTGCCGCTGGTGAGTGCTCGGCAGCCCCCGGCCAGTGCGGCGCGCAGGACCGGGTCGGTGCGGGGCGCGTGGGCCTCGACGACGAGGACGCGCAGGCCGTCGGCGATCCTCCGGCGGATCTGGTGCGTCGTGAAGACGGGCACGGTGCCCGAGAACCCGCCGTCCGTCAGCACGGGGAGTCCGGTCGCGTCGATGACGGGTGCGGAGATGTGCCACGTGTCCGTCATGAAGAGCGGTTCGTCGTGCCGGTACCCCTCCAGGCGTCGCGCGGTCGCGACGAGTCGGCTGAGGGCACGCGGGTAGGGCGTCGACCCGCCCCACGGGTCCGGGCGCGACACGTGGAAGACGTCCGGGCTGCCGACCGGGATCGGCCAGCGCGCGGGCCACGGCCCGACCGACGCGTCGACGCCGCTGCCGTCGCGGGTCGCGTCGAGGGCCTGCAGTGAGAACGCGGCGGGTCCGGCGACGAGCGCGAGCCCGGCTGCCAGCGCGATGACCGTCCGGGAGGCCCGGTGCCGGTCCGGCCCGCGCGTCGCCTCCCAGCGGGGTCGCCGCCACACCGCCACCAGCGTCGCGACGACGGCGACCGTCGAGACGGCGATCGCGGGCACGGCGAGCACGCTCGGCATCGCGGTGCCCCGCGCGAGGAACACCACCCAGCCCAGCTGCGCCGCGGCGAGGACGACCGGGAGCGCCCGGAGTCCTCGAGCCTGCGCCCGGACGAGCCCGACCGCACCGCGCCACCCGAGTGCTGCGAGCAGGGCCAGCTGCACGCCGATCGCGGCGACGTAGGCGGTGTGCGGCACCGCGGCCACCGAGAGCACGGCCGCCGCGGTGCCGAGCCAGACCACCAGGACGGCCAGGGTGGCGGATCCGGCGCGGGTGTCGAACGCGTGCCCGAACGGGGAGCCGAGGGCACCGGGTCGCTCCGCACGGCGGCGGACGAGCACCACGGCCGCGACCACCACGCCGAACACCGCCGCGGGCAGGAGCCAGGCGACCTGTGACGCCAGGTGCGGTCCGAGCAGCTTGCCGAACCCGGCCGGACCACCGCGCCAGGTGTGCGGACCGAACGGCACCGTGAACGACCGGACGGATCCGGGCACCGCGCCGGGCAGGAACCGGTCGATGCCGTTGTACCCGAACACCATGGCGAGCGGACTGTCGTCGGTGGAGCCGTCGGCCCACGGCCGCGAACCCGACGGGGTGAGCGCCAGCGCGGTGACCCACGACAGCGAGGCCACGACCGCGACGATCCCGAGCACCCCGGCACGGACCACCCGGGTGCCGAAGCGGAAGGGACGGCCGTCGTGCCGGGCCGAGGCCAGCAGGGTGCCGAGCAGCAGTGCCGGCAGGACGAACCACGCCTGCACCATCTTCGCCTGGAACCCGACGCCGACGGCCAGGCCCGCGGCGACGAGCGGCCACCAGCGCCCGGTCAGTGCCGCGTGCTGCCAGCACAGCAGGGCGACGGCCAGCGCGGCGGTGACCATACCGTCCTCCATCGGGTGCGCGAACATCGACACGAAGACAGGCGTCGACCCGGCTGCTGCGGCGGCGACGAGGCCCGTGCCGACCCCGGCCCAGCGGAGCCCGACCAACGAGCAGGCCCACAGGGTGACGAGCCCCTCGACGACCTGGGGGAACGCGAGCGCGGCGGTGGAGTGCCCGAACAGCCGGAGGCTCAGCGCCTGCGGGACGGCGAAGCCGCTGAGCTTGTCGAGCGTCACCGTCGCCGAGGGGTCGAACGCGCCCGAGAACAGCGCCGGCCACGACTCGGACATCGACCGCGCCGAGGCCTGGTAGAAGCTGAAGTCCCCGCCACGGCCCAGGTTCCAGGCGAGCAGCACGGTCGTGCCGCCCGCGATCACGAGCAGGGTGAGCCGTGCTGCGAGCGGCTGGTCCCGCCACCGGGCGGGTCGTCGGATGTCCACTCTCCGGACCTTGGCCGTCCGGGATGACGACCGGCCGGGACCGTGCCGCCAGCTGGCCCCGAAGCCGGTCCGCGCGCTGAGGGGTCGTGCGGGTGCGGCCCCCGTCGGTCAGCGCCTCGGGGGTCGAGCCGGAGCGGGGTCTCAGCCGGCGTTCGGGTTCGGGGTCAGGACACCCGTCGCGCGGCGAACGTCCCGACGACGCCGAGGGTGAGCACCGCGACGAGTACGACGAGCAGCGGCGCCGTCCAGTTCCCCGTCGCACCGTGCAGCGCGCCGGCGACGAGCGGCCCGGCCGACCCGAGCAGGTACCCGCCGCCCTGCACGAACGCGGACATCCGGCGGGCGTCGGCGTCGCTCGAGACGATTCGCACGATGACGATGAAGATCACGGTGATGCCGCCGCCCTGGGCTGCACCGCCGAGCACCGACCACAGCAACCAGAGCTGCGGGGCGAACAGCAGCCCGAGCGGCATCGCCAGCCACAGGGTGCCGACCAGGGCGATGATCGCCGCCGGACGCCACCGGGTCGCGAGCAGCGGGACACCGAGCGCCCCGACGACGGCCAGGATCTGGAACACCGACGAACTCGCACCCGACGACGCCTTCGAGAACCCGATCTCGTCGTGCAGCAGCGTCGGGATCCACGCGGTGAGGGCGTAGTACGAGAACGCCTGACCACCGAAGGCGAGTGTCAGGCCCCAGGTGATGAGCCGTCGTGCCGGCCGGATCGGCTCGGCGACGGCGACCCGTGCGGCCTCGGCGGCACGGGCGGTCCGGATCGCCCCGGTGTCGAGCACCTGGTCGATGGGCCCGGTGACCGGCAGCGGTTCGTCCCGCTCGGACGGCAGCGGGCGTCGCCAGGCGGCCCGAGCACCGACCGCGTAGGTCCAGGCGGCGGCGGCGATGAGTGCGAAGACCGCCCAGATCGCGATGGCGACCGACCAGCCCCACACGGCGGCCAGGGGAGCGGTGCCGAGCGACGTGATCATCGACCCGACGTTGAGCGCCGACGTGTACACGCCGGTGACCAGGCCGACGCGTTCCGGTGAGGTGTCCCGCCGGATGACCACCGGGATGACCACGTTGCCGATCGTGATGCCGATGCCGATGACCGCGGTGCCGATCAGCAGCGCCGCCGACGAGGGCATCGAGCGCACGACGGTGCCCGCGAGCACGATGACGAGCGACAGCGAGACCGCGCGCTCGGGGTCGGCCTTCGCGATGACCCAGCTGGCGAACGGCGTCGCGAGCGCGAAGCACAGCACCGGGATCGTCGTCAGCAGCCCGGCGATCGTCGCGGTCAGGCCGAGGTCGGCACGGACGTCGCCGATGACCGGGGCGGTCGCGACGATCGGGCCGCGGAAGTTCAGTGCGATCAGGACGATGGCCGCCGGCAGCAGCCAGGCGGCACCGCGGAGCCCCCGCCGGACGACGTCGCCGGTCATGCGGACGGCGTCGCGGACGGCAGCAGGATCGGCAGCAGGTCGAGCGGGGTGGCGGCACGGGCGATGGTGCCCTCGGCCTCGTCGGGGGAGCCGTAGCCCCACTCGGCGAAGACGACCGGGACGCCGTGCACGGTCGCGCCCTCGACGTCGTGCTTCCGGTCGCCGATCAGCACCGGGCGGCTGATGTCGAAGCCGTGGGCCTCGAGGCGTCGCAGGGCCTCTTCGACGACGTCGGCCTTGCTCGACCGCACCTCGTCGTCGCTCGCGCCCGTGATGATGTCGATGTCCCCGGTGAGCCCGTAGTGCTCGAGGATGTAGGTCGCCGGGGTCTCCGGCTTGCTCGTCGCCGTCGAGATCGGCAGCCCCGCCTGGTGCAGGGTGCGCAGCACGACGTCGATGTCCGGGAACATCTCGGAGTCGAGCGCCCCGTGCGAGAAGTAGTGCTCGCGGTAGACGGCGAGGGTGCGGTCGGCCAGTTCGTCGTCCATGCCCATCGCGATCCGGAACGTGTCCATGATCGGCGGGCCCACGAACGACATCAGGGTGTCGTGGTCCGGCACCGGGACGCCGACGGCGCGGAAGGTGTGCGTCAGGCTCTCGAGGATGCCCGGCGCGGAGTCGCTGATGGTGCCGTCGAGGTCGAACAGGATGGCGGAGAACGGGCTGGTCATGTCCTGTCCACCCTAGCCGGGCCGTGGCGGCGACCATCCGGGATCCGTCGGCGGCGGGGCGGGGGTGCGCCGTGCCTCCAGGCCGGACGGCCCGACGCGGGTCAGAACAGGCGGGTGTGGCCGCCCTCGATGCCGCGCATCGCGTCGTAGTCGAGCACGAGGACGCGGATGCCGCGGTCCTCGGCGAGGGTGCGTGCCTGCGGTGCCACCGTCTGCGCCGCCAGCACGCCCTGCACCGGGCGCAGGTGCGGGTCGCGGTTCATGAGCTCGAGGTACCGGGTGAGCTGCTCGACCGCGTCGATGTTGGCGTTGCGCTTCATCTCGACCGCGACGCTCGCCCCTGCGTCGTCACGCGCCAGGATGTCGACCGGCCCGATCGCCGTCATGTACTCGCGACGGACCAGGGTGTGGCCGTCACCGAGGAGCTCGATCTGCTCGGCCAGGAGCTGTTGCAGGTGCGCCTCGACCCCGTCCTTCACCAGGCCCGGGTCGACGCCCAGGTCGTGGGTCTCGTCGGACACCACCTCGTACAGGGAGACGATGAGCTTGTCCTGCGTCTTCTTCTGCGTCACCGTCCACACCTGCGTGATGCCGGCGACCGACTGCTCCTCGTCCGGCTCGGTGATCTCGATCGAGCAGGGCGGACTCATCCAGTTCAGCGGCTTGTAGCTGCCGCCGTCGGAGTGCACGAGCAGGGAGCCGTCCGCCTTCAGCATGAGCAGGCGGGTCGCGAGCGGCAGGTGGGCTGAGAGCCGGCCCGCGTAGTCGACGGAGCACCGGGCGATGACGAGACGCACCCCGGAAGCCTAACCGGCGTGGTGTCGTGGACCAGACGAGCCGCGCTGCCTGTGCAGCGCGCACGGATTCACATGCCCGTAACGACGTTCTGCACATGTACCGCAATCCGATGCCGTCCTACCGTGGCTGACACCCCGATCGGCCCACGCCGACACCCCTCCCCGAGGAGCCACGATGGCCAGCGAGACCGCAGTGTCAGCACCACGAACCCCCCGTTCCGAGTCGGTCGCCGTCGACGACTACTCGCTCAGCCGAGTCCCGATGTCCGCGCGCTACGGCTGGTTCCAGGTCGCCGTGCAGCGCTTCGGGCAGATCTCGGCCCTGTCCCAGTTCCTGCTCGGTGCGACGCTCGGCTTCGGCATGAGCTTCTGGGACGCCTTCTGGGCGATCACCCTGGGCGCCGTGATCCTGGAGATCGTCTCGGTCCTCGTCGGCGTCATCGGCGTCAAGGAGGGCCTCAACACCTCGGTCATCGCCCGCTGGACCGGGTTCGGCAAGGCCGGCTCGGCGCTGGTCGGGCTGGCGATCGGGCTGAGCCTGATCGGCTGGTTCGGCATCCAGTCGGGCGTCTCGGCGGCCGGCCTCGTCTCGATCCTGCCGATCCTGCCCGCCTGGGCGTGGTCGCTCGTGTTCGGGCTGCTCGTCACCGCGATCGTCCTGCGCGGGTTCCACTCGATGCAGTGGCTGGCGAACGTCACCGTGCCGCTGTTCCTGGTGCTCGTCGGCTGGGCGGTCATCGTCGAGCTGAGCCGCCACTCGATCGCCGAGCTCGCCGCGCGTGCCCCGGCCGGTCCGGAGCTGAGCTTCGTGGCCGGCACCACCCTGGTGGCCGGCGGGTTCATCGTCGGTGCGGTGATCACGCCGGACATGACGCGCTTCAACCGGTCGGTCGGCGACGTCGTGAAGCAGACGCTGCTCGGCGTGACGCTCGGCGAGTACGTCATCGGCCTGGCCGGTGTCCTGCTCGCACACGCCGTCGGCTCCGCGGACATCACCCGCGTGATCACGTCGAGCGTCGGCTGGGTCGGCATCCTCGTGATCCTGCTCGGCACGTTCAAGATCAACGACTGGAACATCTACAGCTCGAGCCTCGGCGTCACGAACTTCATCGACGCGGTGTTCGGCAAGCAGGTGAACCGCGGGCTCGTGACGCTCGTGATGGGCGTCGTCGGCTCGGTGCTCGCCGCCGTCGGGTTCCTCGGGGCCCTGACACCGTTCCTGTCCGTGCTCGGGGTCGTCTTCCCGCCCATCGCCGGGATCATGGTGGCGGAGTACTTCGTCGTGAAGCGCTGGCGCCGCGAGCTGAGCGACGCCGAGAACATCCCGGCGACCTCGCCCACCTGGGTGCCGGCCACCCTGGTCATCTGGGCGATCGCCTCGCTCATCGGGTACTTCGTCGCCGTCGGCATCCCGTCGATCAACTCCGTGGTCATCGCCTTCGTGCTCTACGTGGTCGCCGGCAAGGTCGGGCTGATCCGCGGCGTCGGTGTCAGTCGGACCGAGGCCGCGCCGGCTGCATCGTCCGCCCCGGTCGCCGCAGCACCCGCCGCACCGGCCACCCCGGCCGCCTGACCCGGGCGCTCCCCGAACGGCCGGTTGCGTCGGCGCACCCCTGATCCGCGCGACGGCGCGGCCGGTCCCCACAACAGGCACCACCCCACGAACCAGCAACACCCCCCCCGCGAAGACCCCGCACCCGCACCACCGCACCCGCACCACCGAAGGGAACCCCATGCGCATCGGCATCGACGTCGGCGGCACCAACACGGACGCCGTCCTGATGGACGGCAGCACCGTCCGTGCGGCGGTCAAGCGGTCCACCACCCCCGACGTCACCTCGGGCATCGTCGCCGTGCTCGACGGCCTGCGCGAGCAGCACGCCTTCGGCCCCACGGACATCGACGGCGTGATGATCGGCACCACCCACTTCATCAACGCCCTGGTCGAGGCACGCGGCCTCGCCCCGACCGCCGCGGTCCGCCTGGGCCTGCCGGCGACGGCGTCACTGCCCCCGTTCACGGACTGGCCCGGGCACCTGGTGTCGGCCGTGCACGCGCAGCCGTTCCTGGCCCACGGCGGCCACGAGTTCGACGGCCGGGTCATCTCGGAGCTCGACCCCGAGGAACTCAAGCGGCACGCGGGTGCCATCGCAGCGGCGGGCATCCGTTCCGTCGCGATCTCGTCGGTGTTCTCCCCGATCAACGACGAGTTCGAGCAGCGCGCGCAGGAGATCATGGCCGCCGAGCTCGGGCCGGACGTGGCGTTCTCGCTGTCGTCCGAGATCGGTCGCATCGGCCTGCTCGAGCGCGAGAACGCGACGATCATCAACGCGGCGCTCCGTGAGCTCGCCGACCGCATCGTCGACGGCCTGTCCGGGTCGGTCACGGGCAGCGGCATCGATGCGCCGCTCTTCCTGAGCCAGAACGACGGCACCCTGATGGACGTCGAGTACGCCCGTCGCTACCCGGTCGCGACGTTCGCCTCGGGCCCGACGAACTCGATGCGTGGTGCAGCCGTGCTGTCCGGCTTCGACACCTGCGCGGTCGTCGACGTCGGCGGCACGACGAGCGACGTCGGCGTCCTGACCGCGGGCTTCCCACGGGAGGCCACCGGCGAGGTCGCCGTCGCCGGCATCCGCACGAACTTCCGGATGCCCGACGTCCTGTCCGTCGGCATCGGCGGCGGCTCCCGCATCCGCGAGGACGGCAGCGTCGTCGGGCCGGACTCCGTCGGGTACCGCCTGACCGAGGAGGGCCTGGTCTTCGGCGGCACCACCCTGACCGCCACCGACGTGGCCGTCCGCGGTGGCCGCGGCGCGATCGGGGACCCGTCGCTCGTCGCCGGGGTGCCCGCCGAGGTCGCCGCACGCGCCCTCGACGTCATCGCGGAGCGCGTCGCCGACATCGTCGAGCGGATGCGCACCTCGTCCGATCCGCTGCCCGTCGTGGCGGTCGGCGGCGGCTCGGTGCTGCTGCCGGACACCCTGCCCGGACTCGGCACCGTGCACCGCCCGGAGCACTACTCGGTGGCCAACGCCATCGGTGCGGCGATCGCGCAGGTCAGCGGCGAGGTCGACAAGGTCTACGCGATCAGCGACGGCCGTCGGTCCGCCGTGGTCGACGAGGCCCGGCAAGAGGCGGTCGACCGCGCCATCGCGGCCGGCGCCGACCCCGGCTCGGTGGACATCGTCGACTTCGACGAGGTCCCGATCCCGTACCTGCCGGGCAACGCGACGCGGATCCGCGCCAAGGCCGTCGGCGACCTGGCACTCGGGGCGCTGGTCCGATGAGCGCCACGCAAGCAGCGCCCCGCGCCGCAGCCGCGCAAGCCGCAGCCACGCAAGCCGCCCTCACAGCACCCCTCCTCACCGCCATCGGCGCCGACTGCTCCGCCCTCGCCCGCGGCGCCGCGATCCTCGGCACCGGCGGCGGCGGTGACCCCTACATCGGACGCCTGCTCGCCGAGGCCGCCGTCCGCACCCACGGCCCGGTCGAGATCGTCCAGGTCGAGGACCTGCCCGACGACGCCGTGGTGCTCTCGGTCGCGATGATCGGCGCACCCACCGTGATGGTCGAGAAGCTGCCGTCCGCCGGCCAGTTCGCCGAGGCGATCCGCAGCCTGTCGGCGTTCCTCGGGGTCACCCCCACCCACCTGGCCTGCATCGAGGTCGGCGGCGTGAACTCGACGACCCCGATCGTCGCCGCGGCCGAGCTCGGCCTGCCCCTGGTCGACGGTGACGGCATGGGCCGCGCATTCCCCGAGGTGCAGATGGTGCTGCCGACCCTGTCCGGGGTCAGCGCGACACCGATGGCCCTGGCCGACGAGAAGGGCAACACCGTCGTCTTCGACACGGTGGACAACCGGTGGGCGGAACGGCTCGCCCGCACGGCGACGGTCGAGATGGGCTGCTCCGCGATCACGGCGCAGTACGCGATGTCCGGTGCGCAGGTGAAGGAGTCGTTCGTCCGCGGCAGCCTGTCGCTGAGCGTCCGGCTCGGCGAGACGCTGGTCCGCGCACGCAGCGAGAACGCGGACCCCGTCACGGCGGTCACCGAGGTGCTCGGCGGCACGGTCGTGTTCGAGGGCAAGGTCGCCGACATCGAGCGCAAGACCGTCACCGGGTTCGCCCGTGGCACGGCCCGCATCGCCGGTTCCGGCAGCGACACCGGCCTGGAGGCGGTGCTCCGGTTCCAGAACGAGCACCTGCTGGTCGAGGTGGCCGGCCAGGTCCGCACCACGGCTCCCGACCTCATCATCACCCTGGACGCCGAGACCGGCGAGCCGATCACCACCGAGGCCCTGCGCTTCGGCGCCCGCATCCGGGTCGTCACCGCACCGGCCGACGAGCGCTGGCACTCCCCGGACGGCCTGCGCCTGGCCGGCCCTCGGTACTTCGGCTACGACACCCCCGCGGTCCGCCACGACGGCACCACGAGCGCGGGCGAGACGAACACGGGAGCGCACCGATGAGCTGGATCCTCGACGTCGACGACCTGCCAGACCTGGCCCGCGGCGCCGCGCTGCTCGGCACCGGCGGCGGGGGCGACCCCACCGTCGGGATGCTCCTGGTCCGTGCTGCGATCGAACAGCACGGCCCCGTCACGATCCTCGACCCGTCCGAGGTGCCCGACGACGCCCTCGTCATCCCCACGGCGCAGATGGGCGCACCGACCGTGGTGCTCGAACGCATCCCGGCCGGACCGGAACCCCTCGGCGCCCTCCGTCGGCTCGAAGCCCACCTGGGCCGGACGGCGACCGCGACGATGCCCATCGAGTGCGGCGGCATCAACTCGATGATCCCGCTGCTCGTCGGTGCCACCGGCGGCCTGCCCGTCGTCGACGCGGACGGCATGGGCCGCGCGTTCCCCGAGCTGCAGATGGAGACGTTCTCGGTCTACGGCGTCCCCGGCAGTCCGCTGGCGATCAGCGACGAGAACGGCCACGGCGTCATCATCGAGACCGGCACGGACAACAAGAAGATGGAGTGGCTCGCCCGCGGGGTCACCATCCGGCTCGGCGGCGTCGCCTACATCGCCGAGTACGCGATGTCCGGCCGCCAGGTGAAGGAGACCGCCGTCCCGCGCACGCTCTCCCTGGCACTCGCCGTCGGTCGGGCCATCCGAGTTGCCCGCGAAGCCCACCGCGACCCCATCGACGCGCTCGCCGAGGCCCTCGGCACGACGATCTACACGCACCTGCGCGAGCTGTTCGACGGCAAGGTCGTCGACGTCGAGCGCCGCACGGTCGACGGGTTCGCCCGCGGTCGTGCCACCGTGCAGGGGACCGACGGCTCCGAGCTCGAACTCCGGTTCCAGAACGAGAACCTCGTCGCCCGGCGTGACGGGCAGCTCGTGGCCGTCGTGCCTGACTTGATCTGCGTCCTCGACGCCGAGACCGCCGAGCCGATCACCACCGAACGCCTGCGGTTCGGGCAGCGCGTCCGGGTCATCGGCATCTCGACCCCCGACCTGATGCGGACCCCGGAGGCGCTCGCCGTGTTCGGGCCGTCGTGCTTCGGGCTCGACGAACCGTTCGTCCCGGTCGAGGACCTGCACGAGCACGTCCGCCCGGCCGCCCCGGCGGTCGGCTGACGAACGGCCGCGCGCCGACCCCGGTGCCCGGCCCGTGCGCCCGGCCCCGAGACGCGACCACGGCAGCAGAATGGACCCATGGACCAGGGTGAGCGGCGAGGCGGCGGTGTGGCGGGCCTCCAGGCCGACGACGCGACCGTCTTCGGACGCGGCACCGCCCTGCTCGGCTGCGGTGGTGGCGGCCGCGTCGACCACATGGTCAGCGCGCTCCGATTCGCGCTCGGCGACCGCAGCGTGCCGGTCGTCGACCTCGACGACCCCGCGCTCGGCTCGGTGGTCGCCGTCGGGCTGATCGGGTCGACCACCGTGCTCGAGGAGAAGATGCCGAGCGGCGACGAGCTGCCGGCCGCGCTCGCGGCGGTCGAACGCTGGACGGGCACCCGTGCCGACGCCGTCGTCGCCGCACAGATCGGCGGCGTGACCGGACCGGCCGCGGCCCTCACCGCACACGCCGCCGGACTGCCGCTCGTCGACGCGGACCTGGTCGGCCGCGCGGTCCCGCGCATCGACCAGCTGTCGGTCTTCGTCGGCCCGACCACGACGGTCACGGCGGCGGCTGCGACCACGAGCGGCCTGCGGATCGTCGTCGACGCCCGGCACCCCCACGACGTCGAGACGGTCTGGCGCGAGGCCGTCTCGCACAGCGGCGGCTGGGCGGCCTTCGCGATCGGCCCGGTCCCGGTCGCGCTGCTGCGCGAGCGGGCCGTCGTCGGCAGCGTGCAGCGCGCCCTCCGGATCGGACGCGCAGCGGGTGGCGCACGGGACGCGGCGGAACTCGCCGCGCTCATCGGCGGACGGGTCGTCGCGCAGGGCCGGGTCATCGACGTGCAGCGCGAGGGGGACGCCCTCGCGTTCGTCCGCAGCAGCCTGGCCATCCGCGACGCCGACACCGGTGCGGTCGCCCGGGTCGAGGCGGGCAGCGAGTACGTGCACTGCCTGGTCGACGGCCTGCCGGTCGCCAGCACGCCGAGCGTCATCACGGTCGTCGACGCGCGCTCGCTCGCGCCGGTGGCGACCGACCGCACGCGGGTCGGCAACGAGCTCGCGGTGCTCGTGCTGCCGTCGGCGCCGTGGTGGTGGGCGGAACCCGACCGCACCGCGCGCATGGGACCGCGGGCGTTCGGCATCGACGCGGACGTCGTCCCCGAGGCCGTGGGCCAGGTGCTCACGTGAACGCCGTCGGCGACCTGCTCCCGCTCCTGCCGCCCGGCACCCGCCTGCTCGTCGGCCCCGGCAGCACCGCGGTCCGGAGCGTCCGCGGGGTGGTGGGGGCCCCGGACCAGGTCGGCCGGTCCCTGGCGTCGGGCGACGACGTCGTCGTGCTGCTCACCCCGGTCGACCGCGCGGACGCGCGCTTCGACGTGCTGCTGCGCCGGGCCTCCGCGGCCGGCGCCACCCTGCTCGTCGTCGACGGATCGCTGGAGCTCGGCCCCGGCACCACGACGCTCGCCGACCGGCTCGGCGTCGCCGTGCTCGCCACCCCGGACCCCTGGGCGACCTCGGTCCGCCTGCACGAACTCATCGGCACAGGGATGGGTCCGGCGGCCCGTGCAGCCCTCGACGCCTCCCGCGTCGCGCTCGACGCCGGCCCCGAACTCGACGACCTGTTCGCCCGGCTCGACCGCTCGCTCGGCCACCCCGTGCGGTTCCTCGACGCCTCGGGCCTGGCACTCCGCGGAGCCGCCGTCGACGACGCGGCCCGCGCCGTGCTCGTCCGCCGCGCCGGCACGAGCGACGTGCTGACCGCCGAGGGCGTCGACGAGACGCTCGTGGCGATCCCGGTCGGCACCGGCATCGGACCGCGCGCCTGGCTGGCCGTCGGCCTGCCCGTCCCGATCACCGCCGAACAGCAGGTGATCGCGAGTGCCCTGCAGGTCGCCGCCGTCGCCGTCGGGCACCGGCTGCTGCTCACCCGGCTCGACGACGAGCGCGACGCCCGCTACCGGATGGCGATGCTCGACGAACTCCGCGCGGCCGACGGGGCGCCCGCCCCGCAGCTCGTGCAGCGGACCATCGCCGCCGGGTGGCGGCTGGACGCCTGGCACGTCGGTGCGCGCGTGGTCGCGCGGCAGGGCGTCGACCTGGTCGCGCTCCGCCAGCAGGTCGACGCCGCGGTGCGCGCCGAGGGACTCGACGCGGTCGTCGTCGAACAGGCGGACGGCTGGGTGCTGTGGCTGTCGGAACCCGACGAACCAGGCCGGGAGGCAGTGGCCGACATCGCGGGTAGGCTGCGGCGCGCGCAGAACACGCTCCGCACCACCGTGGAGACCAACGTGGGCGTCGGCAGTCTGCAGGCCGGTCCTGCCGGGCTGGTCCGGACGCTCGGCGAGGCGGGCGACGCCGCCCGTCTGGCCGCCAGCCGTCCGGAGTCGGGGCACTTCGTGCACGTGGACCGGCTCGGGCTCGCGCAGCTGTTGCTCGCGTGGACGCAGACGGACACGTTCCTGCCGGCGTCGCGGCAGTTGCTCGCACCGCTCGAACGCGGTGGCGGGGCGCTCCTGACGACGCTCGCCGCCTACCTGGACGCGGAGTCGTCGATCGCCGAGACCGCCGCGGTGCTCGGCGTGCACCGGAACACCGTGTCCGACCGCATCGCGCGGGTGGAGCGGCTGCTCGGGGTGGACCTGTCCGACCCCGAGACCCGGCTCGCCCTGCACCTGGCGACGCGGGCGCGGGCGGGCGACGGCGGCTGAGGGCTCGCTGCGTCAGCTGCGGTCGCTGGCTCGCTCGGTCTCGCGCTTCGTGGTCCCGCTCGTCTTGTCGGTCCCGCGGGCGGGCCGGGCGGCGGCACCGGTCTCGCGCGCCGCACCCGAGGCCAGGCCGGCCGCGATGATGAACACGAAGACGATCAGCAGCGCACCGAGCAGGCCGATCTCCTCGCCGAGGAACCCGATCAGGGGCGGCCCTGCCAGGAACGCCACGTAGCCGATCGTCGCGACGGCGCTGACCTTGGCGGCCGCGGTGCGGGGGTCGTCGGCCGCGGCGGACATGCCCATCGGGAAGCCGAGGCTGGCACCGAGACCCCAGAGCACGACGCCCACGATCGCGAGTGGCACGTTGTCGATGAAGATGAGCATGCCGAGGCCGACCACCGCGACGGCGGCGCTGATGCGCAGGATCGGCACGCGGCCGAACTTGTCGATCAGTGGGCTGCCGGCAACACGACCGGCGGTCATCGCGGCCAGGAACACCGTCAGCACGGCGGCACCGCCGGCGTTGTCGAGCCCGTGGCCGTCGATCATCGCGAGGGGCAGCCAGTCGTTCGCGGACCCCTCGGCCAGCGCCATACCGAGCACGATCACGCCGATGAGCAGGGTGGAGGGCTGTGCCCAGACCTGCCAGCGGGTGAGCGGGGTCGCGACCGGGCTGGTGTCGGTGGACACCGGCTGCTCGAAGCGGTGCTCGTCCTGGAACTTCGTGACGGCGACGAGCATGGCGGCGCTCGTGATGACCACGAGCACGATGAAGTGCCACGAGACCGGGATCTCGAACCGCTCCGCCAGCGCACCGAGGCCTGCACCGGCGAGCGTGCCGAGGCTGAACGCGGCGTGGAACAGCGGCATGATCGTGCGGCCGCCGGCCTTCTCGGCGGCGGCGCCGGAGACGTTCATCGACACGTCGCACAGGCCGTTCCCGAAGCCGAACGCGATGAGCGCGATCCAGATGGCGGCGAAGCCCCACCCGAGCGTGACCGCCACACCGGCGAAGATCATCCCGACCGCCAGGCACGCCGCAGCCACCTGCACGCCCCGCCTCGCACCGAGCTTCGCGACGATGTGCCCGGCGAACGTCAGGCCGCCGATCGAGCCGACGGCCATGCCGAGCACGAGCAGACCCATCTCGAACGTGCTCGCCCCGAGGGAGTCGCGGACGCTCGGGATCCGGCCCAGCCACGTCGCGATGTCGAGCCCGGACAGGGTGAACACCACGAACACCGCGATGATCCAGGCCTTGGTGGTCGGGACGGTGCGGGTGGACGGCGTCGTCATGGTGGTTCCCATCGTGCTGCGGCGAGCGTGGTGCTGCGCGTTCTGGTGCGTGTCGGTGCTGGTCTTGCGGCTGTCGAATCGATTCGACCGCTCGTTCCGGCTACGCTAACGGGCGATGGACGAACCGGCAACAGGACCCGGCGCGTCGCCTTCCCGCGGCGGCGTCACCCGTTCGTCGCGCCCGACGCTGGCAGCGGTCGCCCGTGCTGCCGGGGTCGCGCCGTCGACGGCCTCGCTCGCCTTCAGCGGTCTCGGCCCGGTGTCCGAGGACGCCAAGGCCCGCGTGCTCGCCGCTGCCGCCGACCTCGGTTACGGCGGCCCCGATCCCCGTGCCCGTTCGCTGCGCCGCGGTCGTTCCGGCGTCATCGGTGTCGTGATGGACGAGCGGCTGAGCGACGCCTTCCGTGACCCGGTCAACGTCCTGACGCTCGACGGCATCGCCGAGGTCGCGGGTGCCGCCGGTGCCTCGCTGTTGCTCGTCCGGAGTCCGCTCGACGATGAGCAGGGCGCCGGCCCGTTGGTCGACGCCCCGATGGACGCCGTCGTGCTCGTCGGGTGCAACGTGCGGATCGACCCAGCCGTCGCCGTGCTGCGCCGTCGGCAGATCCCCGTCGTCGCGATCGAGGCGGACGAGATCGAGGGTGCCGTCCCCGTCCAGCTCGACAACCGCGATGCTTCACGCCGTGCTGCGGAGTACCTGCAGGGGCTCGGCCACCAGGACGTGACCGTCGTGACCCTGCCCCTCGACGCCGCACGCCGACGCGGGCCGATCGACGCAGCCAGGCAGGCCGAGGGCATCGCCTTCACCACGCTCGAACGCCTGCGTGGTGTGCGCCAGGTGTACCCGGACGCCGTCGCGATCGAGACCGCCGGCAGCTCGGTGGAAGAGGGACGTCTCGCTGGCACGGAGCTCTTCGCACCGGACGACCCCCGCCCCACCGCCGTCATCGCACAGAGTGACCTGATCGCCGTCGGGGTGATCTCGGCTGCACTCGACGCCGGACTCCGTGTGCCCGAGGACGTCAGCGTCGTCGGGTTCGACGGCATCACCGTGGACGACAGCCTGCTCCACCGCACCCCGATCCGGCACCTGACCACCCTGGTGCAGCCCTTCGTGCAGAAGGGCCAAGCCGCAGCCCGTGCTGCCCTGGCCATGCTCGAGGGGGCGGAGCCGCAGCCGGCGTCGTTCACCTCGGAGTTGCGGGTGGGGGACACGACGGGGCCGCCGCCCGGCGGAGGTTCGGATTGACTCCAGCCCAGATCCGACAAACGTGTGGCATTGGGCCCGGACCGTTGCACAGTCCAGAGGCGGAGTGCTCTGACGGGCCCCAGAATCACCCTTGTCCGACCGTCCATCGGTGCCGTGATGTGATGTCGATGCGCAACCCCCCTCGACGCCTGTGATGTTGACTTTGTTGGCGTTGGCGTTGGTGCTGGCGCCGGGGCTTTCAATCCCCGATGCTCCAGAATGATCATCGCGTGCGCGGCGGTGTCCGGTGCACTGGTCGGCGCTGGCGTGGGCAGGCCAAGCACGCGACTAACCCGTCTTGGCGGACAGTTCCGCCGTCATGCTCCAGCCCCGACCCTCCTTCCAGGACAACGTCACCCAGCACCCTTTCGCTTCCTTTTCGGCAGGGTGCACGAAGACGCCGACGATGGTCGTGACGACAGCATCGTTGTAGGTGACCTTGGCACCCGGTTTCAGAAGCGGCTCGCAGACCTTCCACGCTTTGACCGCTTCGGAACGCTGGTCCGGTGTTACCGCAGACACGAAGCGACCTTCGTCGTGATCCTTCAAGCCCTCGACCGCCGCTTGTCTCGCTGCGACCTCCGAAGCGTCCGAAGGTTCGCCTCCGACGTCTGTAGGGACGTTGTGCCCTGAGCAACCGACCAGTGCGATTGCCGCGAGGATCCCGACGCTCGCGATCAGAGTAGTGCGTGAGTGATTGCGTGCAGGCTTCATCTCAAATTCCGTAGGGATTGACGTAGAACGGTGCTGACATTCGAGGCTCCAGGTGTGACCACGTGTGACCGGAACCGAAGATTGCTTCATTCCTCGTGTTGTGCGAATGCTGCGATACGTAGATGTTGCTCCCGGTCACCTTTGTCACAACTGCAGCGTGGTCGATCGAACTCTTTCCGCCGCCGTTGAACGCTGCATAGGCGAGATAGCCGAGCTTGACGTTGCTTCTGCCAACACTCACCCCGCCGTGACTCATCTGGAAGTTGTAATTCTCGGGTTGGTGTCCCCAGGACATGGAGTAGAAGACATTTTTTCCGAAGGCCCGGTCGAGGAACCACCGATTCGGGTCGTGTGATATGTGCGTCGTGACTTCGTTGCCGACCATGTTGGCTAGGCCGCCCCAGTGCAGGGCCCGCGAGACGAAGTTGGTGCAGTCCGGGCTGAACCAGTTCGAGCTGTGCGGTTCTGTGGAGTAACGTAACGCCCAATTCGCCACGCCCGAGAGATTGACCTTCGGGCCGGTGACGCCCATCGCGGTGCGTGCGAACGTATGAGTGGTCGCAATTTTCGCATTGATGTTGCCTCCGGTCGGGCCTCGATACATCACGGAGCTCGCGCTGGTGGGATCTGGTCCGGCGCTTGCGGCCCACCCAGCTGCATCTTCAGCTGTGTCGGTGCTGGATGTCGTGGTCGGCTGGAGGAGCGCGTCCTGGTCTGCGTAACCCCCGAGTGATGCCTTCGTCCCGTGGGCCGTGAAGAGGTACGCTCCGGCGTCGTCAGACTCCCCGTCCACATCTACGGCGGGGCCGCCGCTCGTGTCGACGGTTGTGAACGTCCGTGTTGCGGTCGCGAAGAGGGTTACTCCCGCGGCAGTTGGTACTGCCAGGGTGTCCGTCAGTCTTGTGATGTCGTGGGCGTCTGACTGGTCGTTTTCGGATTCTGTAGCGAACTCGTCGAGGTAGCTCGTGCCGAGTAGCCCGAGCGCGGGCGTCACGATGGTTGCAGTAGATGTGGCCCCGATTGCGTCTGAAGTACTTGCCTCGCTGCCGCTTGCCAACTTGCTCTCCGCGTCGACGAGGTTCTGCAGCGCGTTCACGTAGAGGCTGGGGCTGTTGATGACGGCAGCCGGAGTCGTCGAACTTGAGATGCTCGTCGTTCCTGATCCTGCGGTGTTGTTGGCAGCGACGCTCACGGTGTATTCGGCGCCATTCGTGAGTCCTGTGAATACCGCGCGAGGTTCGCCGACTGTTTTGGTAGCTACCGTCGAGCCAGCTGCATCCGACACAGACACCGTGTACGAGGTGATTCCGTCCGTCGCTCCGGTCGTGTCGTACCACCCAGTGCGGATCGGGGAAGCCCAGGCAGCGATGAGTCCGCCGTCGCCACCGGTTGCTTTGAGGGCTCGGATTGGACCTGGGGTGTCCGCTGGGATGTAGTTGATGGTGATCGATGCGGGGCTGACCGCAGAGGTGGGCCCGTAGTAGATCTCTCCTGTTGCTCCGGTCGCCGTGTTCGTTTCCGATAGAACGGCTCCAAGATTGCCGGCTCCGTCACTGTCGTACCAGTCATTTACAAGCGAGGTGATGTCGTACGCGGTGGTGGACGGTGCTTCAGGGAACGTTAACGGCGTGTCGACTTCGATAGCGGCAAGAGCTGCGCCGGTCGCTGCCGACGATGTGTTCTCGGTTGCTTGCGCGATGGACAATGTCCCGCTCGAGCATGCTGTGCCGTAGCATCCGCTCGGCGTGATGTTCAACGACGCGGAAGCGATGGTCGCGCCAGCTGGGATGGTCGACAGGTCGGCGTGGAGTGCAGTTGCGTGATCAGCGTTTTCAGCGTCCACACCGAGTGCGATCTCGCCCGAGTTCAACGGGCAAGGTGAGCCTGAGCAATCCCCCTGCCCCTCGGGTGCACTCGTGGCACTTATGCCATCACCAGAGATGGTGAGTCGCTGCGTCTTCGAGGCGGCAGCCGTTGTGGGAGAGCCGACCACGAATGAGTGCCTAGCCGAGGTGGCTTGCGCCGCGCACGCGTCGTCCTGATAGGCGTGTACCCACCATGTGAAGGTGGCTCCAGGTGTTGCGTAGGCGGGCGGCAGATGAAATGTCATGGCCGCCCCGTTGTCCACGGTCTCCGTAGCAGTTGGTGAACCGTCGACGGCTTTGCCGGACGAGTCAACGACGTATATCTGACCGTTGATCGGGTCTGCCAATGAGTTCGTGAGGACCGCCGACAGCACCGGGACCCCTTCGGACGCACCGACAGTTGCGCTTGAGGCATCCGCAGCTTGCCCAAGGATGCTGTCAGTGTCATTGGCGCACATCGTTGAGGCTCCGCCGGCGTACCAGCCCTCGATGTCGACGACGTAGTCGACTGTGGCGCTGCTGAGGTTGTGAATCTCGATTGCGCCGTCCAGCCCGACGGGGACAGTGTTGGTGTTCGACCGGATCGAGTTCGGTGCGTACTCAACGTCGGAGATGTTCGGTTCCGCTGTGCCGTCAGCCCACGCACGCGCGAAGCCAGCAGTGTCGTTCGAAGCGTGGATCGCGGTGAGGTCCGCCACTACGGAGGACAAACCGTCCGCAGTGCTAGGGACACCATGAGTTCCACCGAGCGGCACGGTTACCGTCTTCCCCGCAGCGATCGACACGTGCGGTTTGACGCGACTGTCAAAAGCACGAGCCGCGCCTGCGGTGAATGATCCCGCCGTTGAAGACCCCGGGACGAAGTACCCCTCGATGTCGAGGTTCACCTTGATGGCTGAACCAGCGCGGTTCCACACTTCGAGCTTCCCATCCGAGCTCAGCGGGACATGGGCACTGATCGCTGTTGCGACATCAGTTGCCCCGGGGAAATGCAGGGACGTCGCAGGCGGGCTGGAGCCTGCCGGTCCGGGCGAGATGTAGCCGTGGGTGGTGCCCTGGTTCTTCACCACGAAATCTGCCACCACCGCGGTCGCGTTCGACGGAATCCCGTTGACCCCGGTCACCTGAATCGTGAAGTTGCCACTCGCCGCGACCGGCTGTTCGCCGACGTACCGCTTACCTGCGATCGCCACGTAACCACCGGTCGCGGACGGATCCGTGGAGTAGTAACCTTCCACGTCAATGACGAGCTGTGTCGATGCGTCTGCTCGCACCTGGACCGTGCCGTCACTGTTCACCGCGACATCCGCCTCGTTCGAGGTCGATCCGAGGCCGCCACCGTCGAATGTGCCGACGAGCGTTGCGGCGGTACTCGCGTTCGGGCGGGCGGTGACCTGGCCGAGGCCGCTCGGGCTCACCTCGATTACATTCAACGCCACGGCAGTCACTGAAGACGATGAGGGGATACCGAACTTCCCGGTTACCTGGACCGTGCGCCAGGCGTTCGCAGGCATCGAAGTGGTGTAGCCGCCCGTGCCGTCTCGGGTGTCGAGGATGCGGCCAGCTGTGGAGACGAACTGCGCGCCAGAAGACACCGCGGCGGCAGCAGGGCCTCCCGGCACCATCAAGACGGCGGCAACAAGCGCTGCAACCAGGGCTGCGGTCACAACAAGAAAGCGTGTTGACGTGAACATGCGGCTGAGGCGCATCAGAATCCCCTTGCTCCACCTGGGGTCTCCTCGGCGGCTCGATGTCAGCAAAGCGTAAGAGGGCGCCGGGAGTCCATGAGCGCCCCCACAGCCCACGCGGTAAGTCCCGATGCTGCTCAGAACCTCAGCCGCAGTGCTCGGAACACGTTCGTTCGCCGGCGTCATGGTCGCAGCCATGCTCACTGCTTGTCTGGCCGATCGGCTGGTGAAGCAGATCACGCGACGGAGATCGCTGCACCCGCGGCGCTTCTCTCGAAGATGACTTCGTAGCCACCTGCGGGTTCGTCACCGAGAGAATTGGAACGCTCAGCGAGACCGATCACCGTCAGGCGCCAGGAAAGGCCGTCAAGGCGACGCAGCGTTTCCGTGGGGACGAGCACGGACTCGATGGTCAGCCCCGCCGCACCCCGAGCCCCACCACCGCAACCAGGTTCACCGCACTCCCCACCAAGAACCCCGTCGTCCCACCAGCAACTCCGGCGACGGGCCCGAGCACCGCCATGAGCCCAGCCCCGACGACGAACCCGGCGACCGAGGCCAGCGCGACCTGGCGTGAACGTCCGGCGGCGAGCAGCAACGCGGCAGGCACGAGCCCGACGGTGAACACCCACACCGCGACCATCAGGTACCGCAGGTCCGCGACGGCAGCGGCGCCCTCGGCGGGGTAGACGATCGGTAGGAACCACCCGGCGAGCAGGGCGACCAGGCCGAAGACGACGGCGGACGCAGCAGCGAACCCGACGACGAGCAGCAGGGCTCCGCGTGAGCGCAGCGATCCACCGTCGGTCCGGTGCGCGAACGCCGGCACGAGCACCTGCCCCAGCGCCTGCCCGAGCATCGACGCCGGCGTCGCAAGGGTGAACGCAGCGGCGTAGACACCGGCGTCGTGCGCCGACGACGTCACCTGCGCCGAGATCATCGTCAACTGCAGCAACCCGTTCGAGGTCACCACCGCCAGCACGTTCCACGCTGCGAATCCGAGCACCCCGGCAGCGGGTTCGCGCGAAGCAGGCGCGAAGCCGTTGCCCCGCGGCCAGCACGCGATCGCGAACACCGTGTAGCCGATCGCCAGGGGGAGCAGCACGAAGGGCTCGAGCCGAGCGACGCACGCCACCACGAGCAACCCGAGCGCCAGGACGCTCGTCACCGAGTCCCACAGCGCCACCCGGGGTGCCCGGTCGTAGCCGAGCTGCGCGCCTCGGGCGTAGCAGTAGAGGCCGTAACCGACGACGACCGCGGCACCGCCGAGCACCATCCCGGGGCCGTTGCCCCAGGCCAGCGCGATCGGCACGGTGACCGCCGCGAGCACCGCGCTCGACACCAGCATGGACACCCCGAGTAGCCGGTTCACGGCGGCGTCCGAGCGCCGACCCCGCAGCGCAATCGCCAGGAACCGCGACGCGGTGTTGCCCGCGGCGTTCGGCCAGAGCAGCGCGACGAAGACCGAGAGTGACAGCAGCGCCGTGGTCTGCCCGAGGGTCTCGGTGCCGAACACCCGCCCGACGACGACGGTCACGAGCAGCTTCGCGACGCCCTGCACCCCGATGCCGACCGTGGCGAGGACGGCCGACGAAGCCACCGACGACGACGGCGCCGCAGGAGAATCAGGCCCGGCAGAAGAAGCAGGCCCAGCCGGAGACGACCCGCTCATCGCGCCAACGCCTGTTCCACCCAGCCGCGCCGGTGCGCCCGCACCCCGAGCGTCACCGCCCGGACCCCGATGTACCCGAGGGCGAAGGCCGCCCACAGCCCCGCGAGCGTCCCACCGAACCACCACAGCAGCGGCAGGTACACGACGAGGTTCACGCCTCCGGCGATGGCCAGGTACCGCGCGTCCCCGGCGCCGATCAGCACCCCGTCGAGCACGAAGACGTACCCGGCGACGGGCATCCCGACGGCGATGAGCACCAGCACGACGGGCAGGGCGTCCCGCACCGCCTGCGAGTCCGAGAACACCGGCCCGAGCACCCCGCTCACGGCCAGGGTCAGCACCCCGAGCAGGACACCACCGGCGATCCCGAGCAGCACGAGCCGTCGCGTCACCAGTCGCACCCGCTCCGGGTCACGTCCGCCGAGTCCGTGCCCGACGAGCGCCTGCCCGGCGATCGCCAGGGCGTCGAGCGCGAACGCCAGCGTCGAGAACACGGTCAGCCCGACCTGCGTCGTCGCCAGCCCGGTGGTCCCCAGTCCGGCAGCGGCCCCGACGGTCGCGAGCATCGCGATCCGCAGCGACGCGGTCCGCAGGAACAGCCAGGCGCCCGACCGCAGCGCCCGTGCGACGCCCGAGGCGCCGGGTCGCAGCGGCGCCCCCGACGACCGCGCGGCCCGCACCGCGATGCGCACGTAGACGACGGCCATCGCCCACTGCACGATGACGGTGCCGGCGGCGGATCCCTCGACGCCCCAGCCGGCGCCGTAGATCAGGACGGCGTTGAGCAGCCCGTTCGCGACGAACCCGATGGTCGCGACGACGAGCGGGGTCTTCGTGTCCTGCAGCCCACGCAGCAGTCCGGTCGAGGCGGTCACGACCAGGATGCCGGGCAGCCCGATCAGCGAGATGGTCAGGTACGCGGTGGCGGCGGCCGACACCTCGGCCGAGGCGCCGAACAGGTCGACGAGCGGCCCGGCGAGCGGCCACCCGACCAGCGCCAGCACCACCCCCAGCACGAGCGCGAGCCACATCCCGTCGATGCCCGCGTGCACGGCTCCGCGACGGTCGCCACCACCGAGCGCCCGCGCCACGGCCGGGGTCGTCGAGTACGCCAGGAACACCAGCAGCCCGGTCACCGTCGACAGCACGGCACTCGCGAGCCCGACGGCTGCCAGCGGCGTCGCCCCGAGGTGTCCGACGAGCGCGGTGTCGGTCAGCAGGAACAGCGGCTCGACCACGAGCGCTCCGAGCGCGGGCACCGCCAGCCGCACGATGTCGCGGTCGACCGCGCGCCGCTCAGCGGTCACAGCGGGTCGCGTCGGTCGGTGCACCGACCCATTCTGTCGGCGATGCCGAGCGCGCGCGTTTCGTAGCCAAGCTCGGGTCCCGAGGCTTTTAAAAAGTGAGCATCCCTAACATTCTGCCGTGCGTCGTCGATAGATCCGTCCACATCGAAGGGAAGCACTGATGGCCGACAACAAGATGACGAAGTCCGCTGGGGAACACTGGGTGTGTTCGATGCTCGCTCGGCAGGGTTGGGGTGCCGCGCTGACGCGCGATGGGCTCGCGCGGACGGACATCCTCGCCGTGCACACCGAGGACCTCTCGCGCCCCGCGATCGAGGTGCAGGTCAAAGCGGCTCGAGCAGCGTCCAACGTGAACTACCCACTCGGCTTGAACTCGCAGCAGACGGCGCGCTCGGATCGAGAGTGGTTTGTCTTCGTGAGCCTGCCGGAACAGTCCGACTACGTCTCGGCACCCCGTTCGTTCATCGTGCCTCGAGACCACGTTGCGGCTGCAGCCTTCATCGCGCACGAAGATTGGCGAACGGACCCCGACGCGGTTCCGGGAACCCGGAACGCGGGTGTCGACAGGTCCCGCGTACACATCAGCGTGTGGAGCGGGTACGAGGACCGGTGGGACCTGCTCGCCCAGCCGACCTCTGCTGTGCCGGTCATGTTGCCGGCGTGGTTCGAAGACCTCGCCTTCGGCGATCGCGTCGGACTCCCCGAGGGGCACCCTTGGCTCTTGAACCGCCCAGTTTGGGCGGATGCCTGATTCCGTCGGCGCACCTTTCGGAAGCATCGCCGCACCGATCGAGGCCAGGTCCGTCGTCGGACGATTCGCTTGATAGGTTCGCCACATGGAGAGCGTTCGACATGCTGAGCTGATCGCAGAGCTTGAGGCGTCTCGTGCCGAGGAATGGGGTCCGCGCGCTCTGCTCGCATGTCTCCGAAAACTCCGCGACGGCGGCCCGACCGAGGCGGCAAGCGTCGTCGTGCACGACGCCTGGGCCACGGCTGACGAGTTCCGGGTCGTCTACGACTCCCCGTGGCAAGGTCCTCGCGTCGGGATCATCCGCGACCGGTGGACGACGATCGACCGCACGGACGCCTACGCAACCGGCGACCAGTCGACTCCAGAGGAGTTCGGACAGGAGGTCGCCGACTTCAACATCGGCGAACCACTTGGCGCTTACCTCGACATCCTCGATTTCGATGCCGCTGGCCTGGGCTGGTGGGGCCACATCCCGTTGCGCAGCCGGCGCTGAGCACTCTGCACTCGCTCGACTGTCGGTGACACTCGAGCGATGACCGGACACTCCAGTCGAGGGGCAGATCAAACGAAGAACGAGCCGTTCTCACCTAGGCTGCCGGCATGACGCTGAGCTTCGTCGCCCTCGACTTCGAAACGGCCAACTTCGACCGCGCATCGGTTTGTGCCGTTGGCCTCACCACGGCCATCGACGGGGTTGTCCAGGCCACGACGTCCTGGTACGTCGAACCGCCCACCGGGCTGGACTTCACCAACACGTACCTCCACGGCATCGGGCCGGACGACGTCGACGGCGCCCCGACGTGGTCCGAGACCCTTGAGCGGCTGCGCACTGTGACGAACGGGCTTCCCGTGGTCGCCTACAGTCCCTTCGACAAGGGCGTATACAACGCGGCCAACGCGCTCACAGGAGCACCCGACCCGCAACTGAACTTCCTCGATGCGCTCGCCGTGGTCCGGCACCACTGCAAACTGCCCAGTCACCGTCTGCCGCTGGTCGTCGAACACTTTGCGCTACCTGACTTCCATCACCACGAAGCCGGCGCTGACTCGCTCGCCTGCGCGCTCATCATCCTGCGCATCGCCGAGGAGCAACAGATCGACAGCGTCGACGAACTCTGGGCTGCCGTTCCAACCCGGTCGAAGGGCACCAAGCGAGCTGGCCGTGTGTACCAGCGCAAGGCCGACCTTCCTCAACCGGCCGCCGAGGCTGACCCGGCTCATCCCCTGTTCGGAGAGGTCGTGTGCTTCTCTGGCGACCTCGACAGTTACACCCGCGCCGAGGTGCAGACGCTCGTCGCTTCGTTCGGAGCGGTCGTCTCGGGCAACGTGACCAAGAAGACCACGCTGGTAGTGATGGGTGGCTTCGACCCCGCAACGCTCCGCCCCGGAACGACCCTCAGTGGGAAGGTCCAACGAGCAAAGGACCTCGCCGCCACGGGGCAGATCATCGAGATCGTCACGGAGCAGACGTTCCTCGAGATCGTCGCCGTCGCGTAGGCCGAGTTCCGGCGAGCTCCGGGGGCATGGGATCGAGCGGGCTCCCGGTCCGGGCGCGCAGAACGCGATCTCCGTCCGCGGCTGACCCCGTGAGGTACTGGAGGCCCGTGGCGGCGCCGCCACGGGCCTCCAGTCCGGTGGTCCCACGTCGTCGGGCCGGACGCGCGTTCCGGCCGACCACTCGCGTCAGTCGGCGCGCGGTTCCGCGGGGACGGCGCCGGTGGCGGCGTGTGCGGGGTCGGCGACCTCGGTCGAGGGCTCGTCGGTGCCGCGGGCCCGGCCGATGATGTCCATCACGTGGTAGACGACGATCGCGGCGATGGTGCCGACGATGATGCCGCCGAAGCTCGCCTGGCCGAAGCGGAACGTGAAGTCCGCGATGCCGATGATCAGGGCGATGCCAGCGGTCAGCTGGTTCTTCGGCTTCGAGAAGTCGACGCGGTTCTCGACCCAGATCCGGATGCCGATGACGCCGATCAGGCCGTAGAGGGCGGTGGTGGCACCGCCGAGCACGCCGGCGGGCACCGAGGAGATGACGGCGCCGATCTTCGGCGACAGGCCCAGCAGGACGGCCGCGATCGCGGCGACCCAGTAGGCGGCGGTGGAGAAGACGCGGGTGGCTGCCATGACGCCGATGTTCTCGCCGTAGGTGGTGGTGGCGGAGCCGCCGCCGACGCCCGCCAGGACGGTCGAGACGCCGTCGGCGAAGAGCGCACGACCGGTGAGCGGCGTCAGGTCACGGCCGGTCAGCTGCCCGACGCCCTTCACGTGGCCGACGTTCTCGGCGACCAGTGCCAGGACGACCGGCACGAACGCCAGGTAGATCGCGAGCTGCGACGGGTCGAACGCGGGAGCGGTGAACTCCGGCAGGCCGATCCACTTCGCCTCGCCGACCTTCGAGAAGTCGACCTGGCCGCCGATGAGCGCCGCGACGTAGCCGACGAACACACCGATGACGATCGACAGGCGGCCGATCAGGCCCTTGAACAGGACGGTGACAAGGATGATCGCCGCCAGGGTGATGAGCGCGATGACCGGGGCCGCCGTGAAGTTGTCGCGGGCTGCCGGGGCCAGGTTGAAGCCGATCAGGGCGACGATCGCGCCGGAGACCACCGGGGGCATCAGCCGGTCGATCCACCCGGCGCCGGCCAGGTGCACGACGAGCCCGACGATCGCCAGTAGCACGCCGACGACGATGATGCCGGACAGGGCGAGCGGGATGCCGCCGATCTTGGTCGCCGCACCGATCGGGGCGATGAACGCGAACGACGAGCCGAGGTAGCTCGGCAGGCGGTTGCCCGTGATGAGCAGGAACAGGATCGTGCCGATGCCGCTGAACAGCAGCGTCGTGGACGGCGGGAACCCGGTCAGCAGCGGCACCAGGAACGTGGCGCCGAACATCGCGACGACGTGCTGCACCCCGAGGCCGATCGTCCGGGGCCAGGTGAGCCGTTCGTCGGGTGCCACGATCGTCGTCGCGGAGACGGTCTTGCCGTCGCCGTGCAGCTTCCACGGAAGTCCCATGCGATGACCGTACCGGCAGCCGTGTGCCGGTGACGACCCGGATCGACCTGCCCCATGGGGTCGGTGGCTATCGTGGACCGCATGACCGACGTCGCACGTGCCTCCGGCATCCACACTGACGAACTCGACCCCGCGGTGCGCCCCCAGGACGACCTGTACCGCCACGTGAACGGGACCTGGATCGAGGCGACGCCGATCCCCGACGACAAGGCCCGGTACGGCTCCTTCACGGTGCTGGCCGAAGCCGCCGAGATCGCCGTGCGCGACATCATCGAGCGCTCGCAGCAGGCCGCCCCCGGCACCGAGGAGCGCAAGGTCGGTGACCTCTTCACCTCGTTCACCGACGAAGCGCGGCTCGAGGAGCTCGGCACCGCACCGATCGAGCACCTGCTCGCCGAGATCACCGAGATCCAGTCCACGCGAGAGGTCATCGCCGCCGTCGGCCGCTTCGAGCGCCTCGGCCTGCCGAGCTTCCTGCAGCTCTTCGTCGACAACGACCCGGGCGACCCCGAGTCCTACGTCGTGTTCCTGGAGCAGTCCGGCCTCGGGCTGCCCGACGAGTCGTACTACCGCGAAGAGCGCTTCGCCGACATCCGCGAGAAGTACCGCGAGTTCGTCGCGGCGATGTTCCCGCTCGCCGGGTTCGACGACGGCGGCACCCGCACCGAGCACGTCCTCGCGCTCGAGACGGCGCTCGCCGCCCAGCACTGGGACAACGTCACCACGCGGGACAGCCAGAAGACCTACAACAAGCTGCCCTGGGCAGAGGTCGCCGCGCTCGCGAAGGGCGTCGACCTGCAGATCTGGTGGCAGGCCATCGAGGCCCCGGCCGGCGCCTTCGAGACCGTCGTGGTGCGCGAGCCCTCGTTCATCACCGGCCTGGCCGACCTGCTGAACGACCAGCCGCTCGAGGTCTGGAAGGACTGGCTCCGCTGGCAGGTCATCCGTGGCTCCGCCGCGTACCTGACGAGCGCGTTCTCGGCCACGAACTTCTCGTTCTACGGCACCGCACTGACCGGTGCGCCCAAGCAGCGCGAGCGCTGGAAGCGCGGCGTCTCGCTGGTCGAGGGCGCGATGGGCGAGGCCGTCGGCCGCATCTACGTGCAGGAGCACTTCGACGAGACCTCGAAGGCCAAGATGGACGACCTCGTCGCCAACCTGGTCGAGGCGTACCGGCAGAGCATCACGGGGCTCGAGTGGATGACCGACGAGACCCGTGCCCGTGCGCTCGACAAGCTCGACAAGTTCACGCCGAAGATCGGCTACCCGGTGAAGTGGCGCGACTACTCGGCGCTGCCCGTACTCGCCGACGACCTGGTCGCCAACGTCCGCGCCACCGCCTCGTTCCAGGTCGACCGGGAGCTCGGCAAGATCGGCAAGCCGATCGACCGCGACGAGTGGTTCATGACCCCGCAGACGATCAACGCCTACTACAACCCCGGCTTCAACGAGATCGTGTTCCCGGCCGCGATCCTGCAGTTCCCGTTCTTCGACGCAGACCGCGACGCCGCCGCGAACTACGGCGCGATCGGTGCCGTCATCGGCCACGAGATCGGCCACGGCTTCGACGACCAGGGCTCGCAGTACGACGGCGACGGCAAGCTCGAGAACTGGTGGACCGAGGCCGACCGCGCGGCGTTCGAGGAGCGCACGAAGGCCCTCATCGCCCAGTACGACGCCCTGGTGCCGACCGAGGTGCCCGACAGCCACGTGAACGGTGCCCTGACGATCGGCGAGAACATCGGTGACCTCGGTGGCCTGTCGATCGCGTGGAAGGCGTACCTGCTGTCGCTCGACGGCCAGGAGCCCCCGGTCGTCGACGGCCTCACCGGTGCCGAGCGCTTCTTCCTGAGCTGGGCCCAGGCCTGGCGCATGGCGATCCGCCCGGAAGAGGCGGCTCGACTGCTGAGCATCGACCCGCACTCGCCCAACGAGTTCCGCTGCAACCAGGTCGTGCGGAACATCGACGTCTGGTACGACACCTTCGGCGTGACCGAGCAGGACGCGATGTACCTCGACCCCGCCGAGCGCGTCGCGATCTGGTGATGACGGAGCCGGACGCGGCCCGGTCGTCGCGCCGCCGACGACCGGACGACCGCCCAGCGGGTGGCGGCCGCGGTCGTGGGCGGCACAGCGGCCGGTCCGACGACCGCTTCACCGCCACCACCGAGGCCCTCGGCGCCCTCGCGCTCGAGGGCGCCGGGGTCAGCGCCTCGGTGATCGACACCTCCAGCGGCAAGGCCCTGCTCGCGATCGACGACACCCTGGTGCAGCCGGTCGCGAGCCTGGGCCGCGTCCTGCTGCTCATCGAGGTCGCCGCCCAGCTCGAGGACGGCCGCCTGCACGGTGACCGCCTGCAGCGCATGGCCCGCGACACCGCGACCGGTGCCGGCTTGTGGCAGTTCCTGCAGGAGCCGACCATGCAGGTGCCCGACCTGGCGACCCTGGTCGGAGCAACCGCCGACGCCTGGGCCATGAACGCACTGCTGTCGACCGTCGGCATCGACGCCGTCCGGGAGCGTGCGGAGTCCCTGGGCATCGAGCGCACGGCGTTGATCGACCGCGTGCGGGACCGCCGCGGCCCGGACGACGCACCCGACGCCTCCGTCGCACCGACCGGGGAGCTGTCGTGGGTGATGCGCGGACTGGCGCTCGGCGAGGTCGTCGACGAGGCGGTGTCGAACCGGGTGCTCGGCTGGTTGTCCCTGGCGAGTGACCTGAACCTGGTCGCCGGGTCCTTCGGGCTCGACCCCCTGGCACACCGGGCGCTCGACCACGGGTTGCAGGTCGTCGCGGTCACCGGGTCGAGCACCGGTGTGCGGGCCGAAGCGGGGATCCTGCGGGGGCCCGGGTCGTCGGTCAGCTACGCCGTGACCGTCACGTTCGACGACGCTTCGTTGCAGCGGCGGTTGGCCGCGGTCGAGGCGCTGCGGACCATGGGGACCGAGGTGCTCGAGGCGGTGCACGCGCCTGCGCGGCGCTGACGGCGCTTGGTGCTGTTCGTCGCGGGTGCGGCGTCACCGTGTCAGGACCGGGGGACGCAGACCGACTCGGCGCTCAGACTCAGCCCGTCGACGGTGCCGCGGATGCTCGCCGTGGCGGGGTCCGCCCCCGTCGACGATGACCAGTAGTCCCGCCCCATCGCCCGGCCGCTGACCTCGAGGCCCTCTGACGTCCACAGCGCGGTCACGGCGTCGAACGCCCCCTGCGCGTCGTCGACGATCTGGAACACGGGCACGATGCTGAACGCCGTCGCGCGGGTGCCGGTCGCATCGGGTGACCAGGTCGATCCGGGCGGCGCGCACTGTTCGGTGCCCGTGGTCACGGTCGCCCGGACCCCGGCAGCGTCGGCGGAGCGCTCGAGGAACGCCCGGAGCGTCGCTGCGTGGTCGCTGACGTCGGCGGGCACCCACGGGGTCGGCGACGGTCCCGACGTCGGGGTGCCCGGGGCAGTGGCGTCCTGCGGCTTCTCGGCGTCGAGGGGGAGTCCCATCCAGCCACTCGTCCCGTCGAGGCCGACGGAGAACGCGGTGCGCGGAGCGCGGTGTGCATCGGCGGCTTCGTCCTTCGTCCGGACGAGGACGTCGGCGACGGCGCCGAGTCGTTCGCCGTCGATCGACAGGTACGGGCGTTCGGCCTCGGCGGCCGTGTCGGTGGCAGCCTGCGCCGCGTCGGCCGAGGCTTGCGCAGCGTCGGCGTAGGTCGTGCCCGGTGAGTAGTACAGGCCCTCGACGTCGTGGTCACCGTCGCGGTCGAACCCGTCGATCGTGCGGAGGAGTGCTCGCCCGGGGTGCGTCGCCGTGATCCCCACCGAAACGTCAGCACGGTCCAGCGAGGCCGGGTGGTCCCCGACGATCGGACGGGCCTGCGCGACGGCGTCGGTGAAGCTGACGCCCGGCACGAGCCAGATCGTGGAACGTGACGGGGTCGCCCACAGCCGGTGCACGAAGGGCTCCGCGCGCAGCCGTCCGGCCAAGTCGACGACGTCGGGGTCCATCGGGTCGACTGCGACCGGCGCCGACGCCCGGCCGCGGGGCACGTCCACGGTCACCGACAGCGTCGTGCCGGTGACACCCCGCGCTGCCGTGTTCCGGATCCGTTCGGCGACCGCGAGGTCCGTCGTGTCGGCCTGCACCTCGAGCGAGGTGATCCAGTTCTGCGGGTCGTCCTTCGCGTCGACCTGACGGATCTCGCCCTCGGCCGTGTCGACCCCGGGCAGCCGCTCGACCCGGGTGATGAGCTTCGCGAGCGCCGGTTCCGACCCGGCCGGCGGTTGTGGCGACGTGCACGCGGCGAGGGTGAGCGCGACGCCGAGCGCGGTCGCGAGGGCTGCCGCTGAACGTGTCCGTGCGCGAGCCCACATTCGTCCGAGTCTAGGAACGGCGCCGTGCAGGTGGAATCGGTCGCGGGACCCATCCGTGCTCAGCGCAGGAGCACGAAGGAGCGCAGCGGCCGCGGGTCGACGTCGTGGGCCTCCACGAAGCCACGCGACTCGTAGAACGCCCGCTGCCCCGGCTCCGCGTCAGTGAGCAGGACCGTCTGGCGAATGCCGGCGTACCGCTGCAGGACGGCGTCGAGCAGCGCACCACCGATGCCGGACCGGTGCGCGGACGGCAGGACGAGGACGTCCTGCACGTACACGATCGTCACCCCGTCGGAGACCGTGCGGAGCAGGCCGAGCAGGTGGCCGTCGTCGTCGCGGGCCGTCAGCACGGTGTGGGAGCCGGCGATCGCCGCGGTGAGGGCTGCGGGGTCCTGCGTGTACGCGGTCCACCCGACGGCGTCGTACAGCGCCACCAGTTCGTCGGTGCCCGGTCGTTCGTCGCTGATCGTGGTGGTCACCGTGCCCATCGTGCCCGAGCCGGGGCGTGATGATGCGTCGTAGCTCACAAGGCGCCTCGTTCGACGTTAGTCTTCGCGCGGCCGGACGGTGCGAGCTCCCCGCGCGACCTTGAACGCGAACCGCACGCTCGACGCACCCCATCGTCGATCCCGGGCCGGGATCATCAGCGCTCCCGTAAGGGCTGCGACCACGTCTGCCGCGCGCGCGTCCGCAAGCCGGGCGTCGGACTGAACGAGGGCACTGATCCGCTCGCTCACCAGATCCGCCGCGACGTTGTCGGCGTCCGACTGTTTTCCGTACGCGCCGATGAGCAACGCCGCGGCGATGAGCGGCGCGAGCAGTGGTTGCCAGATCGGTGTGAGAGTCACCAGCAGGAAGTCCCGCATGATGACCTCCGCGATGAAGTGGTCATTGACGTCACGTCGCTGTCTGGACTGTTTGTACGCGACGAGCAGCGCACCGGCGGCCGGCACGGCGGCAAGTAATGCAGCAACGAGGACCGGCCGGAGACTGGAATGCGCCTGGACGGCCACGAGCAACGCCAGCGTGCACGTGATCACCAGACCTGAGCTCTGCTGCATCCGGACGAGGGTGGTTGCGCTGACCGCCGCCACGATGGGAAGGATCGACACAAGCCACTGATGGTCGGGTTGGGTGAGCCAAGCAGGCGTCTGAGCGAGCCAATGGGGTGCGCCGAGGCCGACGGACCGGATCAACGTGACCAGCCAGCCGATCGGCCCCTGGGTTGCGGGTATCGCAACGCCATCCACGTAGGTGCTGCCCTTCACCCAGAACCACGTGCTCGCGTAGCCGATGACGATCCACTGGAGGATCTTGTCCCAGCGCACGCCGAACAGGTTGGACAACGTCTTGAACGCGTCGTTCTGCTCGTTGATGTCTGCCGCTGACGACATGGCGTGCCCCCGAGGTGAAGCTGGTCGAACTGGATGATCGCGTCGCGCGACGCCTACGAGGTCGCCTGCCCCTCGGGCACGAACGCCTGCACCGACAGCAGTGGCGCATCGGTCGACGCACATGCCTGGGGGTCGGTGTCCTTCACGAACAGGGACTGCTTCGACCCGGGCGGGTACACCCGGAAGCCGTCGGGGGTCTGCGGCGAGCAGTCGCCCGCCGAGTAGTTCTCGGCACGGACGATCTTGAGCGGCGCCACGGCGGTCTTCCCGGGCGCCAGCGTCACGGTGGGGTGCGGCGAGCTCTTCTCCGCGACGGCCGCCGCTCCGATCTGCTTGCCGTTCCCGCCCCCGACGAACGAGACGCCGGGCCACCCCTGCACGGTGCAGGTCGTCGACCCGGTGTTCTCGAGCACCAGGTGCACGATGACGCTGCCGGCGGCACCACCGCTGCCGGCCTCGATGCGTCCGGCGAGCGACGACACCGCGCACCGGTCGCCGGACGCCCCGCCGGTGGCACCGGATCCGGCGGACGACCCAGAACCGGAACCGGACGACGGTGCCGCCGAGGCGGACTCCTCGGACGACTGCGGCGTGGACGCCGACGCGGACGGCGACGGCGCGGGCGCGGTGACGGTCTCGGTGGCGGCGGGCTGCCCGTCCGAGGCGCACCCCGCCAGGGTCCCGACGGCGACGAGCCCGGTCACGACGAGCAGGAACTTCGATCGGCTGCTGCGTTGCATGGTGCACAGGCAACCACCGAACGCCGCATCCGGTTCGGTCGGCGTCCAGGGACCACGGGCACACTCCGAGGCAAGCAACCCGAGCAGCGGAGGTCGGACATGACGGGCAAGCACGAACAGGCACGAGGCGACGAGGGTCGCGCGGACGGGGTCGAACCCCGCGCCGGAGCCTTCACGGACAGCGAGATCCCGGGCGAGGAGCACGTCGAGTCGACGGAGCCCGTCGGCGAGTTCGTCTCGAGCGACATCCCCGGCGAGACGCGACCGACCGGAACCGGACCCGACGGCGAGTACGTCGACTCGGACATCCCCGGCGAGGCCGAGCCGGCCCAGAACGGCGAGGTCGGGGAGTACACCGACACCGACAAGGCCTGACGAACCCGAGTGGAACGCACCCCATGATCAAGGATAGGCAGTCATCCTTGATCATGGGATGATCCATGTATGGCTTCGTACGAGACGATCCGCCGCACGGGCGACCCGGCGGCCGCGACACGCGCCTTCCGGATGCCGATGGTCTTCGAGGCCTACGTGCCGGATCCGCTGCAGGGCCGAACGGTCGATCTCGGACCGACCGAACAAGCGGCCGTGCTCGAGGCCACCGCTGCGGTGACGGAAGCCGAGACGAGATCCACGCTGCTCGGCAGCGGAGACGCACTGGGCCGGATGCTCCTCCGAGCCGAAGCGGTCGGGTCGTCGATGATCGAGGGCCTCGAGGTCTCCCCGCGGAAGCTGCTCGAAGAAGAGGCGCGCGGACGGAGCCCGCTCGGGCAGTGGAGCACCGCAACCGAGGTCCTCGGCAACATCGACGCCATGACCTTCCTCACCGAGTCGGTCGGTCCGGGTTCCCCGGTGACCCTCGACCTGCTCCTCGAGGCGCACCGGCGGCTGATGGAGGCCTCGGCGACCCCCGAGGTCGGGGGCACGGTCCGAGCGGTGCAGAATTGGATCGGCGGACCGACGCCTGCCGCAGCGGCGTTCGTTCCGCCCGTGCCGGAGCGGGTGCCAGGGCTCCTCGACGACCTGCTGGAGTTCGTGAACTCGAGCACGCTGCCGACGATCGCCATCGCCGCCGTCGCACACGCGCAGTTCGAGACGATCCACCCGTTCGCCGACGGCAACGGTCGCATCGGACGCGCACTGATCCACGCTGTCCTGCGGTCACGGGGGCTGACCATCGAGTCGTCTCCACCGGTGTCCCTGGTCCTGGCGACCCGTGCTGTCGACTACGAAGCGGGGCTCCAGCGGTTCCGGTCCACCGATCCGCCGGCATCGGAGCCAGCGCAGCGGGCCGTCGGGCAGTTCGTCCGGCTCTTCGCCGAGGCGATGGCCGAGGTCGTGGACCGGATGACGCAGTTCGAGCACGAGCTCGTCCGGATCAAGGAGTCCTGGCGATCTGCGCTCGCCGGAGTCCGCTCTGACTCCGCTGCATGGTCGGCGCTCGAACTCGCGCCCCGCATGCCCGTGCTCACCGCGCAGACGTTCGCCGCCGCGACGGGCCGGAGTGAGCAGGCCGCGAACACGGCCTTGGGGGTCCTCGTTGCTCGTGGCGTCCTGACACAACGGTCGGCGGGACGGCGGAACCGTGTCTTCGAGGCAGACGCCGTGATCGGCGCGCTGGCACTGCTGGAACGCCGTCTCGCCTCTCCGGCTGGTGACACCGGCGTCGTGCCGCCGACCAGACACGTGCCGGCAGCTCCGCCCAGGGCCTGACGGTCAGTCGATCAGCTCCGCCGCCACCAGGCGGCGGAGCGTCTCCACGCCCGCAGGCGGGCAGCGATCCGCGTCGACGGAGGTGACCCACTCGACCTCGTCCACCTCGGCCGAGGCGACGGGCGTGGCGGAGTCCAGCGGGCCTCCCGGCCGGACCAGGAACAGCGTCATCGCGACCATGGTCCCCGGAGCCTGCCCGTGGGCGGGCTCGAGCACGACGCCGAACGGGTCGACGTCGTCGGCGGTGAGCCGCAGGCCGGTCTCCTCGTACGCCTCGCGCACCGCGGCTTCGACGTCGGTCTCGTGCGGCTCCGCCTTGCCGCCGGGCAGGTAGAGCACGTCGCGCGCCCGGGCGCGCACCATCAGGACACGTCGGTCACGCACCAGCAGCAGCGCACTCACGCGCAGCGTGGGTGGTTGCGAGCCTGTCTGGAGGCTCAGCTCGCGTCCGCCTGGTCGTCGCGATCCGAGGCGGTCGGGTCCAGTGCCGTGCGGTCGGCCAGCGGGACGACGGGCGACGGCAGCTCCGGCTCGGCCTCCGGCCGGACGCCGTACAGGGAGTCGATCGCCCCGACGAACTCCTCGCCGCGACCGGCGCGACCGAGCTCACGAGCGCGGACCGAGGGACGGTGCAGCAGGACGCCGACCAGGTGCCGGAGCGCCCGCTCGGTGTGCTCGACGGACTCGCCGTCGGCGTCCGCGCGGCGCTTGGCCCGCTCGATCTCGTCGTCGAGGATGTCGAACACGTGCTTGCGGAACGCCACGAGCGCCGGGGTCGTCGACTGCTCCATCGCCTGGGCGCGGAACCGGGACACAGCGTCGTCGACCATCGCACGGGCCTCGGACTCGGCGTTCAGCTCGGAGATCGGGGCATGGATGCTGATCGTCTCGAGGTCGAGCAGTTCGACGCCGTCGACGCCGGCGGCCGCGGGGTCGACGTTGCGGGGGAGCCCGAGGTCGATGACGATGCGGCGGACCCCGTCGTCGAGGTCGGCCGGTGCGACGACCGGGACCTCGCTCGAGGTGCAGGTGATCAGGACGTCGCTCTCGCCGATGGCCTGGCGCAGGTCACGGGCGGCGACGAGGTCGTGCTTGGCGGCGAACCAGGGCGCCCGGCCCGAGGGCGAGAAGACCTGGATGTTCGTCGCGCCGCGGTCACGCAGGGCGGCGATGGTGGTGGCCGCGTAGCTGCCGGTGCCGACGAGCAGCACGCGGGTGCGGGCCCAGTCGGTGACCCGTGACGAGGCGAGCTCGAGGCCGAGGCGCACGAGCGACCGGCCGGCGGCACCGATGCGGGTGCGGGTCTTGACGCCGCGCGAGGTGTGCGCGGCCTCTTGGAACAGGCGCTCGAGGTCCGAGGTGGTGGTGCCGTTCGACCGGGCGTCCTCGAGCGAGCGCCGGACCTGGCCGGAGATCTCGGTCTCGCCGACGACGACGGACTCGAGTCCGCTCGACACGGCGAACAGGTGCTGCACGACGTCCTTGCCGTCCAGCACGTTGACGGAGTCCAGGACCTCGGTGGCGTCCAGGTCGCTCGCGGCGGCCACGGCCTGCACGGTGGCGGAGACGGCGGAGTCGCTCTCGTCGCCCGCGATGTCGAGGTACGCCTCGAAGCGGTTGCAGGTCGCGAGGACCACTGCACCGTCCAGGACGCCGGCATCCGTGACGAGTCGGCTGGCTGCCGCGGGTGCACCGATGCTCAGTCGCTCCAGGAGATCGAAGCTGGCGTTGCGATGCGACGCCGTGAGACAGATGAGCACGTAGTCAATGGTAACGCGCTCGATGGGAGAATCATCCGGTGACCGAAGCGACGACCACATCCCTCCCCGACTCCCACCCCCTGGCATCAGGGCGGACGAGTGGTTCCCGCCTGGTGCGGGCCCTGCGGGGTGACCGTCCGGAGACGCTCCCGGTGTGGTTCATGCGGCAGGCCGGACGGTCCCTTCCGGAGTACCGGGAGCTTCGGATCGGCACAGCCATGCTCGACGCGTGCCTCGACCCGGAGATGGCGTCGGAGATCACCCTGCAGCCGGTCCGCAGGCACGGGGTCGACGCGGGCATCTTCTTCAGCGACATCGTCGTGCCGATCAAGCTCGCCGGTGTGGACGTCGAGATCGTCCCCGGTCGTGGCCCGGTGCTCTCGTCGCCGATCCGGACCCCCGCCGACGTCGACGCCCTCGAGCAGCTCGACCCCGTGGCCCTCGCCCCGATCGAGCAGGCCGTCCGACGCACGGTCGACCAGCTCGGCGACACCCCGCTGATCGGCTTCGCGGGGGCGCCGTTCACCCTCGCCGCCTACCTGGTCGAGGGTGGCCCGTCCAAGGACCACATCCGCGCCCGCACGCTCATGCACGCCGACCCCGAGACCTGGTCGCGGCTGCTCGCCTGGGCCGCCGAGGTGTCCGGGATGTTCCTCCGGGCACAGGTGCTCGCCGGGGCCTCGGCCGCGCAGCTCTTCGACTCGTGGGTCGGGTCGCTGTCCCGCGCCGACTACGTCCGGTCCGTCGCCCCGCACTCCGCCCAGGCGATGTCGCACGTCGCCGAGCTCGGGGTGCCGCGCATCCACTTCGGCGTCGGCAGCGGCGAGGTCCTGGCCGACATGACGACCTTCGGCACGGACACCGTGGGCGTCGACGCGGTCGGGGTCGACTGGCGCCTGCCGCTCGACCAGGCGGTCCAGCGCGTCGGCACCGGCGTCAGCGTGCAGGGCAACATCGACCCGGCGATGCTCTCGGCGCCGTGGGACGTCCTCGAAGCGCACGTCCGCGACGTCGTCCGTCGGGGTGGCGCCGCACGGGCCCACGTCGTGAACCTCGGCCACGGGGTCCCGCCCGAGACCGACCCGGACGTCCTGACCCGCGTGGTCGAGCTGGTCCACTCGCTCGGCGACGGCCGCGCGGACGACGGTGCAGCGCAGGACGGAGCCGGCGCGTGACCGACGTCGTCGTGGTCGGCGGCGGGATCGCCGGGCTCCTCACAGCCCGTGACCTCGCCAAGGGCGGCGCCCACGTGGTGCTCGTCGAGTCCTCGGGTGCGCTCGGCGGCATGATCCGTCGGCACACCGTCGGCGGGATCGACCTCGACATGGCGGCGGACTCCTTCGCCACCCGCACGGACGCCGTCGGCCGCCTGGCGATCGAGCTCGGGCTCGGCAACGACGTCGTCGCCCCCGACCCCCGCGGCGCCTGGCTGATGACCCGCGACGGCCGGACCTCCCCGATCCCGGCGACCGGACTCCTCGGCATCCCGAGCACCCCGATGGCCGCCGACGTGCTGGCCGTGGTCGGGCAGAAGGGCGGCCTGCGCGCCCAGATGGACTCGCTGCTGCCGGCACCGGTGGGCGCCAAGGCCTCCTCGCTCGGCGAACTCGTCCGCCGGCGCATGGGGGAGCGGGTGCTCGACGACCTCGTGGTGCCGATCGCCGGTGGCGTGCACTCCACCCACCCCGACCAGCTCGACCCAGACCGGGTGGCCCCGGGCCTGCGCGCCGCACTGCTCCGCGAGGGCTCGCTCGCCCGCGCCGTCCTGTCGCTGCGGGCACGCGCGGCCGCCGGCACCCCGGTGCAGGGGATCCGCGGTGGGACGGTGCGCCTGGTGGACGAGCTCGTCGCCGACATGGCGACCTACGGGGTGGACGTCCGGCTGCACGCCCGGGCGACCCGCATCGAGGCGCACGCGGTCGAGATCGTCGGCGCCGACGGCACGACCGAACGGCTGCCGGCCCAGCACACCCTGTCCTCCGTCGCCGACCCGGAGCGCACCGCCGCTCCCGACCGGACGGGCATCCAGCTCGTCACGCTCGTCGTCGACCAGCCGGAGCTCGACGCCGCCCCCCGTGGCACGGGGATGCTCGTGCACCCGGACGCGCAGGCCGTGTCGGCGAAGGCCCTCACGCACGCGACGGTGAAGTGGCCGTGGCTGGCCGACGTGGCGGACGGACGCCACGTCCTGCGGCTCAGCTACGCGACCACGGCGACGGACCCTGCGGGCGTCGCCACGAGCCTCCCGGTCGACCCGACCGACCCCGTCGGCAGCCGTGCCCTGCAGGACGCGTCCACGCTGCTCGGTGTGCCGATCACGGCCGACCGCGTCAGCGGAGCCGCACGCGTCGGTTGGTACGGACCAGACCTCACCGCGGCCGGGCTGGCCGAGGGCGTCGTCGGGATCGGCGAGGCCTCGACCGGACGCGGCCTGGCGGGGATCATCGCCGCCGCTCGGAAGGCAGCCGACGAGATCCTCGGTTCCTGAGCGGACCGCGCAGCCCCTGAGGGCTACTGTTGGTGAGACCGCCGGACGTATTCCGTTCGGTGCATGACCACCGCACAACCAATGCACGGAGGAATCGCACATGCGCGGAAAGCTCCTGTTCGTCGCCGGCGCCGCACTCGGGTACGTCCTGGGATCGCGAGCCGGACGGGCGCGGTACGAGCAGATCAAGACCGTCAGCGGCAAGGTCTGGAACAGCAACGGCGTCCAGAAGGGCGTGCACGTCGCCGAGGACTTCATCGCCGACAAGACCCCGGACGTCGCCGAGTTCATCGGTGAGACGACCAAGAAGGCCGTCCGCAAGGTCGGCCAGAAGAAGGACACCACCACCTCATGACCGACACTCGCGATCGCAAGTCGCGTTCGCTGTTCGGCCTGGTCGGTGACGTCCCGAAGCTCGTCAAGGGCCTGGTCAAGGGCGAGATCGACCTGCTCAAGGCCGAGATGCTCACGAAGGCGAAGATCTTCGGCCTCGCAGCCGGTCTGCTGGTCGGTGCGCTCGTCGTCGTGCTCTACGCGATCGGCGTCCTGCTGACCGCAGCCGTGATGGGCCTCGCGACCGTGATGCCGGCGTGGCTGGCCGCACTGGTGGTGGCCGTGGTGATGCTGATCATCGCCGCGATCCTCGGCCTGATCGGCTGGAAGCGCCTGAAGAAGGGCCTGCCGATCACGCCGAAGCGCACGATCGCCAGCGTCAAGGACGACATCAACGCGGTCAAGGGCCTCGGCAAGAAGCCGACCCCGCCGACGCAGTACGGCAGCCGCAAGCCGGACGTCGACGGCCGCTCCTGAGCGCCGACAGCCCGACAGCCGCACCACCGACGGAGGAACCGTGACCGACCCGCACGACGATCTCGCTGCTCGCGTCGCCGCGACCCGCGCCCAGCTGTTCGACACCCTCGACGCGATCGAGGACAAGCTCAACGTCCCGAAGCAGATCGGGATCGCGGCGTCGAAGTTCAAGCGCGGTCTCGACGAGAAGCCGGTGCCCTACCTGGCCGGTCTCGCAGCCGGCGTGGCGGTGGTCGGGGGTATCGTCGTGCTGGTGCTCCGACGGCGGTAGACCGCCCGAGCGCGGTCCACCGGATGCGGGGCGGCCAACACCCTGGCAACCGATAGGACAATGGATCCATGAGCTCCGACGCGCCCACGAACACCGGGCCCGTGCCCGCGCACGACCACCCCCACACGGAACCCGCCGAGACCGGTCAGCCGGACTCCGGGATCGACCCGAACCTGCTGACGGCCTACGCCCTCTGGGCAGTGTTCCGCCGGCCCCTCGGCCCGGTGCACCGCGTCGGCGACGACGCCGTGGCCGAACTCGACACCGTGATCGCCAGCGCCGCCGAGCGCGGGGTCACGATCCGTGGCTTCTACGACGTCTCGGCCTTCCGTGCCGACGCCGACGTCATGGTCTGGCTGCACGGCGACGACGCACAGGCGATCCAGGCCGTGCTGCGCGAGATCCGTCGCACCGGCCTGTTCCAGGACGCCGAGCCGGTCTGGCACGTCATGGCCATGCACCGCGAGGCCGAGTTCAACAAGCGGCACACCCCCGCGTTCCTGCGCGGCAAGGACCCCGAGGCGTGGATCACGGTGTACCCGTTCGTCCGCTCCTACGAGTGGTACCTGCTGCCGGAAGAGGAGCGCTCCAAGATGCTCCGCGACCACGGCGTCGCCGGCGCGAAGTACCGCCGCGTGCTCACGAACACCATCGCGACCTTCGCCCTGAGCGACTACGAGTGGATCCTGCCGCTCGAGAGCCCGGACCTCGTCGACCTGGTCGACCTGATGCGCGATCTCCGCTACACCGAAGCGCGCATGCACGTGCGCGAAGAGGTCCCCTTCTTCACGGGTCGTCGCGTGACGACCGCCGAACTCCCGGAGGTGCTGTCATGACCGACACCAGCATGATCACGAACGGCCAGGTCCTCGCCGCCACCCCCGCGGCGGCGTCCGGTCCCGAGCACGTCGAGACCCCGACCGCGTACGACGCGATCCTGCTCGCCGGCTTCGGTGGCCCCGAGGGACAGGACGACGTCATCCCCTTCCTGCGCAACGTCACCCGCGGCCGCGGGATCCCGGACGAGCGTCTGGAAGAGGTGGCGCACCACTACCGCCACTTCGGCGGCGTGAGCCCGATCAACGCGCAGAACCGAGCGCTCAAGGCCGCGCTCGAGGCCGAGCTGGCGTCGCGCGGCATCGACATGCCGGTCCTCTGGGGCAACCGCAACTGGGAGCCCTACCTCGAAGAAGCCTTCACCGAGGCGGCGGACAAGGGCTACACGAAGCTCGTCGCCATCGCCACGAGCGCGTACTCGTCGTTCTCGAGCTGCCGGCAGTACCGCGAGGACTACGCCCGCGTGCTCAACGAGACCGGTCTGATCGACACCATCCAGATCGACAAGGTCCGCCAGTTCTTCGACCACCCGGGCTTCGTCCGCCCGTTCGTCGACGGCGTCCGCGACGGCATGGCCCGCGCGATCGCCGAGAACGAGGGCCTGGACGTCGCGACCGAGCTGCAGGTGCTCTTCTCGACGCACTCCATCCCCTCGACCGACGCCGCCCGTTCGGGTCCCGACTACCGCGGGTTCGACGAGCACGGCGCGTACGAGGCGCAGCACCTGGCCGTCGGCGAGGTCGTCCTCGACCAGGCCTGGGCCGAGCTCCTCGAGCAGCCCGAGCACGCCCACCTGCAGGGCACGTCGAAGCCCGCCTGGAAGCTCGTCTACCAGTCGCGCTCCGGCCCCCCGACGCAGCCGTGGCTCGAGCCCGACATCAACGACTACATGAACGAGGACCTCAAGGGCGGCCCGACGCGTGCCGTGCTGATCGTCCCGCTCGGCTTCGTCAGCGACCACATGGAGGTCATGTGGGACCTCGACGAGGAAGCCACCGAGACCGCCGGTGAGCTCGGCTTCTGGTCGCTCCGCACGCAGACCCCCGGCATCGACCCGGCCTACGTGTCCGGTCTCGTCGACCTGGTGCTCGAGCGGGTCAACGGCACGCCCAAGGCCGAGCGCCCGCACATGACCGACATCGGCCCCTGGTACGACGTGTGCCGTCCGGGGTGCTGCGAGAACGTGCGAGCGGGGTTCAAGCCCGCCGCCGCGGGCGTCGCTCCGTGACCGACACGACCGTGAACGACCCCAGCGCCACAGGGCCCGACGGACCGACCCCGATCCGGCTCGGCACCCGTGCCAGCCGGCTCGCGGTCGCGCAGTCGCAGGACGTCGCCGACCGCCTGGCGAAGGCGGCCGGTCGGCCCGTCGAGCTCGTCACCGTCACGAGCGAGGGCGACACGAACCGTGCCTCCCTGGCGTCACTCGGCGGCACCGGTGTCTTCGCCAGCGCCCTGCGTGAAGCCCTGGTCGCCGGTGAGGTCGACGTCCTCGTGCACTCGCTCAAGGACCTGCCGACCGCGCCGTACCCGGGCCTGACGATCGGTGCCGTGCCGAAGCGTGCGGACGCTCGTGACGTCCTCGTCGCCCGGAACGGCGCCACCGTCGACACCCTGCCCGAGGGCGCGAAGGTCGGCACCGGTTCGCCCCGCCGTGCCGCGCAGCTCCGTGCGCAGCGCCCCGACCTCGACGTGATCGACATCCGCGGCAACATCGACACCCGCCTCGGCCGGGTGGACGACGACCTCGACGCCGTGGTGCTCGCCGCCGCCGGCCTCGGGCGCATCGACCGCCTGTCGGCCGCCACGGAACTGCTCGACCTCGGCTTCTGGCCGAGTGCTCCCGGACAGGGCGCGCTCGCGGTGGAGATCCGCTCGGACGAGACCGATCGTGGGCTGCTCGCCGCACTCCGCAAGATCGAGCACGCCCCCACGCGCCTGACGGTGACGGCCGAGCGCGAGGTCCTCGCCAAGCTCGAGGCCGGCTGCTCCGCCCCGATCGGTGCGACGGCCGTCGTGGACGCCGAGCTGCTGCTCGTGTCCGCTACCGTCTACCGCCCCGATGGCACCGAGTACCGCACCGCGTCGCACGCGGCCGTGCTCGACGGTTCGGCGCAGGAGCGTCTCGACGAAGCGCTCGCGGTCGGTGGCCGTGTGGCGACCGAGCTGCTCGAGAACGGCGCCGCCGACCTTGCCGACCTGGCGACCACCGTCGCCGAGGACACCACGGACGGGCCGTACACCGCGGGCCCCGGCCTCGCGACGCCGGCCGAGTAGGCGGTCACCACGGAACCCTCCACCACCGCGACGGACGAGGCGCGACCCCCGGTCGTCCTCGTCCCGCGTGGCGGTGCGTGGGGGGACCGGGTCGCCGAAGCGGCGCGGGCCCGAGGGCTCGCCCCCGTCGTCGTCCCCCTCATCACGGACGCTCCGCCGTCCGACCCCGTCGCCCTCGATGCTGCGGTCCGCCGCCTGGTCGCCTCCGGTGCGGCCGGGAGGAACGGATCGCCGAATTCCATCGGGGACCGAACCCCTGTGGCTGGTTACGCATGGGTGGTGGTGACCAGTGCGATGGCCGTGACGGTCCTGTCGGAACGCGTGGCGGGCCTCCCGGCCGGGGTGCGCGTCGCCGCGGTCGGCGAGCCGACCGCCCGTGCCGCGCGCGCTGCGGGCTGGGTCGTCGACCTGGTGCCGGACGAGACGTCCGCAGTCGGCCTGGTGCAGGAGTTGCCGGACACCGACGGCACCGTGCTGTTCCCCCGCTCCGAGATCGCCGCACCGACGCTCGTCGACGGCCTCCGTGCCCGCGGCATCGACGTGGACGACGTGGTCGCGTACCGTACCGTGGGGACCGGCGACGAGCCGATCACCCTCGAGACGACGCCCGCTGCGGTGCTCGTGACGAGCGGCAGCGTCGCCCGCGAGATCGCCCGCCGGATGACCCCGCTCGACCCCCGCACCATCGTGGCCTGCATCGGCCCCGGGACCGCGACCGACGCCCGTGCGGCCGGACTGCCCGTGCACGCGGTCGGAGGCACCAGGTCCGCAGAAGCCCTGCTCGACGCCGTCGTCGAGGCACTGAACCCAACCACCCCCCACCAGGAAGGTCACTCGTGACTGGACGCTTCCCCCAGGTCCGCCCCCGTCGGCTCCGCGCCACCCCCGCGATGCGACGACTCGTGGCCGAGACCCGGCTCCACCCCGCCGAGCTCGTGCTGCCGATGTTCATCCGCGAAGGCGCGACCGACGCCGTGGCGATCTCGAGCATGCCGGGGGTGCAGCAGCACTCCCTCGACTCGTTCCGCCGCGCGCTGGTCGACGCCGCGTCGGTCGGTGTGGGTGGCGTGAACCTGTTCGGCGTGCCGACCACGAAGGACGCCACCGGCTCCGGCGCGACCGACCCGGACGGCATCCTCAACGTGGCCATCCGGGTGGCCAAGGAAGAGGTGGGGGATGCCCTCGTGGTGCAGTCCGACCTGTGCCTCGACGAGTTCACCGACCACGGACACTGCGGTGTGCTGGCAGCCGACGGCTCCGTCGACAACGACGCCACCCTGCTGCGCTACCGCGACATGGCGGTCGCGCAGGCCGAGGCCGGTGCCGAGCTCGTCTGCATGAGCGGCATGATGGACGGCCAGATCGCCGCCGCACGCGACGCCCTCGACGGCGCCGGGCACAGCGGGACCGCGCTGCTCGCCTACGCCGCCAAGTACGCCTCGGCGTTCTACGGGCCCTTCCGTGAGGCCGTGTCGTCGTCGCTCGTCGGCGACCGCCGGACGTACCAGATCGACGCCGCGAACGGTCGGCAGGGGCTCCGCGAGGTCGAGCTCGACGTCGACGAGGGCGCCGACATCGTGATGGTGAAGCCCGCGATGAGCTACCTCGACGTGCTCGCCGAGACCGCGGCGACCTCGCCGGTCCCGGTCTGGGCGTACCAGATCTCCGGCGAGTACGCGATGATCACCGCAGCAGCGCAGAACGGGTGGATCGACCGCGACGCCGCCGCGATGGAGTCGCTCGTCGGCATCAAGCGCGCCGGTGCCGACGCGATCCTGACCTACTTCGCCGTCGACATCGCGCGGAAGCTCAACGAGGAAGCGGGCCTCCGCACCTCGGGCAGCACCGCGGACGTCACCGGCATCGCCTCGACCGGGAAGGCCCCCGAATGACCACGAACGACCAGCTGTTCGGCCGTGCCAAGAACGCGATCCCGGGTGGTGTGAACTCCCCGGTCCGTGCCTACGGATCGGTCGGCGGCACCCCGCGGTTCCTGGTGTCCGCGAAGGGCGCCTACGTCACCGACGCCGAGGGTCGCGAGTACGTCGACCTCGTCGCGTCGTGGGGCCCCGCGATCCTCGGGCACGCCCACCCCGGCACGGTCGAGGCCGTGCAGCAGGCCGCCGCGCGCGGACTGTCGTTCGGGGCGTCGACCCCGGGGGAGACCGAGCTTGCCGAACTCGTGAAGCAGCGGGTGTCGGTGGACGGCGACGGCCCCATCGAGAAGCTCCGGATGGTGTCGACCGGCACCGAGGCCACGATGACGGCGATCCGGCTGGCCCGCGGCTACACCGGTCGCGACCTGCTCGTGAAGTTCGCCGGGCACTACCACGGGCACTCGGACTCCCTGCTGGCCGAGGCCGGCTCGGGCGTCGCGACCCTGGCCATGCCGGGCAGCGCGGGCATCACTGCCGAGACCGCCGCGCAGACCCTCGTGCTGCCGTACAACGACCTCGACGCCGTCCGCCGGGCGTTCGACGAGCACTCCGAGCGCATCGCCGCCGTCATCGTCGAGTCCGCCGCCGCGAACATGGGCGTCCTTGCACCGGAGCGCGGCTTCAACCGTGCCCTGGCGCAGATCACCCGGTCGCACGGGGCGCTGCTCATCGTCGACGAGGTCCTGACCGGGTTCCGCGTCGGTGCTGCCGGCTGGTGGGGCCTCGAGGCGTCCAAGGTCGTGCCGGACGGTGCCGGGTGGAAGCCCGACCTCATCACGTTCGGCAAGGTCATCGGTGGCGGCATGCCCCTCGCCGCACTCGGTGGACGGCGTGAGGTCATGGACTTCCTCGCCCCGCTCGGGCCGGTGTACCAGGCGGGCACCCTGTCGGGGAACCCGTTGGCCGTCGCTGCCGGCATCGCCACGCTGCGGGCCGCGACGCCGTCCGTGTACGAGTCGCTCAACCGCACGGCTGCGGTCATCTCGGCGGCCACGTCGGACGCCCTGTCGGCCGAGGGCGTCGCCCACACCGTACAGCGCGCCGGCAACCTGTTCTCGTTCGCGTTCACCGAGCAGGCACCGCGGAACTACGACGACGTGCGGGCGCAGGACGTGTTCCGCTACGCGCCGTTCTTCCACGCGATGCTCGACGCCGGGGTGACCCTGCCGCCGAGCGTCTTCGAGGCGTGGTTCGTCACGGCCGCGCACGACGACCGCGCGGTCGGACGGATCCTCGACGCCCTGCCCGCGGCCGCGGAGGCTGCTGCCGCCGCGACCGTGTGACGGGCGCGGAGGCTGCTGCCGCCGCGCCCGCGTGACGGGCGTCGGGGCTCAGGAGCAGTCGGCCTTCGTGAAGGTCGTGTCGACCGTCTTCGACGAGCCCTCGAACTTGTACGTGTACCGCATGTCGACGTCCTCGTCGAGGAGCTTCTTCGTCTCGCTGTTCGAGCAGAGGTTCGGCCCGACGGCGTCGCGGATGGCCCCCTCGGTGATCGAGGCCGGATCGACGTTCGACGACACCGTGTAGTCGTAGTGGATCGCGGCGCCCTCGGCCTCGATCCCGGTCCACGTCGTGACGGAGTCGACCTGCTTGGGCAGGTCGCTCTGCTCGCGGATCTGCTCGACGGCCTTCGAGACCTTCTCTTCGGTGGAGTCGCTGAAGGCTGCGTTGAGGCCCTGGCGGACGAGGAACGCCACCACCACGGCCACGACGACGCCGAGCACCGAGATCAGGACGCGCTTGCCGCGGGAGGACGACGACTTGGGCGGGGGTGCGTAGGGAGCGGCTCCGGCCTGGGCGTACGGCTGGCCGGCGGGCTGCTGCGGCTGCGGCTGCGCGTAGGGCTGGCCGACGGGCTGCTGCTGCGCGTACGGCTGGCCTGCGGGCTGCTGCGGGTACTGCTGGCCGTTCGGCTGGCCGGCGTTCGGCTGCCCGTCGTTCGGCTGCGGCTCGGACCCCGGGTAGGGCGGCGGCGTGTTCGTCATGGTTCCCCCTGGTGACGGTCCGCGGCGTGACACCGTGGTGCGGTGCCGGGTCCCTCCCCGACACGGGCCGCGGACACTGAACGGCCATTCAAGCACGCGTCAGGCGGATCGGCGTGCCGCCCAGCGCCCTTCCGACCGCAGGATCGCGAGCGGGAAGTCGAACGCGTGCGACACTGCCGACGACGTGATGACCTCGTCCGAGGTGCCCTGGGCCACGACGGCACCGTCGCGGAGCAGCATCGCGTGCGACGTCGAGGCCGGCAGGTCCTCCAGGTGGTGCGTCACCATGACGCTGCCCAGCTCGGGGTGCCGGTGCCGCAGCGCGTCGACGGTCTCGAGCAGGTGCTCCCGAGCGGCGACGTCCAACCCGGTCGCCGGCTCGTCGAGCAGCAGCAGCTGGGGTTCGGACATCAGGGCCCGGGCGATGAGGGCGCGTCCCCGCTCACCCTGCGACAGCACCGGCCAGCGTGCGTCCCGTCGTGCCGTGAGTCCGACGTCGGCGATGTGCTGCTCGGCCAGGGCGACCTGCTCGCCCGAGGGCTCCCACCGCATCATGAGGTCCGTCGTGCCGGTCAGCCCGGTGAGCACGGTCTCGAGCACCGTGAGCGGTGACAGCATCCGGTGCCGGGGGTCGACGTGGCCGATGTGCTCCCGGAGTTCGCGGACGTCGATGCGCCCGAGCCGGCGGCCGAGGACCTCGACGGTGCCCGCGGTGGGGTGTCCGGTCGCGCCGAGGACGGCCAGCAGTGTGGACTTGCCCGCACCGTTCGGTCCGAGCAAGGCCCAGTGCTCCCCGCGCCGGACGGTCAGGTCGACGTCGTGCAGCAGGTCGCGGCCGGAGCGCGTGACGCGGACCCCGGTGGCGTGGATCAGGACGTCGTCGTGCGCGTCGGTCATGACCCCATCGTGCCCCACCGCGCCGTGACGTCGTCCACGTGCGCCCGTGCGACGTCGACGAACCGGCGGGCTGCGGCCCGTGCGGTGCTGACGTCTGCGCTGCCCGCGGCCGTGTCCAGCGCGAGCCAGAGCGCCTCGGCGTCCCACTGCCGGAACGTGGGGGCCTCGGGCAGCGCGTAGGCGAGCCGGGCCATCACCAGGCGCAGGGCTTCACGGGTCCAGCGGTTGCCGGACTGCTCGGACAGGAACCGGGTGACGGCGAACGCGCTCTCGGTGTACCGGTGGTCGCGCACCTGGCCGTCCTCGCGGGCCCGTGCCACGAGCTGGCGGAGCTCCTCGAGCGCGGGCCCACGGAGCCCGGGCAGGACGTGGACGGCGCCGTGGGTGAAGACCCCGGTGAGCAGCTCCATCGTGTCGCGCCATGTCGTCAACGACGGCTCGACGACGCGGTGGCGTCCCCGGTCGTCCTCGAGGAGACCGAGGTCGTGCAGCCAGCGCAGCGCGCCGAGGACCTGCTCGGGCGGAGCCCCGGTCCGTGCCACCAGGTCGTCGATCGTGTGGGTGGACCCGAGCGCCAGCGCGCCGGATCGGACGTCGCGGAGCAGGGCGCGGTCGACCGGACCTGCGCGGTGTTCGGTGGTGTCGTCCGCCGGGCGGCTCGTCCGCGGGACCCCGACGTTCCGCCGGTGGACCTCGAACAGCTCGTCGATGACCTCTGCCGCCGCGGCCGCGTCGGCCGGATCGCGGGTGTCCACCGCGCGGGCGGTCGTGACGAACCAGGCGTGCACGTCGTGGACCGACCAGAGTTGGGTCGGGACGCGTGCCCACCGCATCCGCTCGAACGCGCGCAGGCCGAGGCTCCGCACCAAGGGGTTCGGGGAGTGCTCGAACCAGAACTGGCAGGCGGCGGCGAACGCCGTCGGGTACTCCGGCAACCGGAGCGCAGCGGTGGTGCGGGCTCGTGCGACTCGGCGGTCGAGTTCGGCACGCAGCTCGGGGGTGAGCGCCGGGATCGTGGCACGGAGGGCCGGACCGATGAGCGTGACCCAGAAGTCCAGCGCGTCGGACAGGTCGGCGTCGGAGAGCTCCTCGTACTGCCACGTGCCGTCCGGCTGGTGGACCAGGATGCCGAGGTCCTCGAGCCGGGCCGCCGCCGCACGGACGTCACCACGCGGGGTGCCCCACTCCCAGCTCAGTGCGTCGAGGTCGACGGACACCGGTCCGCGGGGGCCGGTCCGGACGTGCGCGAGCAGGGACGCGTAGGCGTCGTCGTGCACGGCCGCCCAGGGATCGGCGTCACCCCACTCGCCGGCGACCACGGGTCAGCCGCGGTCGGCGCGGACCGCCTCGATGTGCTGTTCGAAGTTGCGGGTGAGGGCTCGTCCGGCCTCGGCGGCGCCTTCACCGTCGCGCTCGGTGAGCGCTTCGCGCAGGATCGAGAAGAAGGCCTCGGACCCGTACTGCTCGAACGGGGGCGTGGGGTTGAGCGTGAAGCGGACCCGCTCCATGGCACCCACGGCCGCGTTCTGCACCAGGGGGTTGCCGGAGTGCTCGACGGCGAACTCGATGATCTCGGTGAGCGCGCCGCTGAACCCGTAGTCGCGCACCTTGCGCATGCGGTCGGCCTTGTCGAGCAGCACGGTGAGGGCATCGACGTCCTCGTCGCCGTACTCGGGGACGCCCCAGCGCAGGCTGAGCTCGAAGAACCCGGCGGTCGCGCGGGTCGCGATGACCCAGTCCTCGAAGGTCGGGGTGGCGACGCGGGTGTACCGGTTCGCCTCCATCTCGACCAGACCGATGTCGACGAGCTTGGCGATGGCCTCGCGGATCGGGGTGCGACTCACACCCAGCCACTGGACCAGCTCGTCGTCGTTCAGGCGCTCGCCGTGCTGCAGGGTTCCGTCACGCAGGGCCGCGAGCATCTTGTCGTAGACGACGTCGCGCAGGAGCTTCCGGGGAGAGCTCTCCACGGTGGACTTGGGGACCGGCATGTCATCTCCTCGAGGACGAAATCGACACTCGAAATCCTAGCGTGCCAATATGCAAGCGTTTGCTAAATCAACCGCTCGGAAAACGCGCCGGATCAGCCCGCCACGGCGACGACCGTTCGTCCGTGCACCCGTCCCGCGACGACCTCGGCTCCCACCGCGATGGCCTGCTCGGGCGTGACCGTGCGGGTGACGTCGGCCAGGAGCGCCGCGTCGAGATCGGTCGCGAGCCGGTCCCACGCCCGACGTCGGAGTTCGAGCGGGGCGTCGACGGAGTTGATCCCGAGCAGCGACACCGACCGCAGGATGAACGGCAGCACGGTCGTCGGCAGCGCTGAGTCCTGCGCCAGCCCGCACGCCGTCACGGCACCGCCCCACCGGGTCGATGCCAGGACGTTCGCCAGCGTGGCCCCGCCGACGCTGTCCACCGCTCCGGCCCAGGCGGCACGCTGCATCGGCTTGCCCGGCTCGGACAGGGTGCCGCGGTCGATCACGTCGGTCGCGCCTAGTCGGCGGAGCGAGTCCGTGTTGGCCGCGCGTCCGGTCGACGCCGTCACCCGGTACCCGCGGGCCGCGAGGAGCGCGATCGCCACGGTGCCGACCCCGCCGGACGCCCCGGTCACGAGCACGGGGCCGTCGTCCGGTGCGACGAAGCGCTCGAGCGCCAGCACACTGAGCATCGCCGTGAACCCCGCGGTGCCGATGGCCGCCGCGAACGAGTCGTCGATCGCCTCGGGCAGCACGACGAGCGACCCGGACGGCACCACGGCCTGCGTTGCCCAGCCCCCGTGCCGGGTCTCACCCAGGCCAGCACCGTTCAACACCACCCGGTCACCGATCGCGACCTCGTGCACACCCGGCCCGAGCCCCGACACCGTGCCGACGACGTCGATCCCCGGCACCAGTGGGTCGAGCCGGGCGACGCCGGGGTTCCGCGCGAGGGCGAGGCCGTCCTTGTAGTTGACGCTCGAGTACGTGACGTCGACCAGGGCCTCGCCCTCGGCCGGATCCGGCAGGTCGACGTCGGTGACGGTGGGCGGGGCTGCACTGGACACGAGGACGGCGCGGGTCATGTGGCGGACGCTACCCCGGGCCTCCCGGCCTTCGGTCCGTTCTTTCCCAGAACGTGTGCGATGCCTGGTGGGTTCGGGCATACCGGGGCAGAAGAACCGACCAGGTACGCCCGATTCGACGAGGTACGCCCGATCCGACCCGGCGCAGAGTCGGCGGGCGCCTCGGCATGCCCGTTCTTTCCCAGAACGTGTGCGATGCCTGGTGGGTTCGGGCATACCGGGGCAGAACAACCGACCAGGTACGCCCGATTCGACCAGGTACGCCCGAAACAGCCCAGGCCCACCCCCCCCGCCCCACTCAGCCGAACATGATGGCGGCCTCGTCGAACCGCGCCTGCGGCACCGTCTTGAGCTCGCCGAGCGCCTCCTCGAACGAGACGTGCTCGATCTCGGTGCCCCGAAGCGCCACCATCCGGCCCCAGCGCTCCTCGACGACCGAGTCGATCGCCGCCAGCCCGAGCCGGGTCGAGAGCACCCGGTCGTACGCGGTCGGCGTGCCACCGCGCTGGATGTGCCCCAGGGTCGTGGCCCGCGTCTCGATGCCCGTCATCTCCTCGATGAGCGGCGCGAGGCGCTCGCCGATGCCACCGAGCCGCGGCCGCCCGAAGGCGTCGAGCCCGCGCTCCGTGTGCGCCGTGTCCTCGTGGTCGGGGACGAAGCCCTCGGCCACCACCACGAGCGGTGCGCGACCACGGTCGTAGGCGGCCCGCACCCACTTCGCGATCTGTTCCATGCTCGTCTTCTGCTCCGGGATGAGGATCGCGTGCGCGCCCGCGGCCATGCCGGAGTGCAGCGCGATCCAGCCCACGTGTCGACCCATCACCTCGGCGACCATGCAGCGCGAGTGCGACTCGCCCGTGGTGCGCAGGCGGTCCATCGCCTCGGTCGCGATGGCGACGGCGGTGTCGAAGCCGAACGTGTAGTCGGTCGCGCCCAGGTCGTTGTCGACCGTCTTCGGCACGCCCACGATCTGCAGGCCGGCGTCGGTCAGGCGCTTCGCGGCGGCAAGGGTGCCCTCGCCGCCGATCGCGACGATCGCGTCGATCCCGTGCCGCTGCAGGGTCGCGGAGATGTTCTCGAACCCGCCGTTGGGGCCTTCGAACGGGTTCGTGCGGCTGGTGCCGAGGATCGTGCCGCCCTGCTTCGCGATGCCCTGGATGTCCTTGCGGCCGAGCGGGACGATGTCGCCGTCGACCACCCCGCGCCACCCGTCGCGGAAGCCGACGAAGTCGTGTCCGTAGATGGCGATGCCCTTCAGGACGATCGCGCGGATGACCGCGTTCAGGCCGGGGCAGTCGCCTCCGGAGGTGAGGATGCCGATGCGCATGGGAACTCCGTCGTCGGGTGGTGGGGATCAGTGCCCATCATGACTGACGGTGGTTCCGCATTACCATCCCCGTGTGTCCCTGCTCGCTTCCGCCGCCGTCGACGCCGCTGGTGCGTCCGGTGACGCGTCTCGCGTCGACACGGTGTACCGGCCTGGAGGCGCGGTGGACGTCGCGTCGACCCTGCGGCCCCTGCAGCGCGGCTCCGGCGACCCGGCCTTCCAGGTGGTCGGCGGCGTCGTGTGGCTCGCGCTGCGCACGCCCTCCGGCCCCGCTTCCGTGGCGATCCGGCGGGCCGGCGACACCATCGCGGTGTCGGCGTGGGGGAGCGGTGCGTCGTGGGCGGTCGAGCACGCCCCCGATCTGCTCGGACGCGGCGACGACTGGTCGTCGTTCGACGTCTCCGCCAACGAGTTCCTGGCCGCGGCACGACACCGGCAGCCCGGGCTCCGGCTGCTCCGCACGAACACCGTCGTCGCGATGCTCGTCCCGGCGATCATGGAGCAGAAGGTGACCTCGCGGCAGGCGTGGGGCGCGTGGCGGTACCTGCTCCGTCGGCACGGCACCCCGGCACCCGGTCCGGCACCCGCGGGCATGATGGTGCCGCCGGATGCTCGGACGTGGGCACGGATCCCGAGCTGGGAGTGGCACCGGGCAGGCATCGAACCGGGACGCTCCGCCACAGTGATGCGCGCCGTGAAGCTCGCGCCGGCACTCGAACGGACCCTGGCGCACGGCCGCGGCGGCGAGGTCGTCTCCACGAAGCTGCAGTCGATCCCCGGGGTGGGGCGGTGGACCGCCGCCGAGACCGCGCAGCGCTCCCACGGCGACCCGGACTCGCCGAGCGTGGGGGACTTCCACGTGCCGGCGCTCGTCGGGTGGGCGCTCACCGGTGCCCCGGTCGACGACGACGGGATGCTCGAGCTGCTCGAACCCTGGCGCGGGCACCGGGAGCGGGTCGTGCGGTTGATCGGTGGCTCCGGGTTCCGGAAGCCGTCGTTCGGGCCGCGGATCACGATCCAGGACCACCGCGGCCACTGAGCGCGTCTGTCGGGCGGGTGTGTGGGTCCGCAAAACACCGGTGTTCGCGCATTGCACACCGGCACGTGGGTGTTCGGAGTGCGAACACCGGTGTCTCGCGGGGCGTCAGGGGTGGCGTGTGCCCGCGCCCGCCAGCACGGCGCGGTACCCCTCGCGGAACGTCGGGTACTGGGGTGTCCATCCCGTCGACCGGAGGAGCGCGTTCGACAGGCGCTTGTCGCCGCCGGCCTGCCGCGCGTCACCGTCACCCGTCGACGGCTCGGCGACGTCGAGTTCGTCGGCCAGGAACCGCAGCACGTCGTCCAGCCGGCTCGGCTCGTCGTCCGTCCCCAGGTAGAGCGGTGCCGGGTCCGGCAGCGCCGCCAGGTGCACGAGTGCGGCGGCGGCGTCGTCGCGGTGGATGCGGTTGGTGTGCGGTGAGGTCCCCGGTGCCAGCCGTGCGGCACCGGACCGGACCTGTTCGATCAGTCGCTCGCGGCCGGGGCCGTAGACGCCCGACAGCCGGACCAGCACGGCGCCGGGAGCGCGCTCGCGCAGCAGGACCTCCGCCTCGACCAGGACCTCGGCGGTCGGGGTCGCACCGCGCGCCGGAGTCTCCTCGGTGACTTCGCTGCCGTCCGAGACGTCGTACACGGCGGTCGAGGACACGACGAGCACCCGTGGGTCGGCCTCCGAGGCGTCGATGCCGTCGAGCACGTTGCGCAGTCCGTCGACGTAGGTGGCGCGGTACTCGTCGACGTCGCGGCTGCCGGCTGCGAAGGCCACGACGACGACGCTCGTGTCGGCGGGGACATCGGGGACCTCGTGGCGCAGGTCGACGCTCCGGCCGGTGATCGGTGCGGGGACCAGCTCGGCACGGCGGCGGAGTCCGATCACGCGGTGGCCCTGGTCGGCGAAGCGCAGGCCGGCTTCGGTCCCGAGGTCGCCGCATCCGGCGATGACGACTGTCGTGGAGTTGTGCACGGCTCGACCCTGGCACGGCCGGTTGGTGGAAGGCGGGGAAGCATGCACATCACGGATCACTAGGGTCGGCGCATGGGGCGGCAGCGGCGACGGGTGGTGCGTGACGTGGCGATCGCCCTGCCCCCGGTCGTCGAGATCGTGCTCGTCGTCGCCGGCTCGATCGTCTCCGTCGGGGCCGAGGGGGAGAGCGCGGAGTCGTGGGCGCCGTTGTCGTGGCCGCTGTACGCCGTCCTCGTGACGTTCCCGTTCGCGGTCGGCGCGCTCGTCGCGGCGGTGCGGCTCCGCGGACTCGAGGCCAGGACGCCGGCGATCTGCTTCGCTGCCCTGTCGGTGGCCGTGGGTGCCATCCCCTTCGTCGGGATGCTGAGCGTCTTCGTACAGTTCTGGAGCGTCTCGTCTAGATGAGAACGGTTATCGTCTAGACGACCGTCATCCGACACTGCACCCCAGGAGCCCCATGTCCGCTCGACCTCCACGTCTCCTCCCCGCCCTCGTCCTCGCGGGGCTCGTCCCCCTCGTCGCCACCGCGATCGCCGTCCCCGCGTCGGCTGCACCCGCCGTGACGCGGACCGCCCACCACAGCTGGCTCGTCACGGCTGACCCGACGGCGAAGCGCGTGTACGTCAACGACGCCGTGACCGGTCGGCGGACCGCCACCCTGAGCGGGATCGAGTTCGGCACCCACGCGGGCTCCGTGCAGCTCGGCCACGGGCAGATCGCGTTCATGGACGAGTCGAAGCCGCAGCTCGACGTCCTCGCCATCGGCCCCCGCGGCACGGCGCACATCGCCCAGCACTACGCGATCCCCAACGCCGACAAGCGCTGGGAGCGTGCCGGCTGGCTGTCGACCGACACCGCACGCCGGCACCTGGCGGTCGGCTCCGACTTCGACGGCTCCGAGCGACAGCGGGTCACGGTCATCGACCTGCGGCGGAAGACGGAGCGCACCGCCCGGATCGACACCTCGGCGGTGCAGCTCGCCACGACGGGCAAGCGCGGCACCGAAGAGGTCGAGACGTTCCTGGTCGGCAGCCCCCTGCGCCTGGTCGTCACCGCGGGCGGACGCCTCGACGCCTACTCCGTCTCCGCGATCATGCGCGGTGCGACGCACCCGCGCCCCGTCGCGACCACGCCCCTCGGCGCGTATCCCCACGGCCCGATCGTGAACGCCACCGGGACCGTGATCGGTTCCGACCTGGCCGCCGGCGTGCAGACCGTCCGGGTGACACGGACCGGCTTCACGGGCTCCCGGTCCGTCGCGTACCCGAAGCCGAGCGTGCAGAGCTACCGCCCCCGCATGGCGCCGGACGGGACGACCGTGGTCGGCACCCAGGCCGGCAGCACGGCTGCCGGTACCCCGTGGAACGCCGTCCCCGCGTACCTGACCACCTCGTCGACGGCGTCCAGCGGGATCAGCAGCGTCGAGCTCGGCACCGGGTCCTTCACCCGGGTCGCCGTCACCGCCCGGTTCGCCGCCGTCGCGCTGACGTCGGGCACCGGGGACTCGCTCGTCCTGGTGCGGAAGCAGGCCGACGGTGTCTACTCCGGCCCGACGACCTCGGTCGCGCTCACGCCGCTCCGCAAGGGGCCCGTCGCCGGACAGCCGGCCACCGGGGCGTCGGTGCGGTTCACCGCGGCGACCGAGGACGGCCGCAGCGTGTTCGTGACACGGGGCGACGAGGGGAAGATCACCCAGATCGACACCGCCGGTGCGAAGCCCTCCGTGCTCCGCACCATCACGCTGCCCACGGCGCTCGCCGGGGGTGGGTACCTGACGACGGTCGACTCGACGGTGGCCCCGTACGACCTCAGCGGTCGCTGACCGTTCGGTCGATCGACAACCAGCCGCCGACCGCCCCTCGGGGTGGTCGGCGGCTAGGGTCCTGGTGTGATCGTCTGGTTGAACGGAACCCACGGGGCGGGCAAGACCACGACGAGCCGACTGCTCCAGCCGCTGCTGCCCGGCTCGCGGATCCTCGATGCCGAGAAGGTCGGCGAGGTGCTGATGGACGTCACTCCCGGGCTGCCGGAGAGCGACAACTTCCAGCACTGGGACCCGTGGCGGCCGCTCGTGGTCGAGACGGCTCGCCGGGTGCACGACTACGTGGACGGGCCGCTCATCATGCCGATGACGGTCCTGGTCGAGACGTACTGGCGTGAGATCGCCGCGGGGCTCGCGGACCACGGCATCCCGGTCCGGCACTTCGTGCTGCACGTCGACGAGTCGACGCTCCGCGACCGGATCCAGAACGACCCGATCGTGGGCCCGTCCACGTTCCGGTTCGCGTACGTCGACGCCTACGCCGAAGCGGCACGCGGCTGGCTGCACGCCGAGGCCGAGGTCATCGACGCGACCGAGGTCCCGGCCACCGAGGTCGCACGGGCCGTCGCGGACGCGGTGACGGCAGAGCGCTGACAGCACGGCTCTGTCCGCCGCACGCAGCCCCCGGGTTCGCCACCGCCCGGATCATGCCGGAGACTGGTGCGGGTCGCTCACGAAGCTGCCCGCCCCACCACCAGCAAGGAAGGCTCCGCATGCCCGAGCTCCCCGTCGTGTTCGAAGTCGGCTCGATGATCGCCCTGGTCGCGATCCTGCTCGCCGACCTGCTCATCGTCGCGCGTCGCCCGCACGTGCCGACGCTGCGCGAATCCGGCATCTGGGTGGGCATCTACGTCGGGCTCGCACTGGTCTTCGCGGTGCTCATGCTGGTCTTCGCCGGTGGCGACTCCGCCGGGCAGTTCCTCGCGGGCTGGCTGACCGAGTACAGCCTGAGCATCGACAACCTGTTCGTGTTCGTCATCATCATGGCGCGCTTCTCGGTGCCGAAGAAGATCCAGCAGGAGGTGCTGCTGCTGGGCATCATCATCGCGCTCGTGCTCCGCGGCATCTTCATCCTGGTCGGCGCGCAGCTCATCGAGAACTTCTCGTGGATCTTCTACATCTTCGGCGCCTGGCTGATCTGGACGGCGATCCAGCAGCTCCGCGGCGAGGACGAGGACGACCAGAACGACACCTTCATCGTCCGGCTGCTCCGCCGCCGGGTCCGTCTCACCGACACGTACGACGGCATGAAGTTCCGCACCCACCACGACGGTGTCCGGCACTTCACGCCGCTGCTCATCGTGCTCATCGCGATCGGCACCACGGACCTGTTGTTCGCGCTCGACTCGATCCCGGCGATCTTCGGCATCACCGAGAGCCCCTTCATCGTGTTCACCGCGAACGTCTTCGCGCTGATGGGTCTGCGCCAGCTCTACTTCCTGTTGGGCGGCCTGCTCGAGCGTCTGGTCTACCTGAAGTACGGCATCGCCGTGATCCTGGCCTTCATCGGCGTGAAGCTCGTGCTGCACGCGCTGCACGACAACGAGCTGCCGTTCCTGAACGGCGGCCACCACATCGAGTGGGCGCCGGAGATCAACACGTGGGTGTCCCTGCTGGTGATCGTCGCCGCGATGGCCGTGTCGACGCTGGCGAGCCTCGTGCGGATGCGCGGGGAGACCCCCGCGACCGACGACGGCGCCGTGACGGACACCGCGGACGACACAGCGGCGGACGACGACCGATCCGACCAGGACCGCGCCGACCAGGACCGCGCCCGCACCTCCGACTGAAACCCGTTTGAACGATCCGCCCGGCTGCCTCGTCGTCTGGGTATGGCACTCCGCAAACGAACCAAGGTCATCATCGGGATCTCCGCCGGCGTCGTCGTCGTGGCGGCAGCAGCCGTCATCGCCGGCCCGGTCATCTACGCGAACACCGTCAACGGCCAGGCCGCCGCAGCACCCTCGCTGTCGGCGTCCTCGTCCGGAACCCTCGACGCGAAGGACGCCGACGGCACCTGGACCAGCAAGAGCAGCTCGTACGCCGGGTACCGGGTGCACGAGGTCCTGCAGGGGAATGATGTGAACGTGGTCGGTCGCACCAAGGACGTCAAGGGCACCGCCGTCGTCGACGGCGGCTCCCTCACCAAGGCGTCCGTCACCGTGCAGGTCGGCAAGATCAGCACCCCGGAAGCCGCCCGCGACGAGTACTTCCGTTCCACCGCGCTGCAGACCGACAAGTACCCGACGGCGACGTTCGAGCTCACGAAGCCGGTCGACGTCACGAAGGCGCTCGACGGCTCCACGCAGGACGTCACCCTGGCCGGCACGATGGACCTGCACGGCGTCGAGAAGCCGGTCACGGCCGACGCCCAGGTCGCGGTCGGCAAGGGCGGGACCGTCCAGGTCGCCGGCACCGTGCCGATCACCTTCGCCGACTACGGCGTGAAGGCCCCCTCGCTCGGCTTCGTCACCGTGGACGGGAAGGGCTCCGTCGAGTTCTCCCTCGACCTCGGGAAGTGACCGTGACGAGTCGTTCCGCGGACGAGCTGCTCGCGACGCTGTACCGCGAGCACGGTGACGCGCTCACGCGGTACGTCCGGCACCTCACGCGGGACGGCTCGACGGTCGAGGACGTCGTGCAGGAGACGATGGTCCGCGCCTGGCAGCGCCCGGCCGTGCTCGAACGGGCACCCGACAGCGCACGGGCGTGGCTCTTCACGGTGGCGCGCAACCTGGTGGTCGACGACGCACGGTCGGCTCGCAACCGCCGTGAGCACGGCACCGAGCACCAGGTCGAACGGATCGAGTCGGACAGCACGGACGCCGTGCTGGACCGGATCGTGGTCGCCGACGCACTCGCGTCGCTGAGCCCGGACCACCGTCGCGTGGTGGTGGACGCGTACTGGCTCGGGCACACGGTGCCGGAGATCGCACGACGACACGACATCCCGGAGGGCACCGCCAAGTCGCGGTTGCACTACGGGCTGCGAGCCCTGCGGCTCGCACTGCAGGAACGAGGAGTGACCCGATGAGCGACGACAAGTACGCGGAGTGGGATGCGGCGTACGTCCTCGGGTCGCTCCCGGCGAGCGAGCGCCTGGAGTACGAACGGCACCTCGAGAACTGCGACCGCTGTGCGGCCGCCGTCGCGGAGCTGGTCGGTCTGCCGGGGCTGCTCGGCAAGCTGCCGGCCGACCAGGCGATCGAGATCGCAGAACCGGACGGGAGGCCCGACACCCGTTCCGAGAGCGACCTCGCCTCCGTCGCGCACCGCGTCCGACACCGTCGCCGCCGTCGCCGGGTCTGGGTCGCCGCAACCGCGGGGCTCGCGGTGGTCGCCGCCGTCCTGGGCGGGCTCGCGGTCGGCGCCGCGGGGGAGCGCACCACGGTGCAGGCCGGTGCCGCTCCGACGGCGGCCGCCACCGCCGACCGCTACGACATGACCGGCGTGCAGGGACTCGACGTCCAGCTCGCCATCAGCGGCGAGCAGTGGGGCACCCGCTTCGACTGGGGGTGCTCGTACGGCGGCAAGGAGTGGTCGCCGGACGGGTCGATCCTCTACGACCTCGTCGTCGTCCGGACCGACGGCACGACGCAGACCGTGGGCTCGTGGACGGCTGCCGGCGCGGATGCCCGAGGGCTGTCGGCGTCGACGGACATCCCGCGGGACGAGATCAAGAGCGTGCAGGTCCGGCTGCGCGGTGAGCGCGGCGCGCTCGCCGTCGTCACGCTCTAGCCGACGTCGGCCTCGTCCGAGGCGTCGTCGGGGCCGATGGCGTCCTGGACGCGCGCACTGACGGACCGCAGCGTCTCGGCGTCGGTCCCCACGGGCCTCCAGAACAGGTCCTCGAGCGCACCGGTGTGCGCGCGGATGCCGGCGAGCACCGCGCGACGACCGTCCGCGGTCATCACCACCCAGCTGCCACGGGCATCGCTCGGGCAGTCCGCCCGTTCGACCAGGCCGCGGGAGACCATCCGCGTGACCTGGTGGCTGACGCGTGACTTCTCCCAGCCGATCCCCGCGGCGATGTCCCGGACGCGCAGACGGTGGTCGGGGTCGCGGTGCAGGCCGATCAGGATCTCGAACTCGGGGACGGAGATGCCGGCGCCCGCCTGGACGGCCCGGTCGAGCGCCCGGTCGAGTCGTCGCCAGGCGTCGTGGTACGCGTCCCAGGTGGCCCAGTCGTGGCCACCGTTGCCCTCCGTCGACATGCCGACCAGCGTATCCACCGGGCGGACGATCGGACCGCGCCGCGAGCCCTTTCATCCGCTCGGATGACTCCTGGCCGACGCACGGCGTGCTCCGAGGTCGCGTCGGACGTGCGGCATACGATCGGGGGATGCCGAGCGCTCGCCTCCAGGACACCACCGATGACGCCGTCGCGCTCGTGCGCCGGTGGCTGGCGGCGTCCGCCGGGGTGAAGCCCGACCCGGGTGCGGTCCGTCTGGCCGAGGTCCTGCGCGACGAGCAGGGCCTCGACTTCACGCGGGGGTTCGTGGACAAGGTCATCCGCCCCGAAGACCCTCGGGTCGCCGCTCGCAACCTCGAGCAGCTGAGCCGTGACGTCCCCGACTTCCTCGCCTGGTACCTGCGCGGGGCGGTGACGCTCGGCGGTGGGTTCGCCACCATGGCGCCGTGGGCCGTGATCCCGACCGCACGCCGGATCCTGCGCCGGATGACCGGGCACCTCGTCATCGACGCGACCACGAGCAAGCTCGGACCGGCCCTCGCCAAGGTCCGCGGTCCGGGCACGCGACTGAACGTGAACCTGCTCGGCGAAGCCGTCCTCGGCAGCGCCGAGAGCGACCGACGCCTGCAGGGCACCATGGACCTGCTCGCCCGCGACGACGTCGACCACGTGTCGATCAAGGTGAGCGCCGTCGTGCCGCAGACCTCGCCGTGGGCCTTCGACCAGACCGTCGAGCGCGTCGTCGACCGGCTCGTCCCGCTCTACCGCCTGGCCGCGGCACCGACGGCCGCCGGACGCCCGGCCAAGTTCATCAACCTCGACATCGAGGAGTACCGCGACCTCGACGTCACCCTCGCCGTGTTCCGGGCGCTGCTCGATCGTGACGAGTTCGCCGACCTGTCGGCCGGCATCGTGCTGCAGGCCTACCTGCCCGACGCCGCGGGAGCGCTCGACGCGCTGACCGCGTGGGCGCAGGAACGCCGGGCGCGCGGCGGTGCCCCGATCACGGTGCGGCTCGTCAAGGGCGCGAACCTCGCCATGGAGCACGTCGACGCGATCCTGCACGGGTGGCCCCTCGCCACCTGGGGCAGCAAGCGCGAGACCGACACCGCCTACCTCCGGATGCTCGACGCCGCACTGACGCCCGAGCGCACCGACGCCGTGCGCATCGGGGTCGCCGGGCACAACCTGTTCGACCTCGCCACCGCGTGGGTGCTCGCCCAGCGCCGTGGGGTCACCGACGCCGTCGACGTCGAGATGCTGCTCGGCATGGCGTCCACCCACGCACAGGCCGTCCGGGCCGACGTCGGGCAGATCCTGCTCTACACGCCCGTCGTGCAGCCGGACGAGTTCGACTCGGCCATCGCGTACCTGGCCCGTCGCCTGCAGGAGAGCGCGAGCCCCGAGAACTTCATCGCCGCCGCAGCCGACATCGACCACGACGCCAGCGTCTTCGAGCGGGAGCACAGCCGGTTCCTGGCGTCCGTCGCCGCACTCGACGAGCCCGTCCCCGCCACCCACCGCACGCAGGACCGCCACCGCGCGCTCGGCGAACCCGTCCTGCGCGACGCGTTCCGCAACGCCCCCGACACCGACCCGTCCATCGCCGCGAACCGGGCCTGGGCGCTCGACGTCCTGCGCCGGGTGCCGCGCTCGCAGCTCGGCGCGCAGACGATCCGCGGTGCGAAGGTCGCCGACCGCTCCAAGCTCGAGCGGATCGTGGCGCGCACCGCCCAGGCCGGCGTGAACTGGGGGCGGCAGGACCCGTCCGACCGTGCCGAGCTCCTCGACCTCATCGGGCACGAACTCGAGACCCGCCGCGCCGACCTGATCGAGGTGATGGCCGCCGAGACGGGCACGACCTTCGCCGAGGCCGACGCCGAGGTGACCGAGGCCGTCGACGCCGCCCACTACTACGCCGAGAGCGCCCGCCGCCTCGGTGACGTCGAGGGCGCGCAGTACGTGCCGCCGCGGCTGACCGTCGTCGTGCCGCCGTGGAGCTCCCCCGTCTCCATCCCCGCCGGTGGGGTGCTGGCGGCGCTCGCCGCGGGCAGCGGTGTCGTGCTCAAGCCAGCGCCCGAGGCCAAGCGGTCCGGTGCCGTGCTCGCCGACGTGCTCTGGGACGCCGGGGTGCCGCACTCGCTGCTGCAGCTCGTCGACCTGGCCGAGGACGAACTCGGCCGCGACCTCATCGGCCACCCCACGGTCGACCGCATCATCCTGACCGGCTCGTCCGACACCGCCCGTTCGTTCCGCTGGTGGCGTGCCGGACTGCCGCTCACCGCCGGGACGAGCGGCAAGAACGCCATCGTCGTCACGCCGAGCGCCGACCTCGACCTGGCGGTGCAGGACATCGTGCAGTCCGCCTTCGGGCACGCCGGACAGCAGTGCTCGGCGGCGTCCCTCGTGATCCTGGTCGGGTCGGTGGGTGAGAGCGAGCGCTTCCAGCGGCAGCTCGTCGACGCCACCCGCACACTCCGGGTCGCGTGGCCGGACGACCCCACGGCGCAGGTCGGCCCGCTCATCGCCGAACCGCAGGGCACGCTCCGCCAGGGGCTGACCGAACTCGGGCCGGGGGAGTCCTGGCTCGTGCAGCCCGAGGCGGTCGACGACTCCGGCCGGCTCTGGTCGCCGGGGATCCGCGACGGCGTCCGACCCGGCAGCGACTTCCACCAGACCGAGTACCCCGGCCCGGTGCTAGGCATCGTGCGCGCCGAGACCCTCGAGCAGGCCATCGCCATCCAGAACGGCACCGACTTCGGGCTGACGGCGGGCATCCACTCACTCGACGTCGACGAGGTGTCCGAGTGGCTGGCTCGCGTTCGCGCCGGCAACCTCTCCGTCAACCGCGGCATCACCGGTGCCGTCGTGGGACGCCAGCCGTTCGGCGGCTGGAAGGGCTCCTCGGTCGGCACCGGCACCAAGGCCGGCGGGCCCATGTACGTCGCGACGCTCGGCCGCTGGCTGCCCACGCCCCGCACCGTGCACAAGAGCATCCAGCTGCACGGCCTGCCCCCGCGCGTCACCGCGGTGATCGAGGCCGCACGCAGCGGGCTGTCCTTCGAGGAGTTCGACCGCGTCCGCGCCGGAGCCCTGAGCGACGTGCACGCACGAGAGACCCTCTTCCGGTCGCGGGACCTGTCCGGGCTCGTGGTGCAGCGGAACGTGCTGCGCCACCGACCCCAGTCGGTCATCGTGCGCCAGGCCGAGGACGCCTCGACCGTGGACCTCGTCCGGACGCTCGTCGCCGCGACCTCGGCACGTGCGCACGTCCTGCTCAGCACGGCTCGGCCGCTGCCCGGACCGCTCACGCAGCTGCTCGCGGGGAACCGGTCGCCGCTCGACGTCGTCGACCACCTGGTGGAGTCCGATCAGGAGTTCCACGCCCGCGCGTCGTCGGGGGCCGTGTTCCAGGCGGACTGGTCCACCGACCAGGACGATCAGCCCGTCGACGCGCTCGAGGCCGTGTTGTCGCAGGGGCAGGACCGCCCGGCCCACACGGCGTTCGGTGGTCCCGGTGCCCGTATCCGGTTGCTCGGCGGTGACCCGCTCGCCCTCGAGGAAGCCCTGGGTGCGAGCATCGACGTCGCGATCCACGACGCCCCCGTGGTCGAGGCCGGCGTGATCGAGATGCTGCCCTACCTGCGCGAGCAGTCGGTGTCGATCACCGCGCACCGGTTCGGCGACGTCGACAGCGACTTCTCCGAGTTGCGCGTCTAGGCGCTTCGCGCGTTCTGCTTCGTACGTTCCGCTTGGTGAGCAGAAGAGGTCGGGTCCCGTGTGGGAACCCGACCTCTTCTGCTCACGAAGTGACCCGAGGATCAGTCCTCGGCGTCACCCGCTTCTTCGTCCTCGACGCCGGTCTCGTCCATGCGGTCGCGCAGGTGGTCGGCCATCGCGCCCGCGCCCTCACCGGCGTGGTCGTGGTCGACCTGCTCGATCAGGCCCTGCAGCTTCTCGTGGTTCGTGGCATCGGTGGCACCGTCCATGACGGGCTCGGTCTGCTCGTTGTCGCTCATGCTCCGGACGCTACGCCGCGGTTGCTGCGGAACGGTAGTGGAGCTCGACCGCCCCGCCGTCGAACTGCGTCGTGCCGACGAGCTCGAACACCGGGGTCGGTGCGGCGACCGGCAGCAGGGGCACTCCGGCGCCGAGCGCGACCGGCATCACGGTGACCCGCAGCTCGTCGAGGATACCCGCCTGCTGGTACTGCGCCGCGAGCAGTCCGCCGCCGACGACCCAGACGTCGAGGCCGTCGGCCACGCGCTCGAGGTCGGCCTGGTGGTCGCCGACCTCGCCCGAGACGAAGCGCACGTCGGCACCGTCGGGCACCGGCAGGTCTCGCGTGGTGAACACCCACGTCGCCAGGTCCGGGTGCGCCCACGTGTCGTCGTGCTCGAGCAGCCACTCGTACGTCGTCGACCCCATCGCGATCGCGCCGACGCCCGCGTAGAACCGGTCGTGGTGCTCCTGGAACGGCTCGAACCCGAACTGCAGCAGCCAGTCGAGGTCGTCGTCGGGCGCTGCGACGAAGCCGTCCAGCGAGGACGCCACGGAGTAGATCGTGCTCATGCCGGGGACGCTACCGAGCACCTCCGACAGGACTCAGCGGCGTCCTCCGCGACCGACGACCGCTGCCTCGGCGATCGCGAGGACTGCGGCGATCCAGAGCTGGTCGACCGCGAACCGGCGTCGACGTGGATCGACGGCGAGCGGCACCATCGTCGCACCGTGCAGGGCGTCCACGACGGCACTCAGGGTGTGCGCGTTGCCGGAACCCACCCGCGCGACGAGGACGGCCTGTGCGAGTTGCCGGACCCCGAGCACGCCGTGCAGCACGGCCTGGTCAGACCCTCGGGCCGCACGGCTCAGGTGCCACAGGCCGAGCCCGGCCCGGGCCAGCTCGACGACGGCTGTCCCGCTCACGGTCGACGACCGGCGGCTCATCGTCGGCGTCCCGCGACGAGTGCGACGGCCCCGGCGGCACCGAGCACGGCCCCGATGATGCCGTTGCCGACCCGGCGGTGCTCCACCCACCAGGTCTGCGGCGACCAGGCGTGGGCGGACTCGTCGAAGACCCCGTGCGCACCGTGGTCGCCCGGCACCGGCTCGTACAGGTTGTCCCGCATCTCGAGGCCGTCCTTGTCCGGTGCCTGCTGCCCGTCGACCAGGGTCTTGGCGGCGTACCAGTCGGCGAAGCGTCCGCTGATCCGGTTGCCGAGGATCGTGTAGACCGTGGACTCGCCCACCCAGGTGCGGCTGCGCGGCCGCTCGGCCACGGCGGCGATGGCCCGAGCACCGACCTCGGGCTGGTAGATCGGGGCGACCGGCTGCGGGTGGTGCGGCAGCTTCGACTTCACCCACTGGAACTGGATCGTGTTGAGCGCCGGCATGTCCACGCGGGACACCTTGACCTTGCTGCCCTGTTCGCGCAGCTCGGAGACGACGGACTCGGTGAACCCGACGATCGCGTGCTTCGCACCGCAGTACGCGGCCTGCAGGGGGATCCCGCGGAACCCGAGCGCCGAGCCGACCTGGATCACGTGCCCACGACCGCGGGGGACCATCCGCGACAGTGCCGACCGGGTGCCGTTCACGAAGCCGAGGTAGGTCACGTGCAGCGCCCGCTCGAAGTCCTCCGGCGCGGTGTCGAGGAACTTCCCGAACACCCCGACCATCACACCGTTCACCCACAGGTCGATCGGTCCGAGCTCCTGCTCGACCCGGTCGGCCGCAGCCTCGACGGCGTCGCGGTCGGAGACGTCGGCGACCAGGGCCAGCCCGCGGCGCCCGGCAGCCTCGACCTCGGCGACGGCGGCGTCGACGCCCTCCTGCCCGCGGGCCAGGACGGCCACGTCCCACCCCCGTGCGGCGAGTTCCCGGACGGTCGCCCGTCCCAGTCCTGCGGATCCACCGGTCACCACTGCCACTCGAGTCATGGCTCCCTTGTACCTGCGGTCGGCCGTGCACCACTCAGCCGCTGTCCCCCGAAGTCGCCGTACCGAACCACGCACGCACCGATCGGACATCATGGCCAGGTGGAGACCCGAGACCCCGATACCGACGACCCCGCAGAGGAGGCGCCGCCCGGTTGGGTGCTCAACACACCGACCCGGCCGCTCGAGGTCTGGACGTACCCGGTCCTCGTGCTGCTCCTCGCCGCCGCACACGTCGCCGTCGGGATCGCCTTCGGTGGTGCGTTGGCGCTCGTCGTCGGGGTGTCCGCCGCGGTGGTGACGACCGTCGGTGCCGTTGCCCTGTTCGTGACGGGTCGGCACGCGTACGACGAGCAGAGCCGCGACGCCTCGTGGCGGTGCCACGTCACGCGTGTGCTCGTCAGCGCATCGGCCGCCACCGTCGTCGCCCTGACGACCACCCTGGTCGGGTCCCGGATCGGCCTCTTGGTCGGGGTGGGTGCTGCGGTGATGCTGTACACGACCGCACGCGCGGTACCCCGGCTCGACCACATCGTGGCCGCGTGGGCTGCAGCGGTCGTCGCCGTCGCGTGCGCGGCACTCGCCGTCACCGGACTCACGGTGGAGAGCGTGCCGGAGTCCCTGCGGGCCGCCTGGATCGCCGGTGGCGTCACGGCACTGTTCTCGGCGCTGCTCGCCGTCCACCAGTTCCGGGCAGCGGCCCGGGCCCGCGAGACCAGCCGGAGTCCCGCCCTCAGCGCCCCCGACCGAACCGCGTCGTGACCCCCGGCGAGTAGAGCACCGAGTCCGGCTCGAGCTCGGTCAGCCCGAAGGGCAGCCCGGCCGCTCCGACCAGGTCGTCCCGCAGCGACACCACCGAGGCCCGGTGCAACGGCCACGACTCGTGCTCGTTCGGCCAGAACCGCGTCCGTCCGGCCCGGTGCACGTGCATGCCCCACCGCGCCGTCAGGAACGTCTCGAGGGGCCCCGGCTCGTCGAGCGCCTCGCCGATCCGGACGTCGAGCATCGACCGCAGGTGGGTGCCGTGCCGACGCATCGCGTACCCCACGCGGCCGTCACCGCTGCGCGACTCCGCGATCGCCCACCGGTACGGCAGGCCGGTCGCGACGCGCGCCCCGATGGTCGGCAGGAGCTTCCCGGCGTCGAGCGACAGGAACACGACCCCGCGCTGCCCCTGTTCGTCGACCGTGTAGACGCGGACGTTCAGCTCGACGAAGTCGCCGATGCTCCCGGTCGAGAACGGCGGGAACCGGGTGTCCTCGAACCGGAACGCGATGAGGCCCACCCAGGTGGTCACCCCGTCGTCGGTGCCGTCGAGCGCCATCGTGTCGGGCCGGGTGCCGGCCGGCAGCAGCGGGGCAACCGCCGACACGTCGACGCGCCAGTGCACGAAGACGACGTCGAGCCAGTCCTGCGAGATCCAGGGGCGGCCCGGCAGGCCGGGGGCGACGGGTTGGAGGCCCGGAGCGGTCTGGGTGGGTCGGGTGTCGGTCACGATGTGGTCGCCTCCGGTTCGATGTGGGCTGCGACGGGTGCGTCGTCCCACCCGCGCTGCGGGGTGTCGCAGGTGCCGCGGAACACGTACTGCGAGGGGCGCTTGCGCTCGCTCGACGTCCAGTCGATGGCCGGCCGTCGTCGTTCCGGGGGCAGGTACCCGATCCGGTAGACGGCCATCAGCTCGAGCGACTCGGGCACGCGGAGCAGGCCCTCGATCTCCTCCCACGCGCCGGGGGTCTCCATCGGGAAGGACACGAACTGGATCCCCAGGCCGAGCTCGGTCGTCGCGAGCCAGATGTTCTCCATCGCCGCGCCCATGCTGAACACCGAGTAGAAGCCGGACAGCTCCTCCTTCCGGTACTCGTGGCGGTCGAGCAGCACGCCGAGCAGCAGCGGCGACCCGGCGACGAGCTTCCGGTTCTCCTCACCCAGGGTCTGCGGCACCCGGAGCGTGTTCATGAGCAGCTGCCCACGCTTCGTGAACACCTGCTTCGTGAACGGCCGCAGTGGCCCGGGGAGCTTGTCGAACAGCATCCCGTCGCGTCGCTCGTCCATCTCGGCCTTCGAGAACCGGAAGTACGGCTTGTACCGCTCGAAGAACGTGCCCTCGGCCATGGTGCGGGTCATCGAGCTGCCGCTGATCTCGGCGACGCGGTCGATCGTCTGGCGCTCCTCGATCAGCACGAAGCGCCACGGCTGGCTGTTGAGCTGCGACGGTGCCCGGCCGGCGAGCTCCATGAGCAGTCGCTGGTGCTCGTCCGACACCGGATCGGGCAGGAACGGCCCGTTCGTCGTGCGTCGTCGTCGGATGGCCTCGAACAGCTCCACTGCTCACCTCTCTGATCGCCTGCGGGCGAGCACGGCCCCCAGGTAGGACGGTGCGGCGGCGACCGCGACCTTCCAGTGTGCTCCGGAGCGCGGGTTGGTGCGTGGAGCGACCGCCAGGGGCACGAGTGCCGGCAGCAGGAACAGTGCGGTCCGGTCGCGCGTCCACGCGGGGGTCGTCGCGGCGAAGCCGGTCAGGGTCGCGGTCACGACGAACAGCCCGTGGTGCACGACGCGGAGCTTCTTCGTGCGGATCAGCCGCACGGCGACCGCGGTGCCCCACAGGCAGTTCGCGACGTAGGCGAGGCCCGCAGCGGTGACCAGCTGCCGGGCCGGACGCGATCCCGTGGGTGCCGAGTCGCGCCTCCAGACCGTCTTCCGTCCCATGCGTGGGACGTTACGCGGTCTCTCGACTGACGAGCTTGGAGAGCACGATCGCGGAGCGGGTGTGGTCGACCTGGGGTGCGAGGCGGACCTTGTCGAGCGCCTCCTCGAGCGCGGACAGGTCCTTCGAGCGCATGTGCACGACGGCGTCGGCGCTGCCGGTGACCGTGCCGGCGTCGATGACCTCGGGGACGGTGTCGAGCAGGGCACGCAGCTCGTCGGGCGAGACGGTGCCGCGGCAGTAGAGCTCGACCCAGGCCTCGGTGCCGCGGTCCTCGACGGCGGGGTCGACCTTGATCGTGAAGCCCTGGATGACGCCGTCACCGACCAGCCGGTCGACACGGCGCTTGACGGCCGAGGCCGAGAGTCCGACCACCGACCCGATGTCGCCGTAGCCGGCGCGGGCGTTGTCCCGGAGCTGATCCAGGATGCGGTGGTCGAGCGTATCCATTTGTCCCCATCGTACGCGGACTTGTTGCGAGGCTGGTGGGTCTCGCGCACGAAACGTGCGTCACCCGAACGGGTGTCACGGTCCCGCAGGCGGGGGACTGCACTCCGTGGACGGTGTGTGGAAAGATCGACACGGCGTCGACCTGGTCCGCTGCGGTGAGTGAGCCTGCATCTCACCGGAGCTCTTCTCCTCGTTCCGTTTCGGTTCCTGGCAGGCTCGGGCCCCGGTCCCTTCCAGGAGGACTGATGTCGAACACCGCACCCGCCCCCGAGTCCGTCGCCACCCCGGCCCGTGTCGCCACCAAGCGCACGATCCTGATGTGCAAGCCGGACTTCTACACCGTGAGCTACCGGATCAACCCGTGGATGCACCCGGAGGAGCCGACCGACACGTCGAAGGCCGTCGAGCAGTGGGAGTCGCTCGTCGCCGTCTACGAGCAGCTCGGCTTCGACATCTCGTACATCGACCCGATCGACGGCCTGCCGGACATGGTCTACGCGGCCAACGGCGGGTTCGTCCTCGACGGCATCGCGTACGGCGCGAAGTTCCAGTACCCCGAGCGCCAGCCCGAGGGCCCCGCGTACATGGACTGGTTCCGCCAGGCCGGTCTGACCGTCGCCGAGCCGGAGCAGACCAACGAGGGCGAGGGTGACTTCCTGCTCATCGGGGACACCATCTTCGCCGGCACGGGCTTCCGGTCGGACAGCACCTCGCACGACGAGCTCGCGAAGATCTACGGCCGCGAGGTCGTCACCCTCAAGCTCATCAACCCGAGCTTCTACCACCTCGACACCGCGATCGCCGTGCTCGACCCCGAGCCCGCCGTCGACGGGACGAGCAACATCGCGTACCTGGAGAGCGCCTTCGACGAGCCGTCGCTGGCGATCCTGCGCGAGCGCTTCCCGGACGCGATCATCGCCACGGAAGAGGACGCCGCGATCCTCGGCCTGAACTCGTACTCCGACGGGTACAACGTCGTGATCGCCGCCCGGGCTGTTCGGTTCGCTGAGCAGCTGCGCGAGAAGGGCTACAACCCGATCGGCGTCGACCTGTCCGAGCTGCTGCTCGGCGGTGGCGGCGTGAAGTGCTGCACGCTCGACCTGCACCCGGTCGGCACCGGCACCTCGGTCGCGCGTTCGCTCGGGGTCAGCTGATGTCGGCGGCAGCGTCGCTCGGGGTCAACACCGCGGCGGCGCTCGCCGTCGAGGACCGCGCCCTCGCGCACAACTACAGCCCGCTGCCCGTCGTCATCGCGTCGGGTGCCGGAGCGACCGTCACCGACGTCGACGGCAAGCAGTACCTGGACGGCCTCGCCGCGTACTCGGCGGTGAACTTCGGCCACGGCAACCCGCGGCTGCTCGATGCCGCACGGGCGCAGCTCGACCGCGTGACGCTCACGAGCCGCGCGTTCGTGAACGACCAGCTCGGGCCGTTCGCCGCAGCACTGGCTGCGTTGACGGAGACCGAGATGGTCCTGCCGATGAACACCGGTGCCGAGGCCGTCGAGTCCGCGATCAAGGTGTCCCGTGCCTGGGGCTACCGGGTCAAGGGAGTGCCGGCCGAGCGGGCGACGATCATCGTCGCGTCCGGGAACTTCCACGGTCGCACCACGACGATCATCTCGTTCTCGGACGACCCCTCGGCCCACGATGACTTCGGGCCGTTCACGCCCGGCTTCCGCACGGTGCCGTACGGCGACGCTGCGGCTCTGCGCGAGGCGATGGACGAGACCGTCGTCGCCGTGCTGCTCGAGCCGATCCAGGGCGAGGGCGGCGTGGTCATCCCGCCGGAGTCCTACCTTCCTGACGTCCGGGCGGTCTGCGACGAGTTCGGCGCGCTGTTCATCGCCGATGAGATCCAGTCCGGTCTCGGTCGCACGGGGCACACGCTCGCGGTGCAGCGCGTCGGGGTGCGTCCCGACCTGATCACACTCGGCAAGGCCCTCGGTGGCGGCATCGTGCCGGTGTCCGCGGTGGTGGGCTCGCGCGATGTCCTGGGCGTCCTGCGCCCCGGCGAGCACGGATCGACCTTCGGCGGCAACCCGCTCGCCGCAGCCGTCGGTGCCGAGGTCGTGGCGATGCTCGGTGAGGGCACGTTCCAGCAGCGGGCCTTCGACGGCGAACCGCTGTTGCGCGGGCTGCTCGACGACCTGCTCGGCAAGGGTGTCGTCTCGCACCGGGTCGCCGGACTCTGGGCCGGGATCGACATCGACCCCGCGCTCGGCACCGGCAAGGCGATCTCGAAGGACCTCGCCGACCGCGGGCTCCTGGTGAAGGACACCCACGGGTCGACGATCCGCTTCGCGCCGCCCCTGGTCGTCACCGACGACGAGCTGCGTTTCGCGATCGGAACCCTGGCGGACGTGCTCGCCGCGCGCGCCTGACGCGGGCGTTTCGTGAGCAGAAATGGTCGGGTCGCCACACGGTACCCGACCATTTCTGCTCACCAAGTGCGGCTCACACCGCCCAGCGCGCCGCCAGCTCGTCCATCAGGGCATCGAGCCGCTCGTCGACGACCTGCTCCTCGGGGTGCGCCTCGTACCAGGCGATGACCTCGCGCACACCCTGCCGGTAGGTCGTGCGCGGCCGGTACCACGGCACGAGCGACCGGACCTTGCTGTTGTCGAACACCGAGCTGTTCGCCTTGTCGCCGAGCAGCGCCGCGCCCCACTCAGGGTCGACGGCGTTGATCGCGTCCGCCGGCACGTGCACGATCCGCAGGTCCTCGACCCCGGCCGCCGCCGCGATCTCGTGCGCGATGGCGTTCCACGTCGGGGCCTCATCGCTCGTGATCGTGAAGGGCTCACCGATCGCCTCGGCCCGGTCGAGCAGCCCCGTGAACCCGACCGCGAAGTCGCGACTGTGCGTCAGGGTCCACAGCGAGGTGCCGTCGCCGGTGATGATGACCGGCTTGCCGGCACGCATCCGAGCGACCGCGGTCCAGCCGCCGGTCAGCGGCAGCTTCGTCTCGTCGTAGGTGTGCGACGGCCGCACGATCGTCACCGGGAAGTCCTGCTCCCGGTACGCCTCCATCAGCAGCTCCTCGCACGCGATCTTGTCGCGCGAGTACTGCCAGTACGGGTTCTTCAGCGGCGTCGACTCGGTGATCGGCAGGTGCGTTGCCGGCGTCTGGTACGCCGAGGCCGAGCTGATGAACACGTACTGCCGCGTCCGCCCCGCGAAGAAGTCGACGTCGGCCTGCACCTGGTCCGGCGTGAAGGCGATCCAGTTCACGACCACGTCGAAGCGCTGGTCGCCGAGTGCGTCCGCCAGTGCGCTGCGGTCCGACACGTCGGCCTGGAGGCGCGTCACACCCTCCGGGATCGGCCTGCCCCCGGTGGTCCCCCGGTTGAGCACGGTCACGTCGAACCCCTGCTCGACGGCTTCCCGGACGCAGGCGGCGCTGATCACGCCGCTCCCGCCGATGAACAACACGCTCGCTCCGGTCATGGATGCTCCCTCGCTCTCCGCGGCGCAGCCCTGCGCCGAACCCCTCCGATCCTGCCCCTCAGATGCTGGGTCGGGCACCGAGCACCGTGCCGAGCATCGTCACGTCCTGTGCCCAAGCCGCGGCGCCGGGGTGGATCCATCCGAGCAGTTCGATCGCGTAATCGTGGTCCCGCCGAAGATCACGCCCATGGATCGGCTCGTGGTGCGCGGCGCGGTTCCGCACGAAGTGCAGTTGCTGCATACGTGTCCGAACCTCGCGCTGGCGAGTCAGCGCATCCGCCGGGCCGTGTGGGAACGCGCGGTGGAGTGCCGGTGTCCACAGGGCCGTCAGGTAACGAGACTCGAACAGGTACCGCCAGAACCCGAAGCTCAGTTCGGCGACGACTCGCCCGTGCACTTCTGCTCGTTTCCCCCCTCGCGTGGCACGTCGTCGCGCGACGACCAGATCGTTCTTGCCTTGGGCGTCGAGGGGAACGACGTCGAGCCAGGATGAGCCGGGGTGACGAGCAGTTGCCCAAGCGCGGAGCTGCACGTCTGCGGCGTTGCGCACCACGATCTCGACCGCCCCCGTCAGCTCCATCACGGCAGCTGCAGCTCGCATGTTCCATTTGTCGAGCCCGACAGCGCGTGCGTCGTCGGGCACAGCGTGGAAGGAGGAACGAAGGCGTTCCCGGGTCAGCAGGTCCACGACGTCCGCCGGCTCCACGCGACCTCCAGTTGACATCGAACGCTCGCCCCGTAAACTCATATATCGAAGACCCCGGAACGATCACTGGCTCAGGCCACATCGCCGGGGTTTCGTCTTTGCGGACCGTTTCTGAAACATCAGCGTACAGCGCCGCGCCGCCTTGCCGAGTGCGCGCCGACGACGTCGGACTACCGTCACGGTTCGGGTCGCACCGACGCGCCCCACGACAGGAGTGACACGCACATGGAGTACCGCTACCTCGGCAACTCGGGCCTCAAGGTCTCCGAGATCACCTACGGCAACTGGCTCACCCACGCATCCCAGGTCGAGAACGACGCGGCGATCGCCTGCGTCAAGGCCGCCCTCGAGGTCGGCATCTCGACGTTCGACACCGCCGACGTCTACGCCAACACCGGCGCGGAGACGGTCCTCGGCGAAGCGCTCAAGGGGGAGCGGCGCCAGTCCCTCGAGATCGCCACGAAGGTGTTCGGGCCGACCGGTCCGAAGGGCCACAACGACACCGGGCTGTCGCGCAAGCACATCCTCGAGTCGATCGACGGCTCGCTGCAGCGGCTGCAGACGGACTACGTCGACCTGTACCAGGCGCACCGCTACGACCACGAGACCCCGCTCGAAGAGACGATGCAGGCCTTCGCGGACATCGTGCGTCAGGGCAAGGTCCTGTACGTCGGCGTCAGCGAGTGGACCGCGGACCAGCTGCGGGCCGGCGCTGCGCTCGCGAAGGACCTCGGCTTCCAGCTCATCTCGAACCAGCCGCAGTACTCGGCGCTGTGGCGGGTCATCGAGGACGAGGTCGTCCCCACCTCGAAGGAACTCGGCATCTCGCAGATCGTCTGGTCGCCGATCGCCCAGGGTGTGCTCACCGGCAAGTACAAGCCGGGTCAGCCGCTGCCCGAGGGCTCCCGCGCGACCGACGACAAGGGCGGCGCGGACATGATCAAGCGGTTCATGCGCGACGAGGTGCTGTCCTCGGTGCAGGAGCTGCAGCCGGTCGCCGACGAGCTGAACCTGTCGATGGCACAGCTCGCGGTCGCCTGGGTCCTGCAGAACGAGAACGTCGCCTCGGCGATCATCGGGGCTTCGCGTCCGGAGCAGGTGCACGACAACGCGGGCGCTGCCGGCGTCACGATCCCGGCGGAGCTCATGTCGCGGATCGACGATGCCCTGGGCGCGGTGGTCGAGCGCGACCCGGCGAAGACGAACGACAGCAGCCCGAAGACCCGCGAGGCGTAGGCAGTCCGCAAAACACCGGTGTTCGCCCGTTGAACACGCGCATGCCGCGGCTCGATGCGCGAACACCGGTGTTTTGCGAGCAGGTCACACCGGCCAGACAACGGAAAAGGCCCCCTGCCGAAGCAGGGGGCCTTCACCGGTGGCTGGACACGGCATCGATCCGTGGACCTTTCGATTTTCAGTCGAACGCTCTACCAACTGAGCTATCCAGCCGTGGCGACCCTGACGGGACTTGAACCCGCGACCTCCGCCGTGACAGGGCGGCACGCTAACCAGCTGCGCTACAGGGCCATATTGAATTGCTGTGGTGTTGTTCAGTACTACTTGCTCGCTCACTCAAGGAGTGACCCCAACGGGATTCGAACCCGTGCTGCCGCCGTGAAAGGGCGGTGTCCTAGGCCACTAAACGATAGGGCCGCAAGCAGTGCATCGCGCTACCGATGGACAAGCATACGGATGCCCCCCGGGTTTCACAAATCCGACCCCGCCAACCGTGCATCCCCGGCGTGTCGCGCCGTCAGCGCACGGGTCTCCGATGCTGTCGGTGCGAGCATCGTCGGCGGCCGCACCCCTCGTCCGAGGGGCTGTCGAGCCTGCGACCCCTGTTGTTACTGTTGCACCTGTTAACAGTGTTACGTGCGTGAGCCTTGCCGCGCTGTTACGAAATCGAGATACATGTCGACCTCCACTCCCTTCTCCCTCCGCTCCCGCAGCCGCCTGATCGCCGCCGCGGTCGCCGTCGCGCTCACAGCCGGCACGCTCGCGGTCCTCGCCCCGGCGTCGTCCGCCAGCGCCGCGAGCTACCCGAGCTGGGACGAGGTGCAGCGGGCGAAGTCGTCGACCAGTGCCCAGCAGGCCAAGGTCAGCGAGATCAAGTCGCTCATCTCATCGCTGAAGAGCGAGGCCGCTGCCAAGCAGAAGGCCGCACAGGCCGCGGGCGAGGCGTACCAGGCCGCGCAGAACAAGTACGACGAGGCGACGCTCAAGCAGAAGAAGTTCCAGTCGCAGGCCGATGAGGCCAAGCAGACCGCCGCACGGTCCGAGGAGCAGGCCGGTCAGCTCGCCGCCCAGCTCGGTCGCACCAGCGGTGACGACGTGACGACGGACATCCTCACGCACCCGTCCGACTCCGGCGACCTGCTCTACGAGCTCGGCGCCATGTCGAAGCTCAGCGAGCAGTCCGAGGGCATCTACGCGCAGGCCTCGCAGGACCGCGGTGTGGCCCAGGGCCTCGCCGACAAGGCGGACCGCGCCAAGCAGGCCCTCGGGGACCTGGCCGACGCCGCACAGTCGAAGATGCAGCAGGCCCAGGGTGCCGCCGACGCCGCACAGACCGCGGTGGACGCCCAGAACGACAACGAGGCCCGGCTCGAGGCGCAGCTGACCGCGCTCACCTCGAAGCAGCGCGGCGTCGAGGCCGACTACCGCAAGGGCGTCGCTGCCGAGAAGGCCCGCCAGGCCCGCCTCGCAGCAGCCGCCGCGAAGGCAGCAGCCAAGGCCGCGGCGACCAACCAGGGCGGTACCGGTGGCGGCAGCGCCAACCCGGCCGGGTGGGTCCGACCCGCCGGCGGGTTCCAGACCAGCCCGTACGGCTACCGCGTCGACCCCTACACGCACGTCAGCGCCCTGCACGCGGGCGTCGACCTGGCCCCGGCTTGCTACGCCCCGATCTACGCGGCGCACGACGGCACCGTCACCTTCGCCGGCAACGGTGGCGGGTACGGCAACGAGGTCATCCTCGACAACGGCGGCGGCATCTCCACCGCGTACGGCCACGTCGTCGACGGCGGGATCATGGTCACCGCCGGACAGCACGTCACCGCCGGACAGCAGATCGCCAAGATCGGCTCGACCGGCTGGTCGACCGGGTGCCACCTCCACTTCGAGACCCGGATCAACGGCGCTGCCGTCGACCCGGTCCCCTTCATGGCAGCGCGGGGGATCTCGGTATGAGCATCAGCGCCACCAGAAGGCGTCGACCCACGTCATGACCACCTCCGCTCGCTCGTTCTCCTGCGGGATCGCGACCATCGCCGTGCTCGGCATCGGCCTGTCGGTCGTCATCGCCGGACCGGCCCAGGCCGCACCCTCGGGTCCGTCCTGGGACGACGTCAAGGCCGCCAAGTCGGATGCCGCCGACGCCCAGCAGACGGTCGACGAGCTGAGCGACCGGCTCGGCACGCTGCAGGACGCCGCCGACCAGGCCGGTGTCGCCGAGCAGCAGGCCGGGCAGGCGTACGCCCTCGCGGCGTCGCAGCAGCAGGAGGCGAAGGACACCCTCGCCGACCTGTCCGCGCAGTCGAAGCGTGCGAAGGCCCGGGCGGACGACTCGGCCGGTCAGGTCGCCGGGCTCGTGGTCGAGCTGTCCCGCACGGGCGGCGGTGACCTGTCGACGACCATGCTCATGGACTCGTCGGACTCGAAGGACCTGCTCTACCGCGTCGGCACGATGTCGCACCTGTCCGAGCGCTCCGCGACCGTCCTGGCCGAGGCACGCGCCGACCAGAAGACCGTCGAGTCCCTGGCCGCCCAGCAGTCCGCGGCCGAGAAGGCCCTGAGCAAGGCGACCGAGGCGACGAAGACCACCTTCGCGACGGCCAACGACGTGGCCGCGGGCGCCCAGGCCCGGGTGCAGAAGGAACAGGACCAGCAGGCCGAGGTCCTGCGCCAGCTCGCGTACCTGAAGGGCACGAGCGTCGCGACGGAGACCGCGTACTGGAGTGCGCAGCAGGCGAAGGCCGCCGCGGCCGCCATCGCGAAGCAGACAAACGACGCCGGCACCGGGAACGGCTCCGGCACCGGGAACGCCACCGGCGGCGGCACGAGCGGTGGCAACACGGGCGGCACCGGCAGCACCGGCGGCGGGACCTCCACCCCGGCCGTGCCGAGCACGCCGTCCAAGCCCGGCACCCCGTCGAACCCCGGCACCCCCGCGAAGCCGAGCACCCCGAGCAAGCCGAGCACTCCGAGCAAGCCGGCACCCGCGCCTGCTCCGGCCCCCGCC